>NZ_CAKZTI010000070.1 GCF_937921625.1 uncultured Campylobacter sp. | reverse complement strand
TTAGCAAGCACGCGTAGCTCGGTTTTTCGGCGGTGGGTAAATTTAACTCGCGCGAGAGCTCGCGGATCTCGGATTTGGTTAAATTTATCAGCGGCGAGAGCACGCCGAGCTCCTCTTTTGCTTTGAGCCCCGGGCGGTGTTCGCCCAGATCGTCTCGGTTCGTGCCGTCTGCGACGCAGCTAAAACCAAGCTCACGGGCGCGCTCGATTAGGCGCGAAAACACGGCCTTTTTGCACAGATAGCAGCGGTTTTCGGGATTATCTTTGATCCCCTCCGCGACGCCGAGTTCTAAAATTTCGTGCCTGATGCCGTAAGCGCGGGCAAATTTCACGGCTTCGGCGATCTCGCGCGAGGACATATAGGGCGATCTTATCGTTATGCCGATCGCGCGCCCCTCAAGTGCGTCGTGCGCCGCGCGCAGCAGCAGCGAGCTGTCCGCCCCGCCGCTAAATGCGACCGCGAGTTCGCCTAGCCCGCGCAGATCAGCCTTTAGTTTTTCTAGTTTCGTCATAGATTTCTAGCGCCTCTTTTCGCACCCGCTCGATCGTCGTGCCGTGCGCGAGCGCCGCGGCCTTGCAGTCCTCAAATTCCGGCTTTATTTTTTGCGTTTGGCAGGTGCCAGAAATCTTAAACCCTATCTCGCCGAATTTCGTCTGCACCCGCACAAACTCGCGCTTTATCTCGGTTTTAGCAACCTCTATCTCGCGAACGCCGATCGCCGTCGTGTGCGTAAAAATCAGATCCTTTAAATTTTGCGCGTCCTGCTTGCGGCACAGCGCGTTTAGCTCAAAGCCCATGCGCCCCTTTTTCATAAAGATCGAGCGGCTAAATACGTCCAGTGCGCCGTTTTCTCGCAAAATCTCGCACGCAAGCGCAAAGCTCTCGGCGTCCATATCGTCGATGTTCGTGGAGATTAAAATTTGTTTGCAAACCTCACCGTAGCCTGAACGCGCGGCTAAATTTGACTCGTCGCTTTCATCGTTCAAATTTTCATCCGCCTCGCAGATCATCGCGCGAAGCACGTTTGCAAAGCCCGCCGCGTCCTTGCCACCAGCGCCGTAGCCGATATTTTCTATTTTAAAGCTCGCGCTGTCCGTAAACTCGTCTGCGCAAGCCTTTAAAATCGCCGCTCCCGTTGGCGTAGTCATCTCAAAATTTGCGCGCCCGAGATTTACGGGCACTCCTTTTAAAATTTCGCAAACGGCGGGTGCCGGCACGCTAAGCGCGCCGTGGTCGCAGATCGCTACGCCGCCGCCAAGCTCGATTTTGGAGCTTAGCACGCGCGAGACGCCTAAATTTTCAAAAAGATATTCAAAGCAGATCGCCGCACCCACGATATCGACGATAGAGTCTATCGCGCCGATCTCGTGGAAATGCACCCGATCTACGTCCGTGCCGTGGACTTTGGCTTCGGCCTCGGCAACGGTGCGAAATATCGCGCCCGCTCTTTGCTTGCAGCTTTCGCTTAAATTTGAACTCTCTAAAATTTGCTTGATATCGGCGTAGCTTCGGGCGTGGGGCTGCGATTTTAGCGGCACGACGTCGATTTTGGTCGCGGCGATGCCGTTTTTTAGCACGTTTTTGCGCTCCAGACGAAATTCGCCGGCTAAATTTAACTTCTCGAGCTCGGCGCAAAGATAGCCAAAATCCACTCCGAGCCCCACCAGCGCGCCTAAATTCATATCGCCGCTGATACCAGCACTCGCGTCGTAATATAAAATTTTAGCCAAGCTTACGCCTTAGGCACCGTCATCGAGCCAAACGGCAGGATGATGATTTTGGCGTCCGCGCCCTTTTGCGCGAGCGCATCGTCCACGGCTTTTTGGATGTCGTGATACGGTTTTAGATGCACGGCGCGCATCTGCTCGTCGCTGAGCTCGCTCACCGCCCAGGTTTGCGCCCAGAGCGAGATTTCAGCCATCTTAGCGGCCTTGTGATAGCCGAGCTTAAAGCCCGCGCTGATCTTTTCGAGCACCTTTTTGGGCGTGTCGGCGGAGGCCATCAGATCGAAAAACGGCTTTGGTCCGATGCCCGTGCGGCACTTTGCGACCATTATTAAAATTCCGTCCTGCGCAAGCGCTAGTTTGCCGTTATCTAGAGCTTTTTGCGCCTGATAGAGATCGACGTCCATCGGATAGGGCGCGACCGAGATCACGATATCTGCCTTGCGCGGGATATTTACGCAAAATACCTCGTCGGCCTTTTTCACGCAGTCGTAAAAGCTGTCGTTTAAGTGTCCGGCGCTCGCGTAATACACGCCGTGCTCGCTGTCAAGCACCGTCTGTATTGAAAAAACGTCGATGTGCGCTAGCACCTTCATCGCGTCGATCATATCCTCGTGCACGGGATTGCCCTCTAGGCGCAGTGCCTGCGCATCGGAGCTAAGAGCTAGTTTGTGATTTTGCGTGATGCTCTCATACGACGCCGTACCCGGCAAGAAAGCCTTTCTGCCGCCCGTGTAGCCAGCGAAATAGTGCGGCTCGACCGAGCCTATGACGATCACTTTTTTAGCTTCGGCCACGATTTTGTTTAGATACATCTGCGTGCCGTTTTTGCTCTCGCCTAAAAATACCATCTCGT
>NZ_CAKZTI010000069.1 GCF_937921625.1 uncultured Campylobacter sp. | reverse complement strand
AGCCTGCGCTTAAAAATTAAATTTCGCCTCGTTTAAGCGAAAAATACTTCGCCTTAATTCCCGCGTTTTTTCTCTTTGCTATACGTCGTTGCGTCTAAAATTTGCTCGATTACATATTTACATACACGCTCCGCCCGCAAATTTTATCCGCGCCTTGTTTAGCTTTGCGGCACCGCCGCTTACACTCCTTCTTTGTACTCAAATTTAGAAACTATTTTTGCATCGTCGTACCCACAACTACAAGCATAAGATCGGAATTTAAAACCCGATCGCGCGCTGTTTTTTCTAAATCCAAAATATGTGCCGACGGATAGAAAAGCATACCGAATGTGAAAATTTATGAATTGATTGGGGATGAATTTTAAAATTCTATTGCGAACTGCACAAATAGGATCACGAACGCAGATCCGCCGAAATTCAGACGCGACCTGCCAAATTGCAGGGCGCCGTGGAATTTCAAAATTTAAAGTTGCGGGCGAGCAAGGCGCCCGTCCGCGTATTTTAAGCCCGCTAAATTTAAGCGAGCAAACGTCTGCGCCGCAGACCTAGAAATTGCATCAGCCCTGCGTCGCAGCGCTTCCGCTCGCAAACGCCGCCGCATTCAGCGCCGCGTCGTAATCGGGCTCATCTACGATGTCGTCCGTGATCTGCTTGTAGGCGATCTTGCCCGCGGTGTCCACGACGAAAACCGCGCGGCACGTTAGCCCTGCAAGCGCGCCGTCCGCGATCAGCACGCCGTATGCGCGCGCAAACTCCTTATCGCGAAAGTCGCTTAGTGCGCGTAAATTTTTGATCCCCTCGGTCGAACAAAATCTGCCCGCGGCAAACGGCAGGTCCATCGAAACCACGAAAACCTCGGTATTTTTTATGCTCGCGGCGCGCTCGTTAAATTTGCGCGTCTCGGTCGCGCACACGTCCGTATCCAGGGACGGCACGGCGATGATGACCTGCGCCTTGCCCGTGCCGCCGCCGACTTTGACCTCGCTAAGATCGGCGCGACCAGGCTGAGCTCGGGCGCCTTATCTCCCAGCTTAAGCTCGCTGCCCAAAAGATCAACGCTTACGCCTTGTAATTTGGTTTGTTGCATGATTTTTCTTTGTTTTGAAATATCTGAAACGGGCGCAATATAACCCGCGAAAGCAAACGCCTGCTAAATCCGAAAACAGGCGGGCTAGAGCGCCGGCTCGGCGGATATGATTGGCGCGTAGATCGGCTGCACTAGGATGAAATTTCACGGCATAAAGCGGCTGCGAAATTTAAACACCCGCCTGCGGAAAATACCACGACTCGCATAAAGCACTGATGGATCGCAATTCGATATAGGTCTATGATAGCGCTCCGCCTTGAGGCTACGCCGAAGGTAAAATTTTACCCTACTTGCGATCCCGCTTGCGGCGATTTTGTTCGTGAATGTAAATCAAAGCATATAGCGACATGCGTGCTTTCTCTGCGAAAGAAAGAAATCTCTAGTAAAACGATGGGCGCGGCATCATGAGCGCGTTTTAAGTTATGCTTTGGATTTTTAAATTTGATTGAAATTTTTTAATCCAAATTTACGATCGGCGGAAGTTAAAATTTATGAATTGAAATTTTATTTGAAACCAGAGTGTGAGTTAAAATTTTGGCTTGTAAAGCAAGTTAAATTTAAGTGCTGTTTTAAAATTTAAAGAAGCTAGGGCATTGGCGATAAAGCTATCGCCGCACCCTAGCGCCCGTTAAGCCTAGCCGTTGCGCTTTTTGATGATCTCTTCGCCGACGTTCTTAGGAACCTCGTCGTAGTGATCAAATTCCATCGAATAGGTCGCGCGACCCTGCGTCTGAGAGCGCAGATCGGTCGAATAACCGAACATCTCCGAAAGTGGGCAAAACGCGTCGATGATCTTATTACCACCCCGCTCGCTCATGTTATTGACCTGTCCGCGGCGCTTGTTTAGATCGCCGATGACGTCGCCCATATACTCCTCAGGGGTTTCTACCTCGACCTTCATCATAGGCTCCAAGATCACGGCGCCCGCTTTTCTAGCGCCCTCTTTAAAGCCCATAGAAGCGGCGAGTTTGAACGCCATTTCGGAGCTATCGACTTCGTGGTAGCTTCCGTCATAGACCGTTACGCGCACGTCCTCGACCGGATAGCCCGCCAAAACGCCATTTTGCATCGCCTCTTGGCAGCCTTTATCAACCGCAGGTATGTATTCTTTCGGAATCGCGCCACCTTTGATATCGTTTACGAACTCATATCCGGTGCCCGGCTCCAAAGGCTCTAGGCGCAAAAATACGTGACCGTATTGACCGCGACCGCCCGACTGCTTGGCGTATTTGTACTCCTGCTCGACCGTTTTGCGGATAGTCTCGCGATATGCGACCTGCGGCTGTCCGACCTCGGCCTCAACCTTAAATTCTCTAAGCATTCTATCTACGATAATCTCAAGGTGTAGCTCGCCCATTCCCGAAATGATAGTTTGTCCGCTCTCTTCGTCGGTCGCGACTCTAAAGCTCGGATCTTCTTGCGCCAATTTTTGAAGCGCGATACCCATTTTTTCTTGATCGGCTTTAGTTTTAGGCTCTACCGCTACGCTGATAACGGGATCAGGAAATTCCATACGTTCTAAGATTACTTTATCTTTTTCGCTAGCTAGCGTATCGCCCGTAAGAGTGTCTTTAAGACCCACGACGGCGCCGATCTCGCCCGCATATAGCTCTTTGATCTCTTCGCGTTTATTTGAGTGCATCCTTAGCAAGCGGCCGATGCGCTCTTTTTTGCCCTTGCCGGTATTTACGACGTAGCTACCGCTTTCCAAAACGCCGCGATAAACGCGTACGAAGGTAAGCTGACCTACGAAAGGATCGGTCATAATCTTAAATCCAAGACCCGCAAACTCGCCCTCGTCGGTAGAGCTTACGTGAACCTCGCTGCCGTCCTCATACTGACCCTTAATCGCAGGCACCTCATCAGGCGCAGGTAGATAATCTACGACCGCATCTAGCAAAGGCTGCACGCCCTTGTTTTTAAATGCGGTACCGCATAGCATAGGAAAGAAGCTTAGGGTTAAGCAGCCTTTCTTGATGCCCTTTTTGATCTCTTCGACGCTTAGCTCTTCGCCGTTAAAATACTTCTCCATCAAGGCTTCGTCGGTCTCGGCTACCGCTTCAATCATCTTGTCGCGATACTCTTGCGCTTTTTCTCGTAGCTCGGCAGGAATTTCGACGGTCTCCGGAGCCGAAGGGCCCTTGCTATCATCCCAAACGAGCGCTTTCATAGTGACTAAATCGATAACGCCTCTAAAATCGTCCTCAGCGCCGATCGGAATTTGAATAGGAACTGGATGAGCCTTGAGCCTATCTTTTACCTGCTGTTCGACATTATAGAAATTTGCGCCGACGCGATCCATTTTATTTACGAAAATAATGCGCGGAACATGGTATTTATTCGCTTGACGCCAAACGGTCTCGCTTTGAGGCTGAACGCCTCCGACCGAGCAAAATACTGCTACCGCACCATCTAAAACGCGCATCGAGCGCTCGACTTCGATAGTAAAGTCTACGTGGCCCGGGGTGTCGATCAAATTTATCTGATGATTATTCCAAAAGCAGGTAGTTGCCGCAGACGTAATCGTAATGCCACGCTCGCGCTCCTGCTCCATCCAGTCCATAGTAGCGGCGCCCTCGTGAACCTCGCCGATCTTATGGCTCATACCGGTAAAAAATAGAATTCTTTCGCTTGTAGTCGTCTTTCCGGCATCGATGTGGGCGGCAATTCCGATATTTCTGACCATATGTAAAGGGGTTTTTCTTGCCATGACGCCCTCCTACCAACGATAATGCGCAAAAGCTTTGTTGGCTTCTGCCATCTTGTAGGTGTCTTCTTTCTTTTTAAATGAAGAGCCTTTAGAATTTGCGGCGTCCATAAGCTCGTAAGCCAGGCGCTCTATCATCGTGCGTTCGCTTCTTTTTCTCGCAAAAGAGATAATCCAGCGGATAGCCAGAGCCTGCTGGCGAGCCGGCCTGACCTCGATCGGAACCTGATAAGTTGCGCCGCCTACACGACGAGACTTAACTTCCATCAAAGGCTTAACGTTATCGATAGCATCGTTGAAAATTTCGATACCTTTCTTCTCGCCGCCTTTATTGTCGATGAAATTTAAGGCGCCGTACATAATCTCGGTAGCGACGCTCTTTTTGCCGTCGAACATAAGCGAATTAATAAATTTTGTGATTACTTTGCTGTCATAAATCGGATCAGGCATAACTTCCCTAACGGGAGCTTTTCTTCTTCTCATTTTATTCCTTCAAATTTTAAAATTTTACTCAAACTCGGCAAAATCTAGTGCCGGTCTGTTTCGGCTAAACTATTTTTTAGGTCGTTTAGCACCGTATTTTGATCTTGCAACGGTTCGTTTTGCAACGCCTGCAGTATCGAGTGCACCGCGGACGATGTGATATTTAACGCCCGGTAGGTCCTTTACACGACCGCCGCGAACTAGCACGATGGAGTGCTCTTGTAGATTGTGACCTTCACCGCCGATATAGCTGATGACTTCAAATCCGCTAGTAAGCCTTACTTTGGCAACTTTACGAAGCGCAGAGTTTGGTTTTTTAGGGGTCGTAGTATAGACCTTAGTACAAACTCCTCTTCGTTGAGGGCAATTCTTTAGCGCCGGGGACTTCGATTTCTCGGTAAGCTTCTTGCGCTCTTTTCTGACCAATTGATTTATGGTTGGCACATCTTTCCTTTCACAAAAATTTATTCAAAAAGATTTAGATTATACTTTGTTTAAACTTACAGAAACGTAAATTTAACTAAATTTTAATCTCTAATCAGTACAAACTCTCCGCCGCCGCAGATCACTAGGCAGATAGCAGCGGAAAGATACAGATATACGATTTCCAGCTCAAATCCGCCCACGCCGGTAAGCGCGCTCAACGGAGTGTGTAGGACGTATATTATCATGAGCACGTTTGCGATCACAAGCAGAGCGCCTATGCGGCAAAATACGCCTATGATTATCATCGCGGGCGCCAGCACCTCGCCTACGTACGCGCCGTAAGCCACCAGATCCGGAATTCCTCTAGCTACTAGCATCGATTTTACGCCGTCTATGCCGTGAGTAAGCTTAAAAATTCCGTGCATTAAAAGACAAACTCCAAGCCCCAACCTGATAAACAACAGACCGAAATTTATGTTGATCATATTCATGTCTCATCCTTTAAATTTAGGTAAATTTAGGGCTTTTTGCCCTAAATTATTTTTTAAGTTTAACTTCCTTGTCTTTATACAGACCGGTTCCGACCGGAATTATGCGACCTAAAATTACGTTTTCTTTCAAGTCCTCTAATCGGTCAAATTTACCCGCGATACTAGCCTCGGTTAGAACCTTCGTAGTCTCTTGGAAGGACGCTGCCGAAATGACGCTATCACTTCCAACAGCCGCGCGAGTTACACCCAGTAGCACAGACTCAGCAATCGCAGGCTCGCCACCAATTTTTATAATACGCTCGTTTTCTTCTCTAAATCTACGACGGCTAATCAGATCACCGACGATTAGCTGAGTATCGCCACTATCGACAATTCGAACCTGGCGGAGCATCTGAGATACAATAATCTCGATATGCTTATCGCTGATGACGACACCTTGAGAGCGGTAAACCTGTTGAATTTCGCTTATCAGATAATAATGTAGCGCTTTTTCGCCTAAAATTCTAAGCACATCGTGCGAGCTGATAACTCCGTCGGTAAGCTTCTCGCCTGCGTGGACGAACTCGCCGTTTCGCACTTGGATCTGGCGACTTTTATCGATTAGATACTCGGCGCTCGTTCCGTCCTCGCCCTCGATTATGATGCGCTCTTTTGCACGCAAAGCCTTATCGAAGCGGACGGTTCCGTCGATGTCTGCGATGATCGCGGTATTTTTTGGACGGCGCGCTTCAAATAGCTCCGATACGCGCGGCAAACCGCCGGTGATATCTTTTGATTTCGCAGCAGCTTTCGGCGTCCTAGCCAAAATATCTGCAATCGCTACCTGATCGCCTTTATTCGTAAAAATCGCGGTCTTCGGCCCTAGGTTGTATTTGATAGGCTCGCCCTTGCTAGGAGTTACGACGATGGCCGGTTTAACGCCTTGAGGCAGATACTCGTTGATGACCAAGCGGCTCTGGCCGGTAGTCTCGTCATATTGCTCCGTAGCGGTATATCCAGGCTCGATATCCTCAAAGCTGATCTTGCCCTCGCACTCTGCGGCCACAGGGATGGAATACGGATCCCACTCGGCGATAATCAAGCGATCATCTTTTTTAGGCTTAGCGATAAGATCTTCGCTTTTTACTACGCTATTATCATCATAGGTAATGACAGATTCGCGCGGTATGTAGTGGCGGATCGCCTCTCTGCCGTTTTCATCGGAGATGACTACGTACATACCCTTCTCGCTTACGACGTGACCTTTTTTGATATCCTTTAAGCGCTCCAAATAATCGCCCTTTAGGATGAAATACTTAAGCGTACCATTTGCTCCCGCTTTGATCTTTTGGGTTACCGGCTCGCCGTCTTTGACGCGAAGTTCGCTGGCAAACGGAATTCGAGTAGGGATATTCCAGTCTTCTTTTATAACCTCTACTAAACTATCATTTTCCCCAACGGTTTCTCCGTCTTTAAATACGATGTAGAATTTCCCCTCAACTTTACCACTTACGCCAGCAAGTTCGGTAGGCTTGGCTAGATCGTGGCGTCGGATAGTATATTTAAATTCTTCTTTCTTACCTTTTAGCGTTATATTTACGTCGTCGTGAGTTATATCGATGCTTACCTTGCCGGTAATTGGGGCTTTGATCTTAGGCTCTACCAAAAGCACCGCAGCGTTTCTGCGGTTCATTACGATATTTTTGCCGCCGTTTTCATAGGTCTTTACGTTGTAATATCTGATAAAGCCTTCCTTATCGGCGATTACTTGACGATCTTGCTGCTCGGTAGATGCGGTACCGCCGGCGTGGAAGGTTCGTAGCGTAAGCTGCGTACCCGGCTCGCCGATTGATTGCGCAGAGATGATACCGACCGCTTCGCCCGGTTTTACCAGCTTGCCCTCGCCCAAATTTACGCCGTAGCACTTCGCGCAAACCCCTTTTTCAGCCTTGCACGTAATAGGCGTGCGGATGCTTACGGATTTGATGCCTGCATCGGCTATGGTGCGTACCTCATTAACGCCTAGAAGCGTGCCTTCAGTAAATAAAATTTCATTCGACACCGGATCAATCACATCCGAGCTTAGCACCCTACCCATAATCCTATCGGCTAAGCTTTCTATTTGCGTTCCGTTTTCTACGATCTCAGTAACCTCGATACCCTCGTGCGTACCGCAATCGTGCATCGTAACCCTGACATTTTGCGCGACATCGATCAGCTTTCGCGTCAGATAGCCCGCGTTTGCGGTCTTAAGCGCAGTATCGGCAAGACCTTTACGCGCGCCGTGAGTCGAGATGAAGTACTCGTTTACGTTCAGACCCTCTCTAAAATTTGAAGTGATCGGCGTCTCGATGATCGAGCCGTCCGGCTTACTCATCAGACCTCTCATGCCCGCTAGCTGTTTGATCTGCTCCGCACTACCTCGCGCGCCGCTATCGGCCATCATATAAATAGAATTAAAGCCGTCCTTATCTTTCTCCATCATCTTCATCATCTCATCGGCTAGCTTCTTGCTGGTGCTGGTCCAGATGTCGATGGTTTTATTATAGCGCTCGCCGTCGGTTAACAAGCCCGCGCCGTATTGATTCTGAACCTCTCTGACCTGCTTTTTGGCCTCTTCTACAAGACCCGCTTTAGACTTCGGCACGATGATATCCGAAACGGAGATCGATACACCCGCTTTAGTCGCGGATTCAAAGCCTAAATTTTTAAGATTATCCAAAAATTCCGCGCTTATCTCAAGGCCGCCGTTTTTATAGACGTAATCGACAAGCTCGGCGATATCCTTTTTCTTCATAATCTTATTCCAAAGATGATCCGGAATAAAGCTAGGCAGGATCGATTTGATGATTAAGCGGCCCGCGGTCGTAAAGATAATGCGACGATCGATCATAGTTTTAATTTTAGCGTGGATATCTAGCGCGTTTGCCTCCACGGCAAGCATTACCTCATCGACGTTTGCAAAAATTTTATTCGTTCCTTTTGCACCTGGCTTTTCGAGGCTTAGATAATAAATTCCTAAAACCATATCCTGGCTAGGCACCGCGACAGGCTTTCCACTCGCAGGAAGCAAGATGTTCATCGAGCTAAGCATTAAAATTTTACATTCCGCGATCGCCTCTTGGCTAAGCGGCACGTGCACCGCCATCTGATCTCCGTCAAAGTCCGCGTTGAATGCGGCGCAGACTAGTGGATGCAGCCTGATCGCCTTGCCCTCGACGAGCACGGGATGAAACGCCTGAATAGACATCTTATGAAGCGTCGGCGCGCGGTTTAGCATAACTGGATGATCTTTAACGACCTCCTCCAAGCACTCCCAAACTTCATTGATCCTATTTTCGATCATCTTTTTAGCCTGCTTAACGGTCGTAGCATAGCCCTTCTCTTGAAGGCGAGCGATTAGATGCGGCTTGAATAGCTCAAGCGCCATAGTTTTAGGCAGACCACACTGATCCATGCGTAAATTTGGACCTACGACGATGACGGAGCGGCCCGAAAAATCCACACGCTTGCCGAGCAAATTTTGACGGAAGCGGCCCTGCTTACCCTTAATGATCTCGCTTAGAGATTTAAGCGGTCGCTTATTGGCGCCCTTTACGGCGTTAGCGCGACGTCCATTGTCAAAAAGCGCGTCCACCGCCTCTTGAAGCATTCGTTTTTCATTGCGAATGATGATCTCGGGTGCATCGAGCTCCATCAGCCTTTTGAGCCTAGAATTTCGATTTATGACGCGGCGGTATAGATCATTTACGTCCGAAACTGCAAATTTGCCGCCCTCAAGGCTAACAAGCGGGCGCAGATCGGCAGGTAGCACGGGAAGATTCGTAATCATCATCCACTCCGGCTTATTACCGGAATTTAAAAAGCTCTCGACGACCTTTAGACGCTTGACGATGGTTTTTTTCTTCGCTTCGGAGTTTGTGTTAGCCATCTCCTCCTTCAAAGAATTTAAAATTTCAACTAAATCAAGCTCAGCTAGCATATCGCGGATCACCTGACCGCCCATTTTAGCGACGAAGCCTGTCTGCGAAAAGCGCTCTTTTAAGCTCTGATACTGCTCTTCGTTTAAAACGTCGTATTTTTCGACCTTTTTAGAATTTTCGTTGTCGTAAAATGCCTCGCCTGCACTTTCTACGATGTAAGCCTCATAATAAAGCACGCGCTCAAGATCTTTCATCTTGATATTTAGAAGCGTACCGATGCGGCTAGGCAAGGAATTTACGTACCAAATATGCGCCACCGGCGTTACCAGCTCGATATGCCCCATTCTAGTGCGGCGGACCTTCGAGCTCGTAATTTCGACACCGCATTTTTCGCACTTCCAGCCCTTATATCGCATCTTCTTATATTTGCCGCAGATGCACTCATAATCTCTTACTGGACCGAAAATTTTAGCGCAAAAAAGCCCGTCGCGCTCCGGCTTGAGCGTGCGGTAGTTAATAGTCTCGGGCTTTTTGACCTCGCCGTGGCTCCAAGCCTTGATCTGCTCGGGGCTAGCAAGCCTAATAGCAAACGCGTCGAAGTCGTGAACTCTAGCGTCTTCTTTTATTTCTATTCTTTCTAAATTTGAATTATCGCTCATTTATTCTCTCCATTCTCGTAAATTTCAACGTCTAGAGCAAGCGATTTAAGCTCGTTAGTTAAAACAAAAAACGTCTCAGGAATTCCGGTAGACGGAACGTTTTCACCTTTTGTCAGCGCCTTATACGCAGCCAAGCGTCCGTCGACGTCGTCGGATTTGATCGTTAGCATTTCGCGAAGCGTGTATGCCGCGCCGTATGCCTCTAGGGCCCAAACTTCCATCTCTCCAAATCTTTGACCGCCGAATAGCGCCTTGCCGCCGACCGGCTGCTGCGTGACTAGGCTGTAAGGACCGGTGCTTCTTGCGTGAACCTTTTCGTCGACTAGGTGGTGCAGCTTGAGATAATACATGCAGCCCACATTTACGCGCTCTTTGATCTTTTCGCCGGTGCGACCGTCGTAAAGCTCGGTCTTGCCGTCCTGATCGATGCCTGCCATTTCAAATAGCTTTTTGAAATCCTCCGGCACAATACCCTCAAATATCGGAGCGGAAAATCTAACGCCCTTAGCCCAGTCTCTAGCGTATTTCAAAAGATCTTCGTCGCTGATCTTTTCAAGCGTCTTTTTAGCCTGCATTAGCTTGGAAACGCCCGCGATCTCAATCATTTTGGCGCGGAGGGTTTTTAACCATTCGCCCGTTTTCTCCTCTAAAATTTTAGCGATCTGCTCGCCTAGGCGCCAGCCCACAAGACCTAAGTGGCTCTCCATTATCTGACCGATATTCATACGACTTGGAACGCCGAGAGGATTTAGCACAATATCCACGCGCTGTCCGCTAGGCAGATACGGCATATCGACCTCAGGGACGATGTTTGAGACGATACCCTTGTTTCCGTGGCGACCCGCCATCTTATCGCCCACTTTTAGCTTGCGCTTGGTCGCGATATAGACCTTTACGAGCTTAACGACGCCGCTTGGCAAGATATCGTCTTTTTCTAAAATTTCGATCTTTTCGTCGTGTTCCTCTTTGAGCTTGCGCTTTTCGTTTTGGAAGTGGTTTTTTAGCTCTTCGTATTCCTTCTGAACAGCTTTAGAATAAGCCTTGACAAAGGAATTTAACGTAAAGCGATTGGAGCTTTCAAGCTCCTCTTTTTTAACCTTATCGCCCTTTTTATAATCTTTTTTATTTAGGCTTTGATCGCTTTGCAAAGCGCTTTTAGAAAGTAGCGCCACTACCTTTAGCATCTCCTCGCGATCAAGCATCAAAAGCCTATCGTGATGCTCCCTTTCGAGCTCGGTTTTTTCATCCTCATAAGCTTTGTTCGTGCGCGGATCCTTCTCGTAGCCCTTTTTGGTAAAAATTTTAACGTCGATTACCACGCCTTCCATTGAAGCAGTAGCGTAGAGAGATTTATTTACCACATGTCCCGCCTTCTCGCCGAAGATCGCACGTAAAAGCCTCTCTTCAGGCGTCGGTTTGACTTCGCCTTTCGGAGTTACCTTGCCTACCAAGATCATGCCCGGTTTGACGTGAGTACCGATCTTTACGATACCACTATCATCGAGGTGGGTAAGCTCCTCCTCTTTGATATTAGGGATATCGCGCGTGATCTCCTCCACGCCGTCTTTAAGCTCTCTAGCCTCGATCTCTTTTTCATAAACATGCACGCTGGTGTATTCATCAGCACGAATCATCTTTTCGCTCATGACTACGGCGTCCTCGTAATTATAACCGTGCCACGGCATGAAAGCTATAAGAGCGTTTTTACCAATTGCAAGCTCGCCGCCGTCCATGCTAGGACCGTCGGCTATGATTTGACCCGCCTTTATCACGTCACCTTTTCGCACGATAGGGCGCTGCGAAAAGGTAGTGTTTTGGTTGGTGCGTAAATTTTTCTCCATCGCGTAATGATCGATAAACGGACCTTTTTCGTCTTCGCCCAAAATAAATATATTTTTATTATCGACCTTTTCTACGACGCCGTCGCGTTTAGCCTTGATCGCTTCCCACGAATCGCGCGCGATGATCGCTTCCATACCCGTTCCGACGATAGGAGCGGTGGAGTGCAGAAGCGGCACGGCTTGGCGCTGCATGTTCGAGCCCATAAGCGCGCGGTTAGCATCGTCGTGTTCCAAAAACGGAATCAGCGACGCCGCTACGCCCGCGACCATACCCGAGCAAAGGTCTATCAGCGAAATATCCTCGCGTTTAGCCATGATATTTTCGCCGTCTTTTCTAACCTCCAAAAGCTCCTCTACGATATTGCCCTCTTCGTCCAATTTAGCGGACGCAGGAGCGATTACGAGCCCCTCTTCCTGCGTAGCGGTAAGATAGACGATCTCGTCGGTAACCTTACCGTTTACGACCTTTTTATACGGAGCCTCGACAAAGCCCAGATCATTTACCTTCGCATAGGTAGCTAGGGTATTGATCAGACCGATATTTTGACCCTCCGGAGTTTCGATAGGACAAATTCTACCGTAATGCGTAGGATGGACGTCGCGCACCTCAAAGCCGGCGCGCTCTTTAACTAAACCACCCTCGCCCAGCGCAGATAGACGGCGCTTATGCGTAACCTCGCTAAGCGGGTTAGTCTGATCCATAAACTGGCTTAGCTGGCCACCGGTGAAAAATTCCATAAGCGTAGTGGTGATGATTTTAGGGTTTACGAAATCATACGGCATAAGCTCGTCTAAATTTCCGCTAATGCCAGTAAATTTATCCTTGATCGCCTTTTGAACCTTGATAAATCCAAGATGCATCTCGTTCGCCAAAAGCTCTCCGATCGAGCGGATGCGGCGATTGCCAAGATTATCGCGATCGTCGATGAAGCCGTCGCCGTTTTTAACCCTGATTAGATATTTCGCCGTCTTGATAATATCCTCGCTGGTTAGTACGGTTATGTACTCCGGCGCTTCGATGCCTAGTTTGTGATTCATCTTCATACGGCCGACTTTAGTTAGATCGTAGCGCTCCGGATTAAAAAACAGATCGTTTACGAAGCTCTTTGCCGCTTCTTTTACCACCGGCTCGCCCGGGCGCATAACCTTGTAAATTCTAATCGCAGCCAGATCGTTCTCGTCGTCTATGCCCTCGCTTTGCTGCAAGAGCTTAAGCGCGTCTGCATCTTGAATAAAAGAATTTATGATTGAAGTATCTACGCCGCTAGCTAGGTCGTTAGCGATCGTAAATTTTTTCTCGGTGTTGGCGATCTTGGCTAGCTTGCCCTCATCAAGCGCGGTTAGCGAATCAAAAAGTACTTCGCCGCTGTTTTTATCGACGATGGCGCCCGCTAGGTAGCGCTCGGCTAAAATTTCAGCCGGATACTCGATGAGCTTTAGTCCGTCCTCTGCTAACTTCTCCGCTTTTTTAGATGTTAGGCGTTTACTTGCTTGATGAAGCACTTCACCATTTTCGTTTATAATGTCGTAATCGAGCCTGCCCGCGTATTCTTTAGGATCGAAATCGGTCAGGAATTTTCCTTTTTTGATATAGATCGTCTTAATAGGATAAAATAATTTTATAATGTCTTGTTTTTTGTAGCCGAGTGCGCGAAATAGGATCGTGATCGGAACCTTGCGCCTTTTATTTATGCGCACATATAGTACGTCTTTTACGTCGTATTCGAAATATAGCCAGCTGCCGCGATCAGGTATTATTTGAGCGGTGTAGATAAGTTTATTTAGAACCGTAGGGCTCTCTTCCTCTTTGAAGATTACGCCCGGGCTTCTGTGCAGCTGATTTACGACTACGCGCTCGACGCCGTTAATGATAAATGAAATTCTATCGGTCATTAAAGGAATGTCGCGAATAAATATATCTTGCTCTTTGATCTCTTTTACGCCGATTTTTTTGCCCGTCTTTTCATCGCGCTCATGCACTAGCAAACGGAGCTTCATCTTTAAATTTACCGAATAAGTAAGCCCTCTTTCCATGCATTCTCTAATCGAATACTTTGGCTTTGAAATTTCGCTACTTACATACTCGATACTTAGTCTATTCTGTGCATCGTGGATAGGAAAAATGGCTTTGAAAACCTTCTCTATGCCGCTTTCTCCACCCGAGTTATCAAGATTTAAAAAATGATCAAAACTTTTCTTTTGTAGTTGTAATAAATTCGGAATTTCGATGTCTTTGGGAACCTTTGAAAAATCCACCCTAAGACGATTTCCTGAATATAGGCTGTTTAACATTCCACTACCTCGTAGTTGTATTTTAAAGAAAGAAGTGCCGATGCGATGCACCGGCACACATTTGTATGCGAAATTTTAAAATTTCGCGATTTATTTGAGTTCGACTTTAGCGCCTGCTTCTTCAAGCTCTTTTTTAGCCTTCTCGGCGTCTTCTTTGTTAAGTCCCTCTTTAAGAACGGACGGAGTAGCCTCGGTAGCGTCTTTGGCCTCTTTTAAACCAAGACCTGTTAAGGCACGAACAACCTTAATTACGTTGATTTTCTTATCGCCCGCATCAAGCAATACGACGTCAAATTCCGTTTTCTCTTCAGCTGCTGCCGCACCTGCGCCGCCAGCACCTGCGCCGCCAGCTACCATAACCGGAGCTGCGCTTACGCCGAATTTTTCCTCAAATTTTTTAACTAGTTCGCTAAGCTCTAGCACCGAACGATTAGAGATATACTCCAAAACCTCTTCATCTGTTGAAATTGCCATTTTATTCTCCTAAATTTTAATTAAGCGCTAGCTTCTTTTTTCTGCTTAAGCGCATTGAGGCCGATCGTAAAATTTTGAATCGGCGCATTCCATACTTGAAGTAACATCGCGATAAGCTCGTCTCTCGAAGGCATCTTCGAAAGCGCTCTAACCTTATCTACGCCGGCTACTTCCCCATCGATATGAGCGGTCTTAAGCTTAAAAATTTCATTTTTCTCTTCAAATTTAGCCGCTACTTTACATACAGAAAGCTGCTCGCCCCATAAGAAGATATTGGTATCTTTAAAGCTAAGTCCGTTTTTTTCGGCATTTTTTAAAGCGATATTGGCTAGGGTGTTTTTGATAACTCGAACCTTTACGCCCGCTTCGCGCGCGCTATTTCGAAGATCCTCAAGCTGCTTAACGCTAAGGCCTTTAAAATCGGAAATTACTATAGCTTCGCTAGCTTTGAAAGCCTCGCCAAGCTCCGCTACTATCTTTGATTTTTCGTCTCTCGTCATTAGGTCTCCTTTCCGATCGGTGATTTCAAGCCAAGCGATCGAAATTTTGAAATTTCGATCAATTAAGTTAAAAACCTTGAGCTATCTCCAATCTAAGATAAAAATTTAAAATTTTATTTTAAATCGATTATTTCTTGATTATCCAGTGTAACTGCAGGGCTCATAGTAAGTGAAAGCGATGCATGAGTTACGTATCTGCCCTTCGCAGTCGCTGGCTTATGCTTATTTATGGTTTTAATAAACGTCGTAAGATTGTCTAAAAGCTGCTCTTTGCTAAAGCTAGCCTTGCCAAGGCCTGCGTGGATATTTCCTTGCTTATCGACGCGGAAATTTACCTGTCCACCCTTAGCATTTTTAACGGCCTGAGCGACATCCATCGTAACGGTACCGGTTTTAGGGTTCGGCATAACGCCTTTTGGACCAAGAATACGACCTACCTTACCGACTAGTCCCATTAAATTTGGAGTGGCGATAAGAACGTCGAAATTTATATTTCCTTTTTGAATCTCTTCAATCAGATCATCGGCACCCACGATATCGGCACCCGCTTCGCTAGCCTCGCTAGCTTTTGCGTCTTTTGCAATCACAGCTACTCGAACGCTTTTTCCCGTACCGGCAGGTAAAACGACCGAGCCGCGCACCATCTGATCGGCATGTCTTGGATCTACGTTTAGTTTAAGAGCGATCTCCACCGTCTCATCAAATTTAGCAGAAGCTAGAGTTTTTACCGTGCTTACCGCTTCGTCTACACTATAAATTTTATTTACGTCAACTTTTTTTAAAAGTTCGTTGAATCTTTTTGAATTTTTTGGCATATATTTCTCCGCAATTAAAGTGCTACCGCTTTTTTAAACCTTAGCGGTCAAAAGGTCTAGTCAGTGACCGTAATACCCATAGAACGAGCCGAACCCGCTATGATCCTAGCCGCCTGCTCTCTATCCTTAGTATTCAGATCGGCGATCTTTTTCTCGACGATCTCTAAAACCTGAGCCTTAGTTAGGGATGCTACCTTCTTTTTAAGAGGGTTGTCCGAACCCTTATCTATCTTCGCCGCTTTTTTGATCAAATCCGTCGCAGGCGGTTGCTTAGTGATGAAAGTAAAGCTTTTATCGGCATAAACCGTGATGATAACAGGAATGTTAAAGCCCGCCATATCTTTGGTTCGCTCGTTAAACGCTTTGCAAAATTCCATAATATTAACACCCTTTTGTCCTAATGCAGGACCTACTGGCGGGCTTGGATTTGCTTTTGCGGCCGCTATTTGCAGCTTGATTTCGCCAACAACTTTCTTAGCCATAAATTTACTCCTTATAAAATTTAAATAATCTTTTCAACTTGCGAGTATGAAATTTCAATCGGCGTGCTTCGTCCGAAGATCGAAACATTGAGGCGAAGCTTGCCATGTATCATATCATACTCTTCTACGATGCCGTTGAAATTAGCAAAAGGTCCATCGACGATCCTAACCGTCTCGCCCTCATCGAAATTAATCTTGGGCTTAGGAGCCTCGCGATTATTGATCTTTTCTAGAATTATTTCGATATCTTTTTCTGGCAGCGGAGAGGGCTTTTTCGCCTCGCCGATAAAGCGACTGACCTTAGGCAGCATCTGAATTCTATGCCATAAAGTAGTATCCAGATCTAAATTTGCAAAGCAATACCCAGGATATAAGCTGCGCTCTTTAATGGTTTGCTTTGTATTTTTGACCTCTATAACATCTTCGGTAGGCACAAGCACTTCGCCGATCTTAGCCTCAAGCGCTTCGTCTTGCTTTAGCGCTTCTATCGCGCGCTTTACCGCCATCTCGCTGCCGGCGTAAGTTTGTATCGCATACCATTTATTTGCCATATTGTATCCTTGCTTAAGCCGTTATCAAAGCGGACATAATTAGATCCACTAGCGCTAAAAACAGTGCGATAACTACGACTACGACTACTACAGAGATATATGCTGTTTTA
>NZ_CAKZTI010000068.1 GCF_937921625.1 uncultured Campylobacter sp. | reverse complement strand
GTGCGTCTGTGCGTGGGATTTGCGCGCGGCAGTTGTTTTTGGTGCGGCGTCTTGCGGATTTAAATTTATGCGCTCAATCGCGTCGTATTTTTGATACGCGGCACGGCACGGAATTTTGCCGTTTAGGAAGCGCGCCGTGCGGCAAATTTCGCAACAGAAAATGTCGCATCAATTTCGCCGCATTCAAATTTCGGCAGGTAAAATTTGCCTTGCGGCATCGTGTCGCGCAAAAATTCGCCGATCGCGGCGCAAAAACAGACGCGCTCAATTTCGCGGTAGAGATTTCGGCGCGGCACAATTTGTAAGCGTAAAATTTACCGCCTGTTTTCATTGCGTTGGCGTGAGCCGACTTGAAGCGCGGCACAATTTGTGGATGCGAGACTGCGCCGCAGCGGTTCCGGCGATGCGGCAGATGTAAATTTAAAAATAAAGAGCAAAAATGGTTCAACTACTACTTGATAAAGCGAGGGCTCTGCTTGCGCCCGCGCCGAAATTTTATTTCGGCCTATGCGGCGCGGTGGGTGTATTTTGGCTCGTCGTCGCGCTTAATTTGATCGTTTGCGCGGCGCGGGCGTATTACTTTTACGGCGTGGAAGATCGCATATTTTCGCGGATCTTTGAGGATTTTTGCTGCATTTTGATCATAAATTTGCTCATCTTTCATCTCTGCTTCGTCGTTTTTAGAAGATTTTTCGGGCTTGCCGCTCTGTTTGTGCTAGCGATCAATACGCTTTGTGCGGCTATCTCGCTCTTTTTGGTCGTTTTTTTTCGACTCCGCTTTTAACGTCGTCGCGCTCGATGCGATAATCCACACCGACGCGAACGAAAGTAAGGAATTCGCCGCGCAATTTCTCAGCGCGGGCGTGATCTGCTCTTTGCTCGCATTCGCGACCGCGACGTTTGTCGCGCTGAAGTTTAAAAAAAGCTCGTGCAGCGCGAGGCTGCGAGCCGCATTTAGCGTGATCTATCCGATTTGTGTGGTCATTTTTTGCATTTTTACGGCGACCAAAATCGCAAGCGGTGGCGAGCGTTATCGCGCGACGCTCGGCACATACGCTCCGCTTGAGTTCGCGTTCGTCGTAAAAGATTATCTCGGCGATGCAAATTTCCTTGCCGATCTGCAAAGCATCGAGCGTGGCTACGACGAGGCGAAGCGGGCGAATTCCGCGCTTGATTTTAACGCAACGCAGATTAAAAACGTCGTGCTGATTATCGACGAGAGCCTGCAGCGCGGCCATATGTCGCTTTACGGATACGGCAAAGATACGACGCCTTTGCTAAACGATCTGCAGCGGCGGGGGCTGCTTATTAAATTTAGCGATACTGTTTCGTGCTACGGCGCGACCAATCCCGCGCTGATGCGGATACTTAATTTCAGCGACTACGAAAGCGAGCGCGAAAGGCCGTGGTTTGAGAGCCTTAGCATTATCGATATGTTCGCGCTGAGCGGCTTTCGCACGATGTGGATCAGCAATCAAGAAGCCTTCGGCAAATTTGCCCTTAGCGCAAAAAGTGCCGCCGATCGCGCCGAAAAAAAGCATCTTTCTTTCCACAAGCGATCAGCTCGATAGCATGCGAGTCGCGCACGACGGCGCGCTGCTGCCGATCATCAAAGAGGCGAAAAAATCGCAGCGCGAGCGAAATTTCTACGTCGTGCATCTCATGGGAAATCATATGGACTATAAAAAACGCTATCCCGAGGAATTTGATAATTTAAAAGCGACGATATCGCCTTACCGTTTACGCAAAAGCAAAAGGTCACCCTCGCGTGCTGCGATAACAGCGTGCTGTATAACGACTACGTGGTGAATGCAATTCATCGGATGAGGACAGCCTCATCGTCTATCTCAGCGATCACGGAGAGAATATCTATGAGCAAAACGGCCTCATCGGGCACAACATCAATACCCGATTCACCTACGAAATTCCGCTGCTTTTCATCGCTTCAAAAAGCTTTATCGCCGATCATGCGGAGCTTTGGCGGCGCATAGGCGCGGCGAAGGACGAGCCTTTTATGAGCGACGATCTGGCTCACGTGCTCGCCGATATTTTAGGCATAGAGCCGCTGCAGTTTAACGTGCGCAAAAGCCCGCTGCGCGATGAATTTGACGCTTCGCGCAGGCGAATGACGAACGGGGTGGATTACGACGAAAATTTAAAAGGTAGGGGAGGATACGGGCGGTAAACGGCTCCGCGCCGAAATTTAAGGCTTTACGCGCCGTATTGCTTCCGATGCCGTCTACGATCGGGCCGGCTCGAAGCTGCACTTGATTTTGCCGCGAGCGTCAAATTTAACGCCCGTATTTT
>NZ_CAKZTI010000067.1 GCF_937921625.1 uncultured Campylobacter sp. | reverse complement strand
CGAAGCCGCGCTTAGCTCGCTCTACGGCGTACAGATCAAAACGGCGGAATTTGACATGGAAGGCGAGCAAATCCCCAGCATCACGCAAATTTTCAGCGCGCAGGTGAGGTAAGCATGAGCGGCGCGACAAAGCAGCTCATCAATCGGCGCGAAATTTTAAATCGCGAGATTTTATCTTGAGCGAAATTTAAATCGCAGAATTTTGTCTTGAAATGCCGTCTTGAAATTCCGATTAAAATTTTATATCGAGGTTTTGCCATAGAATTCCAGTCTAAATTCCATAGTGAAATTTTACCGCGGAATTCCGAGTAGAAATCTTCATAGCGGAATTCTACCTGCGGTTTGCTGACTTTCAAAGCGTGCTATGAAAGTATGTCGCGCTTGAGATTTTGAAATTTCACAGTGGAATTCTACCCCGCAAATCCATAATCAAAATTCCGTTTTAAATCCCGCGGCGAAATTTTATTCTCGCTCTGGTAGAATTCCTGGAATTCCGAAATTTCGTAGTTTGCAAGCTTGCCGCAACGAAATTTAAAAATTTTAAATTTAGCTATTTAATTCCTGCTTTACATCGATTTATGTATACTTCGAGATAAATTTTAAAAAGGCTTATTATGCAAGATCTCGTATCTCAGGCAAGAAAAGAGGGGATGATCAGCACCGGTATTGATCTGTTTTTAACGGCGGTGCCTGCGACTTTAGTTGCGCTAGATATTGCTACTGGCGGCATGCTAGGGCTTAGCACCAACAAGACGGCTACCTATATCACTGGCGGAATTATTTTTGCTCTTTTGTGTGTTTCGGTATTTTTCAGGCTAAGAGCGCTCCGCAAAATTTCAATGCTTAGCGGCATAAGGGTGGCGGCACTTTACCGCAACTGCGTAATTGTCTGCATCTGTGTCATTGCCATAACAAGCATTTTTTTATCGATTCCTTTATCGATCTCACACAAGCATTTGGCAATGATATTGTGCATTTTGATAGCATTTGCGGGCGCAATCTACATGATCGTAGCGTGGTTTCGCATAAATTTTGCTCTAGCGCGCGTAAGCGGCGTGAGGATCTTTGAGACATATGTGTGGCTCTGCGTCATCCTTTTTCCATTAAATGCACTATACCATTTGATATTACCCATAGTCCTCATAATAACCGGCATCGTGCACCTGCTAGCCTGGAGCAAGATAGAAAAGACAAGCGTAAAAGTTTAGAATTTCGCAAATATCTTGTCGCGATAGAATTCCGATCTTGTCGGTTTAATTTATATTTTATGCTTGTTTATATATACTTCGGGTCAAATTTTTAAAAAGGGTTTATATATGCAATTCATTGTATCTCAGGCAAGAAAAGAGGGGATGATCAGTACCGGCATCGATCTGTTTTTGGCGGCATTACCCGCGGTTTTTATCGTAGTAGGCTATGTCTCTTTCAGCGAGCCATGGCGCCTTGACGACGAGATGATAAATTATATCGCTAGCGGAATTTTGATTGCTTTTATTTGTGTTTCGGCATTTTTCAGATTGCAGGCACTCCGAAAAATTTCAGCGCTTAGCGGCATAAAAGCAGCGACGCTTTATCGCAACTGCATAATAATCTGTGTCTGCTTTTTTGCGCTAGCGCTCGTGCTCAATTACCTTTATCCGAGAGAGCCTGACGCAGACGGCGGGCAGAGTGATAATCCATTTGCGGCAATATTTGGACTAGCGCTTTTCGTGGGCGTTATTTACATAATCGTCGCATGGTTTCGCATAAATTTTTCTTTGGCGCGCATAAGCGGCGTGAGTACCTTTCGGACTTATGTGTGGCTCTGCGTGGGGCTTTTTGTACTCAACATATTATGCAATGCAGCGATTATTGCTATAGCTATTTCCTCCGAGCCACGGACCGAGCAGGTCTCGGCTTTAGCTATTGCTGTCGTAATGCTTAAACTGCTCCTGCCGTTTGCCGCTCTCATAATAACTGGTATCGTGCACCTACTAGCCTGGAGCAAGATAGAAAAGATAAGCGCGGAGGTTTGAAATTTCGCGAACCTCTCGCCACGATGAAATTTCGCTCTTTCCGGTTTGATTAGCGTTTTACACTTCGAGATAAATTTTAAAAAGGCTTATTATGCAAGATCTCGTATCTCAGGCAAGAAAAAATGGGATGATCAGCACCGGCATCGATCTGTTTTTGGCGGCGTTACCGGTGGTTTTGATGGCGATAGACTTTGTTTTTGAGGGCATACCGGGGTATCCATATAATATCGTGATCATAGGTGGAATTTTTATCGCTTTTATTTGCTTCTCGGTGATTTATAGGTTAAGAGCGCTCAGCAAAATTTCAGCTCTTAGCGGGATAAAAGCGGCGGCGCTTTACCGCAACTGCATAATTGTTTTCATCTGTATCTCGGTGTTTTCATTATTTCATCCGATAATTTCTTGTAGAGAAGAGATGGTTAGAGAGACAACAGGAGAGACAATATGGAATTTAGCGGTGCCCGCAGCCGCAATCTACGTAGTTGTAGCGTGGCTTCGCATAAATTTCTCTTTGGCGCGAGTAAGCGGCGTGAGTGCCTTTCGCATCTATGTATGGCTCTGCGCCTTCTTTTTTGCGCTAAATTGGCTATGTGGCGCGGGACCCTTCGGTTTGGCTAACTCCAAACCGCAAACTGGCGATACGGTTGCGGCTTTAGTCATCACATCGTTTAAGGAATTTTTGCCGTTTGCTGCCCTCATAATAACCGGCATCGTGCACCTACTAGCCTGGAGCAAGATAGAAAAGCTCGCCTAAGCCGAAGCGCTTTCGTTTTGCGGCGACCACGCCTTTTGCAAGTCTAAACCGCAACGTCCAAAGCCGCGCTGTTATAGCAATGTCAAGCGCGCCGCCGCAGCAGCAAAGCCGCAAAATAGCGCGTAAATTTAGAAAATTCAAAGGATAAAAATGAAAGAAATTTCAAAGCAAGATCTGCTTCGCAAGGCGAAATTCCGCGGAGTTTTAGGTGCCGTGATTTTGCTAGGCATCGGCATAAGCGGCACGGTGGGCGTAAGTGACATAGACGAGGACGCGGTCGCGATTTTTAGAGTTTTAGCGCTACTAGCGACGCTAGCGATATTTTACGACTGCTTCGTTTGCCTAGAAAAGGCACTAGGCGTGCGCTTCGTTAAAACCTATAGGCTGATAGAAAGTATCCCAATCGTCGCTATTTTGTGCTACTGCGCCATGGTAGTAGCGCTAAAGGAGGGCGCGATGCTTGATCTACTCTACACCCTGCTCTACGTCCTTTCGACGTGCGCAGCGGTGATAATCTGGGGCGTATTAAACTGCCGTCTAGCCACACTTAGCGGCGTGGATTTATTTAAAATCTACGGCATAGTGGTGTCTGTGGCATGGCCCTGCGAAGCGGTATCGGGCGCGCTAGCTAAAATAGGCGTAATCCTCGCGCTGCCGTATCTAATCGCAGCGTCGCTGGTAACAGCGTTTTCGGGGATTTTGCTAATCATAGCGTGGATAAAATTCAACCCCGCAAGGTTATGCGGCGCGGAAAATTCTAGCGAGCTTGATGGCGCCAAGCTAGGCGCGGACGGCGAAAAACCGAGCATTTACAGCAAACTCGCCGCTTTTAAGAAATCGGATGCGGACGATGCGAAAAAGCCCGCTTCCAAGGCGAGCGCAGATACCGCAAATATGCCTGCTTCAGCAGTGAGCGCAGATGATACGACTGCCGCAAGACGCCCGGGCAACCCCGGATTTAAATTCTAATTCTATTCGCAAGATGGAATTTCGCAAAATTTTTAAAATTTAAGGTGCGGAATTTTATCGCGACGCGCGGCGCATCGGGCGGAAACGCGGAATTTTGATTTAATTTTATCCGCTACGAACGCGCAAAATTTAGGGCGAAATTCCAAGCCGAAATTCCGCGATCAATTTAAAATTTTAAGCAGAGGTTCAATCCAAAAATTCCTACGAAGCAAAATCCAAGCCAAAATTCCAGCTGAAATTCTAAACTAAAATTCCGATCTAAATCCCTAATCCAGCTTATTTCTAAAAAGCGACGCCGCAAAGCTCAACGTGCCAAGCCCTATCAGCAGCAGCGGCACGATGAGATGCCACAGCTCGCCGAGACTCGCGCCCTCCAGATAGATCCGCCACATGCAGTTGTTGGCATAATACATCGGATCGAGGTGCGCGATGTAGTAAAACCACCGCGGCATCGCGTCCGCAGGCGTTATCAGCCCGCTTATCATAATGCACGGCAGCAGGAACAAAAACGAGCTCACGACCGATTGTAGCGAGGTTTTGCAGACGGTCGAGATCGCGAGGCCGATGCCTACGTTGCAGGCGCTAAAGATCGCAATGATCGCAAAAAGATCCGCAAAGCGCCCGCGGAATGGAATTTCGAAGTAGAATACGCAGATCAAAAACAGCGCGAGCCCCTGCGCGATCGCGATCAGCACGGGCGGCACGGCTTTGCCGATCAGCATCTCAAGCGGGTTCGCGGGCGTCATCAGCATCATATCGAAGCTCCCCTCCTCGCGCTCTCGAGAGACGCTAAACGCCGATAGCATCAGCACCTGAATCATCGAAAGCCCCAAAATCATCCCCGTCATGATCGTGTAGCGCGTGATCGTGTTTTCGTTAAAAACATAGCGCGGATTTATGCTGATTAAATTAACAAAATGCTGCGAGTTGTATTCCCCCGCTATGGCCTGCACGAAGCCGATGACGGTATTTGCCAAGGTCGTATTGCGCGAATCCGCGATGATCAAAAGCTCGTGCGTGCTCGCAAAATCGCTGCCAAAATAGATCGCGATGATCGCCTCTCCCTCGCTTACGGCGCGGCGCAGGCAGGTTAGGTCTTTGCAGCCAAGATCTGTTTTAAACATCGGCGTAGCGGCGATCTGCTGTACCAGCGCAGCGGACGTCGCATCGCGGGCGTCGTCCAAAATCGCGTAGCGCACCTGCTCGGGGGTGAAATTCGCGCCGTAGCCGAATATGATCGCCTGCACCAGCACCGGCACGATCAGCACCATGCGCGTGCCCTTGTCGCGAAACATCGCCAAAAATTCCTTTTTTATCAGCGCGCGAATTCGAAGTAGAGATTTTCGCAGAGCGTTCATCGCACACCCCTTTTAAATTTAGCGGCACCTTCAAATTTAACACCATTTTCAACTTTAGCGGCGCGGGCTCGCGGCACGGAATTGAAAGCGAAATTTAAACGCACCGCAGACGCTGATTTAAATTTGCGCAGCTCAGGCATAAAATTTAAAATTTCAGATATATTGCGCGGCACCTCGGGCGTAAATTTTAAAAGCGTGAGTTTAAATTTACGCGGCGGCAAGGAGATGGAATTTAAAAGCGCGTTTGTGAGGCTAAATTTGCTAAATTTTTCCGTGCGCCCTACTTCGTAGCCGTGCCGTGCAGCTGCGCTACAAAATCGCGCTATGTAGCGCCACGCAGAATTTAAATATCCGCCCGCATGATTAAACTTAACCGCACGCCGTTTTTCTATCGCGTCGTGCGCATGCTGCGAAGTAAGCCGCGTCACGTGCCCTGCTTCGGCTACATCTGCGCTCGGCAAAACACGACGTAGAGTAGACGGCAGCTCGCAAATAAGCTTTGAAATTCTCAATCCACGCTGCGGTATAAAATTTTGCGCTGTATCCGCAAAAGGCGCTGAAGCGCGCATAAACTTTAAAATTCCAAACTCATTGCGCAGCTTGGACGTAAATTTCAAAAGTTCCGCCGCCCGCGAACCAAAGCATCTCGCGCCTAGAAATTTTAAAAATTTCATCGTGCGCCCCTTTTTACGCTAAGCACGCACAAGCTGAAAAACAGAACCGCTCCGAGCGCCTGAATGGCGAGGTTTACCCATAGCGTCGCGCTCTGTCCGCCCGAGAGAAAGCAGATGCGAAAGGACTCGACCGCGTATGTGGGCGGCAGCAGGTGCCCGATGAAATTGACCGCCGCGGGCAGTCCGCGCAGATCGAATATCATGCCGCTAAGCAGCGTCACGGGTAGGTAGCCGATGACGATGGCGTATTCCTGCGCTAGGAATTGATTTTTGCAAATCGCCGAGATCAGCATGCCTAGGCAGGTCATCTCCAGCACGAATACGCAAAGCGTCGCCAGCAGCATCGCCACGCTGCCGCGGATCGGGATGCCCAAAAGCACCTGCCCGTAAACGAGCGTCATCGCGCCGCCCAAAAGCGCCAGGAAATAATACGCGCCGACCTTGGCAGTAACGATCTCAAGCGCGCTTGCGTTGGAATTGTAAAGCGAGGCGATCGTGCCGCGGTCCCATTCGCGCGAGATCACGACCGCGACCATAAATAGGCAGATGAGCCCCAAAATCCCCACGTACTCGGCAGATACGAGATACCACGTCGATTCGTTGGCTTCATTGAACCAGCTGCGATAATTCACGCTGACGGGCCTTGCGGCGGCGTTTAAATTTGCGTTTAAAAAGCCGTAATCTTGCGCCAAAACCTGCTCGATTACGCCTGCTACGTAAACATAGCTAAGAAGCGCGAGCTGCGACTGAGTGGCGTTTTGGATAAGGAAAATTTCGGCGCCGTCTTTATTCGAGCCGCCTGCGCTATTTACGCCGCCGTTATTTGCAGCGCCGCCCGCGCTGCGAGCGCCGTTAGCGGAAGGGTTTGCATTGGCGCCGCTGCTCGCATTTTGAAGATCGTCTGCGCCGCCGATTAAATTTACGCTGCCTTGATTTGCGCCCATATCGCTTGCGCCACTACTGGAATTTGCAGTTGCGCCGCTTGAATTTACTCCGCTGCCGCCCGCTTCTGCGCCGTTGCCGTATGAACCCTCGCCGCTTACGTTGGTGCCGCCCGTGGAGGTGTTTATGCCGCTCTCCGTGCTAGCGCCCGCGCTGTCGTCCTCAAACGGACGGAAATTTTCAGCGCTGCTCGCATTTTGGAGATTGTCCGCACCGCCCGCAGAGGAGCTTTCGTCGCTAAAGAGGTTTAAATTTACGCCCGCACCTGCGCCGCCGAGCCCGCTCAGCGAGTTTTGAAATTTAGCCGCAAAGCGCGGATCAAAATACAAAATACTCTCGATCTCGTGCGCCTTAAAATCTCTCCTCGCGCTCTCTAGATCCGTGTAGACGCGGGTTTGTAGGTATTTTGAGCCCAAAAATCCGCCGAGCAGATCCCGCTCGATTTTGGAGCCCAGATCGCTTACGAAGCCCACCTTGACGGGCTTTATGTCCATCCGCATCGCGTATCCGTAGATCACGACCAAAATTAGCGGCATCAAAAACGCGATCACGAGCGCCGATCGATCCTTTGCGATCTGCGCAAACTCCTTTTTTACTAGGATTTTTAAAAAGGTAAAATTCATCCACCCTGCCCCTGTGCTCGGATTTTGCGGCGCTGCGCTGCGCGCGACGAGCCCTTAAATTTTGATCGCGCAAATTCGGCGACTACCGCGCTTTGAAATTTTAGCCGCGGGGTCGCATTTGGCACGCCCCAAAATTTTAATTGCAAAGATGCGGCAATCGAGATTTGAAATTTTAACGGCACAGACGGACTGCCTGCGCTCATCTCGCTCATCGCACCCTGAAATTTTAGCCGTGCGAGTACATACGGCGGGCTTTGAAATTTTATGCACCGCGGCATTGTCTCGCTGCGGAATTTTTGACGCAGAGGCTCTACGGCGGCGCAATATCCGCGATAAAATTTTTGCATCGGGGTTTTAAATTTACAAGCTATTCGCAGACTGACCGCCATTTTAAATTTACGATCTGTTTGCGAGCTGCTCGCGCTTTGAAATTTATAATCCGTTTGCGAGCCGCTCACGCTTTGAAATTTGCGGCGCAGATGAAGCGGGCTCGCTTCTGCGTAGAGCTCGCGCAGTATCCATCTACAAAATCCGCGCCGTGTCCTGCCGCGCGATGCCTCATTCAAAATTTCGCCGCCTTTCAAAATTTTATTATCGATCCAAAATTTGCCGTCGTTTAAAATTCCGCCGCTTAGAATTTCACCGACATTCAAAGCCCAGTCGCTCAAAATCCTGCCGCCGTTTAAAATTTCATCGCTCCGCAAGAGCTTTTCGCCGCTAAAAATTTTACCGCGCGGGCGCGCTGGTTTTCGTCCGCCCCGCATAAAATTCGGATCAAAAATCCTAGTCGCTCGCGCAAAATTTAGATCAAAAGCCCTCATCGCCCACCTCGCTTCTAAATTTTTGCACCTCGTTTATGAAGGCCTGCTGCACGCTAAGCCGCCGCCCGCGCTGCACGCAGACCTCGTCGGGACTGCCTAGCGCCAGGATTTTGCCGCGATCTTGGATCAAAAACCGATCGCAATACTCCGCCTCCTCCATAAAATGCGTCGTCACGACCACGCTCACGCCGGTGCGCGCCAGCGCATTTATGCGGTTCCAAAAGAGCCTGCGCGAAAGCGGATCGGCGCCGCTGGTGGCCTCGTCGAGAAACAAAATCTCGGGGCGGTGGATGAGCGCGCACGCCATCGAAAGGTTGCGCCCCGCGCCAAAGGGTAGGTTCTGCCACGTCTCGTTTCGCAGCCGCTGCAAGCCAAACTCGCTCAAAAGCTCCTCTATGCGCCGCTTCAGCGCCATGCCGCCGATGCCGTAGCTACGGCCGAAATACTCTAAATTTTGATAGCAGCTTAGCTTTTTATAAAGCGAGAATTTCTGCGAGACATAGCCGATGCGCGATCTGATCGATGATTTGGCATGACGCAGATCCTCGCCCATGACCGAGATCTCGCCCCCGCTCATACCCAAAAGCGCGCAGATCATACGAAAGGTCGTCGTCTTGCCCGCGCCGTTTGGACCTAGAAGGCCGAAAATCTCGCCCTTTTTGACCTCGAAACTCGTATTTTCCACGGCGGTGAATGAGCCGAATTTTTTACTCACATCGCGCACTTTGATGACGGTTTGAGCCGCATCGAAGCTCCTTTTTTCGTAGCCGAAGTTTGCCGCGCCGATCTCTGCTTTATTTAAAAAAATATACGCATCCTCTAGGCTCGCCTCGCGCGGGCTCAGTTTAAATTTAGCGCTTTCGTTTTCGTTAAATTTAGCGCCCTCGTTTTCATTTGAAATTTTAAAATTTTCGTCGCCCCCGTTTTCGCGCTCCGTGCTTTCGCCGCCTCTGTCTTCGTCGCTACCGCTTAGACTCGCGTTTAAAAACTCCTGCAGATCGCGCAGGCTTATCGGCTCTTCGCTTAGCAGATCGACGCTGCCGTCTCTGGGGCAGATGTCGATGAGCGGGGAGTTTTTTAAAAACCTCTGCGTCTTAAACATCAAGCGGCGCGCCAGGCTCTGATAATCCTCGCCGCCAATGCGAAAGGTGCGATCTCGCAGCGCCGCGGTGATCTTTGCGGCGCGCTCCTGCGCTATGATCTTGCCGCCGAGCAAAATCAGCGTCAGATCGGCATCCGCCGCCTCGTCAAAATACGCCGTCGAAAATATGCATTTCGCGCCGCTTTGATCCAGATACTCGCGCACGATCGCCCACAGCTCGCTGCGCGAGAGCGGATCAACGCCGACGGTGGGCTCATCGAGCACCAAAAGCCGCGGTTTTGCCGCAATCGCGCAGGCGACGCCGAGCTTTTGTTTCATCCCACCAGAGAGCGAATCCACGGCGTAATCTTTAAATTTCAAAAGCCCCACGCGGCGCAAAAGCCCGCGCAGATACTCCTCGCCGTCTTTTAGATCGAGCCCCTTTAGGCCCGCGAAAATGTTTAAATTTTGCCAGACGCTAAGCTCCTCGTAAAGCCCCAAGCTCTGCGACATATAGCCATTTGCGCGGACGAATTCTTTATTTTCGCCGCTAGGGGTGAAGCCAGCAAATTTTATCTCGCCGCAATCGGGCGCGATGATGCCGCAGATGAGCTTTAAAAGCGTGGATTTGCCCGCGCCGTCGGGGCCCGTGAGGCTGATGAGCCGCGGCGCGTCGCCAATTCGCAGATCAAAATTTTCAAAAACGACGTTTTTGCTGCGATCCTCTCGCAGATAAAATTTCTTTAAATTTACGATATTTAGTAGATCCAAGCCTAGCTCCAAATTTTATTTACTCGCCCCGTCGCTTGGCGCGACGAACGAGGCCTGTGCACGCCGAAAAGGCGCTCTTTGTCGCGATGCCTTGCTTCTGCAGCCGCAAAGACGTCTTAGTTTCGCAGCCGCTACGGCGTCTTAGTTTTGTGATAGTCGCGGCATATTGGTTTTACAACCGCCGCGCGCTTTAAATTTAGCAACGCGCGTCGAACAATTTCGCCCAAACCTCGCATAAATTCGACGCAACTTACCGCAAGCGCGCGAAACCAAGCCCTATCGCGCCGGGGCGCCCTGCAATCGCCCGCTCGAATTCGAGTGCCCGCACGATCGGCGTTGCTTACGGCTCGCGCCGAATATTCCGCGCGCCGCCCGATCCGTCTTGAGCGCGTACATATCGCATCGGCTAGCCGCGCCGCCAACGATGCGCACACAACGCGCATGGGCGGGGCGGTCTCCAAAACATGAAGCAGCCCGTGAGTATCCGCGATAAACTCGCTTCAAAACACAGATGAAAGCGAGTTTTCAGGTACCTGGCGACCCATAAGTGCCGAGCTCTATCTGCGCTGCGCTTCTTTCGGCGAAATTTTACCGCCGCCGCACCTTTTGGGCAAAATTTCACTTTCGCCTGCCTTTCGGGGTAAAATTTACCGCCGCCATCTCTTTTGGCGAAATTTTACCTAGTCTCGGCTTTCCTTAGCATAGTACCGACTTCGGCTACCACGTCCTTTGGGCAAAATTTTACGCCGCTCGCAATCGACATTAATCGCGTCGCTTGTTTTGTAGCGAAATTTTACCGCTATCCGCAGTCGGCACTCAATTGCCGCTCGTTTATCGCAAAACGCCCGCTAGAAACAAAGCCCGCTGCCGCTCTACCGCCCTGCTTGTACTCGTTTCCGAGCCGCAAATTTTAAATTTAACTCGCGTTGCTTTGCGCCAAAATTTCGCCAAAATTTTATTCGCTGCGCTGTAAAATTCCGATCTTTTATCCAAAGCCCCCGCCTGCTCGCGCAAAACTCGCGCGATAAAATTTACGCCGCCTTTGTACGGCTTCGTTCTAAGCGCGCAGCATTTTATCGCCGCCGAGACGATGTATTTTAGGGGCGGTGCAATTTCATCGCCCTACTCTCTGCCGAACAGGCGGCGTTAAAATTTCACCTCGAAGCGCGCTTTTAAAATTTCATCAGGCCCACGCCGTACGCACGATTTGCGCGACATTGCGTAAATTTATAAACGGCGAGCTTTGCTATCCAAATTTTGCCCGCAGTCTCCAAAGTGCCGCCCGCGCGCTAAATTTCACTCGTGCATTAAATTCACTCGCGACGCTCTCGCATTAAAATTCCACGCTGATCGGCTGCCCTAAGCGAAAGCTACCGTCATCGTCGCTGAAATCGGCGCGCGCCTCCCACACGAGATCGGCGCGTAGCTCCTCGGTCTGCACCGTGCGGGGCGTGTACATCGCGGTTTGGCTCACGTAGGCGACCTTTGCGCTCGCGCTAGAGCCGTCCGCCGCGATGATCCGCACGCTCTGTCCGGCACGCAGGAAGCGGAGCTGATTTTCGCTCAGATAAAATTTCGCGCGCTTGTTTTTTACTTCGCTGAGCTCAAAAACGCCCACGCTTGGCATGCTAATGTCGCCGAGCTCCTTAAGGCGCGCTCTGATCTGCCCGCTAAATGGCGCTTTTAGCACGCTTTGCGTCTCGATTTGGTAGTTCAGATATTTTAAATTTTCCTCGCAGCTTGCCAAATTTGCGCGCGCAGCGCCGACATCCTCGCCGCGGTAGCCGCTTTGAAGCTGACGCAGATTAGCCTGCGCGCTTTGTAGCTGGGCTTGCGTGCGCTTCATCGAATAAAACGCCTCGTCGATCTGCTGCTTGGACGCGGAGTTTGTTTTGCCTAGGCTCTTTAGGCGCTCGTTCGTCAAAGTAGCGAGCTGTAGGGCGTTTTGCAGCGCGCTTACGTTCGCCGCCGCCATCTCGATCTCCTCGCTACGAAAGCCGCTTTGCAGCTTTTGCAAGCTAAATTTAAGCCCGTCGCACCTTGCGATCTGAACCTGTCTTTGAAAACTCAGATCCGCCGTATCCAGAGCCGCCAAAACATCGCCAGCCTGCACGGAATCGCCCTCGTCGCGATAAAGCGCGCTTATGCGGCCGCTACGCTCGAAGCTAAGCGAACTCTGCCTGATATCGATGATGCCGTAGGCCTTGTGCGCGACCTCTTCGCGCCTATCGAGATTGAAGTAGATCGCCGCGGCGAGAGTGGCCAGCGCAAAAACGACGAAAAATAGAAGCCTTTTCATAGATCGCCTTAAATTTTGATATGCGGTTATTATAAAATAACTTTTCTAATGCGGCGCTGATATTTGAGGCTCGGGCAGTGATTTTATAAATCGATTGCATTAATTTGCCGTATTGAATTGACCGCCGCGAGCGGGCTAGATTTTGAGCTTGAGAGGATAAAATTTCATCTTATCCGCGCGATTTCAAGCGGTACGGCTTGCAAAACACAGCGACTTTTTGAATTAAAAATTTTAAAATTTTGACGAGGGGGCCCCGCTCGGAAGCAGAGCGTGAAATTTTAACGTGCGGGCGATACATAGGTGCCGCGAGCGTAATTTTGACGCGTAAGTAAAATTTTAATATGAGATTAGAATTTTAATGCGCAGGTGCTACACTGGCGCTGTGGGCGGAAATTATAGTGCATAAACAAAACATCGCAAATTAAATTTTTGCGATGTTTATAGTAATCTACGCGGCAAGTTGGAATTTACAGCCTCCGCTAGCGATAAAATTTTAGCAGCATGAGCTGGTGAAGCTTGGATGCGGTGGAAATTCTAACAGCGCAACGAGTAAAATTTAAGAGGGCGCCGCTTTCAAGCAAAGCGTGAAATTTAATGGGGAAATTTAACGAGCTTTAGGCTCGATGAGCCCAAAGCTCGCTCGGTCGCACAAAAATTGAAATATTTAAAACTCGCCTTTAACCGCAGCGATCCATTTATCGGTCCTCGCCTGCCAGTGCTCGTCGCCCTTAAAATCGATCGTAAGACCTACAAATTTGCCGTTTATGAAGGCGCGCGAATGTTTAAATTTATAGCCCTCTGCGCCCCAAGCGCCGATGAGATCGGCCTTTTTAAGCACTGGCAAAAACGCACTCATGCCGCTGCAAAAATCGTTGCCGTGGCGCTCGACGTTGCCAACGCCTATGAGCGCGACCTTCCTTCCGTCAAAATCAGTTTTATTCAAAAGCTCCAATTTGTCGTCAAATTTAGCCTGGATCTGTCCGTCGCCGTGCGTCGAAGCCGCAAAAATAAACGCGCTAGCGCCCGCCAAATCCTCCTCATTTAACTCTTTGGCCTCCTTGATCTCAAAGCCGAGCTTTGAAGCGATGTATTCGCTCACGACCTTCGTATCGCCACCTTTGGTGGCGTAAACTAATAGTTTTTTCATTTTCTCTCCTTAAAAATAAGAATGATTCTAACAAAATAAGATAAATTTTGAGTGAAATAAAAATTTTATAAGGCGCCCAGATACGGCACAATGCCTCGTATCCAGCTAATTTTAAGCGGCAGCGAGCCGGTAAATTTTAACGCCGCCGCTTAACCGCTCGTATAAAAACCCGCAGTATAATGTCGCCAAGCTCATTACAAGGAGAGGATATGCGAAATTTTACATTATGTTTGATCGCCGCGATCGCGCTTTGCGGCTGCGCGACTCCACAGGATCGATACGGCGGAGATGTTTATGACGCGAGCGAGACGAACCGCATGAGACAGAGCGATCGGATCGAGATCGTGGATGTCCTGCCCGCCAAAATCAACGTAGAGCGCTCCGAGGGTAATACGGGTAAAATTTTAGGCGGCGTCGCGGGCGGCACTACGGGTGCAGTCATCGGGCATAAGCTCGGCAAACATAGCAGCAGTAGGCGTCTAGCCGAAACCGTGGGGCTCATAGGCGGCGCAGCAGTGGGCGCGGTCGCCGGAGATGCGATCCAAAACTCCCAAAAGACGGTGCAAGGCTCCAACATCATCTACAAACTAAACGGCAAGGAGTACTCATCCGTGCAAGCCGACCCGCCGTGTAGATTTAAGCGCGGTAAAGCTCTGCTGATCCACACGGGTAGCGAAACGCGGGTGCAGCCAAACTCGGGATGCTAACAGAACTCGGTATGTTAAAATTTAAAGCCGCCCAAAGCTTGCGGTGAAATTTTAAAATTTCATCTCCGTGCGTCGCGAATTTTACTCAGCCGTCAAGCGACATTTGAAATTTAATCGTGGCACTAAAAAATTTAAAGCGATGTTTTAAATTTTAAAGCGGCGCGGCTTTTGAAAATAGTGTCGCTAAAATTTGCAGGCGATCGAAATTTTAACTCTGCGAAATTTTAAGAGCCCGCTAAAATACTTTAATATATAATCGCCGCTTAAAAACAGGGAGTGGCGATGAAAAAATTATATCTTAAAATTTCAGCACTTGCGTTTATAATAGCATTTGCAGCGATCCCCGCTGCGGCAAAGGTAAGCGTAGATCATTTACAAACCCAAGAGGAAAAAGATTTAGCGATCTCTTGCAATAGCGGCAACGGAAAATATAGCGCATGCACGAAACTAGTCGAAATTTTATCCAAAAAGTGCGACGGCGGAGATTATGAAAGCTGCGGATCGCTCGGTATAGCGCTTTTCGACTCCAATAGATATGAAGACTCCGCCTCCGCTTATAAAAAAGCTTGTGAGGCCGGCGTAGTAACCTACTGCTATATGCTAAGTGCGACCGAAATACACTATGGCGGAGATGTAAATTTGGTAATTAAATATCTTGGTAAGACATGTGAAGCAGCAAATAGCCTGTTTAAAAACGAAGCGTGCAAGATAAAAGAGGAATTGGAAAAGTGCCTAAACGATAGCGAGTGCAATCCTATAAAAAAAGCAAGAATTTTGTTAAAAAGCGTAAGATGATGTTGTTTAAAAAGCCGCTTTATATATCAAATTTTAAATAGGAGAGAAAATGCAGAAAATTAAATTTATAATTCTAGCTTTAATATTTTCAATATGCTCTAGTATGGCAAGACCCATGGATTCGAGCTTTTTCAAAACTTGGGAGGAAAAAGAGCTAAATTTAGAGTGTGATAGCGGCGATGGAAAATATAGCGCATGCACGAAACTGGTCGAAATTTTATCCAAAAAGTGCGATAGCGGAGATTACGAAAGCTGCGGATCGCTCGGTGCGGTGCTTTTGGTTACAATGGGTAGATATAAAGATTCCGTTTCAGCATTAAAGAAAGCTTGCGAGGCAGACATGATGTATTATTGCTTTTTGCTAGCAGGGAATGAAATATTTTACGGCGGAAATATACATAGGGCTATCGGTTACTTTGACAAGGTTTGTTACGGAAACAACAGCGACAAGAAGGATTTTTCCTGCAAAATAAAGGAGCAATTAGAAATTTGCTTAAACGACAGCGAGTGTAATCCTTTAAGAAAAGCGATGAGTATACTTGTACCAAAATAAAAATTTTAACAACGCAATAAATTTATCCTTATAGCTGATGCACTTCGCAAAAAAAAAGCAAGAATAAAGCCGCTAAGAATATTACCGCCCGCTTCTATCGTTTCGCTGCCATAAAATTTTACTCCGTCTCCAAAACCTCTCTCGCGTATTTCATCCCCAAATCATACGCCTTTTCATTTAGCGCACGGGTTTTTTCAGGCACAGAGCGGAGCATTTGCTCTTTTACTAGCCCTGAGTCCATACAGCGGCTAAGCTCTACTGCGATCGCTAGGGCCACGACACTTTGGGTGATGACATTTCCAACTTCGTATTTTGCGATGGTGATGATTGGAATTTCATAAATTTTAAAGCTTGCCCTATCCTCATCGCTCGGTGCTACTAAATTCGGCTCGATTACGATCACGCCGTCTTTTTTCACGCCATTTTTGAAAGCATCGTAGCTACTCTGCGCCGTTGCAAGCATGAAATCGATCTCGCCCTCACTCGCGTAAGGATATAGAATTTCTTCATCGCTTAAGATAATATCCACTTTCGTAGGTCCGCCACGTACCTGAGAGGTATACGTAGATGCCTTGATTCCATAGCCGCCGTGTGCGATCTTTGCCGCAGCTAGAATTTCACCTGCTAAGATTACGCCTTGACCGCCCACTCCCACAAATCTTAATTGATTCATCTTAGTCCTTCAAAATTTATCGCTTCGCCGCTTTGTGCCGCGTCTATCACCTTTTGATACGCCTTTGTGTATTCGGTATGCTCATTATCTTCATGTAAAACCCCAAGCGGAAATAACCCCACTCGCTCATCCTCGCTAAGAGCGTCAAATTTTGCTTTGGAAATCGTACGCGAATCAAGCCACTTTAGCATTTGCACCGCCTCGCTCATTTTATTTTTACGACCCAAATTTACGTGGCAGTTGCTAAAAATATCAAAAAAACTATAACCATCGTGCTCAAAGCCCTTAGCCAAAAGTCGCTCGATTTTTTCGGGATTTGTCACACTCTCGCGTCCGACAAAAGTTGCTCCGGCAGCGATTGCAAGTTTCGCCGCATCAAAGCTGGGATCGACATTGCCGTATTGTGCCGTAACCGTCCAAAACCCGCGCGGTGTCGTAGGACTCGTCTGCGAGTTCGTAAGCCCGTAGATGAAATTGTTTACTAAGATATGATTTAGATCGATATTGCGGCGGCATCCATGGATCGTGTGATTGCCCCCTATCGCAAGCCCATCGCCATCGCCAGTGACTACTATTACGTGTTTGCCTGGATTTGCAAGCTTGATACCCGTAGCATAAGCTATCGCGCGTCCGTGCGTCGTATGGACGGTATTGCAGTCTATGTAACTCGACATCCTGCCACTACAGCCGATACCGCTTACCACGCACACATCGTCCATACTCCAGCCTATGCGGTCAATCGCGCGGATGATCGCTTTTAAGATCACTCCGTCGCCGCAGCCCCAGCACCAAAGCGTAGGCATCTTGTCCGTTCTTAGATATTTATCGTAATCAAACGCCATTTAAAGCTCCTTTACTTTCTCGATAATCTCGCTAGGGCTGATCGGTCTGCCGTTTGCCTTAAGAAGCGTCTTAAAATCATCCCTCAAGCAAGCACGCTGCACCTCTAGCAGATACTGCCCTAAATTTAGCTCGGCGATCAAAATTTTATTAAATCTCTCCCCTAGCTCCCTTAGCTTGCGCGCTGGGCTTGGCCACAGCGTGATCGGGCGGAAAAGCCCCACACGCACGCCTTGCCCTCGTAGCTTTAAAATCGCGTCTTTTGCTGCTAAGCTAACGCTGCCATAGGCGATGATGCAAGCATCAGCGTCATCTAGCATAAATTCCTCGTATTGCACGATCTCATCTTCATGCGCCGAAATTTTATTAAAAAGCCTTTTTATAGAGTGATCCACGATCTGCTCGTTTTCGGTCGGAAAGCCCTTCGCGCCGTGATGCAGCCCCGTTATGTGATAGTGATATCCCCTAAAAAATGGATTTAGCACCGCAGGCTTATCGGGTGCAGCGTCGTAGGGCTCATAATCTTTCGGACTACCTTTAAATTCCGCCCTACGCTCGATTTTTAGATCCGAAATTTCAGGCAGCATCGCCTTAGCCTGCATATGCCCAAGCGTCTCATCAAGTAGCAAAAATACTGGCGTCATAAACCGCTCGGCTAAATTGAAGGCGCGCACGGTTTGCGTATAAGCCTCCTTTAGTGAGCCCGGGCACAGCGCGATGCTTTGAAAATCGCCGTGAGTGGGGTTGCGAGCTTGCAAAATATCGCTCTGCGCCACTCGCGTAGGAAGCCCGGTGCTAGGACCTCCGCGCATAACATTTACGATTAAAAGCGGAATTTCAGCGATGAAGCCAAGTCCAATCTGCTCTGATTTTAGCGAAATTCCAGGGCCAGAGCTTGCCGTCATCGCCTTTGCACCGCTCATCGACGCGCCTAAAGCTACAGAAATGCCCGAAATTTCATCCTCCATCTGGATAAATTTACCTCCGACCTTAGGTAGCAAGCGACTCATCTCGTGCGCGATCTCGCTGCTCGGCGTGATCGGATAGCCGCCGAAAAAATTACAGCCGCAATCAATCGCCGCACGCGCAATTAAGGCGTTGCCTGTGGAAATTACCTCTCTCATTATGCGTCCTTGGGTTTCATAAAATTATTGTTTTTGATTTTTTCAGCCATCTCTCTAGCCTGCGAGCTTAGACGAGCGAATTTAAAGCCTTTGGGCGCAACGAAAATCGCAAAATCAGGGCAGTGCAACTCGCACTCCCTACAGCCGATACAGGCACCCTCATCCACCACGTCGATCATCATGCCTTGCACGGCGCCCTCGTCCTGTCTCATCGCGATCGCGCCGCTAGGACAGACGCTTACGCAGATGTTGCACGCCTTACAGCGGCTCTCATCTGTCCAGACGGCGCGCTGGCTCTCATTGTCGCTCATATTTTCTCCTTAATTTATCAAAATCTGCACTAAATCCCGCCTCGCGATTTAAAATTTGAAATTTTGCGGCGCAAGCCTGCTTTGATCGCATTAAAGTCCTCTCGTTTTTAAATTTTGCAGAGTTTAAATTTTAAAATTTTGTGGCGTTTAAAAATTTTACGTCACACAAAATTCTGAGCCAAAGTAAAATTTTAATTTACGAAATTTCGCAGCGGGCAAAATTGCGCAAATTTTAAAATTCCGCAGCGAATGAAATTTTACGCTGCAAAATTCCGCGAGCTTAAATTTCTTACCAAAGTGAAATTTGATGCTGCAAATTCTATCGCAAGAATTCTGCGCTTTAAAATTTTAGATCTGTAAATTCCGCATCGCGCTGAATTCGCTCTATTTCCACTAAAACTTTAGCTCCGCTATCCGCTCACGCATCCGTTCGAGCTGCTCATAAAACTCGCCCGAGTAGGCGAAATTTCTCTCTATCGCGCCCATTTTGCCGACGCTTACGAAGCGCCCCAAAGGCACTCCCGATCTATCCGCGACGCAGCAGGCGAGCGTGCCGCAGGTATCAAAAAGAATGTATTTTATGATCTTTACGATGCCCGCAGCGGGCGCCAAATACGCCGACGTGCCCAGCAGCTCGCCGATCTGCGCGCCGGCGCGTTTGGTATTTTGCACCGCACGCTCGAAAATTTCATCCGAAATTTCAAATCCTAGCTCATTTTTAAGCGCGATCATCTCTTCGCTATGCGGGCCCACGATCGCGCTTCTCATCGATGAAATTTCCTTGCCGCTCGCTCGCTCGAGTTCAAATTTAAGCCGCGCGCCGTCTAGCTCGCCCGCCATGCCGATGACGCGCTCTTTTGCAAACCCGCTGGCCTGCAGCGCCGCATAGACCATCAGATCAAGCGGATTGGTAACGACGACGATAATGGAGTTAGGCGCATATTTTGCGGCATCTCGCGCGCATTGAGCGACGATGGCAGCGTTTACGCCAAACAGCTCCTCCCTGCTCTGCCCCGCCTTTCTTGCGTGCCCCGCCGTGATCACGACGATGCCTGCATCCGCTATGTCGTCGGGCTCCGTGCTGCCGCTTATGCGCAGATTGCGCTCATAAACCGCCGCGGTATGGGCAAGATCGAGTGCCTTGCCGCGCGCGATCCGCTCTACAGCATCCACAAGCACGATGCTATCTAGCTTTTCGCTTAAAGAATCGCTTACGATAAGATCGTTTGCTACCGCCGCACCGATGTTTCCCGCGCCGAATATCGCTATTTTCATTGTTATCTCCTAAATATCAGCCCGCATTTTTATAACTGCGGAGGTTAAATTTTAAAATTTAAAGACGAAATTTCATTTTTAAAATTTAATGCCGAAACGACCTTAAATTTTACCTCTGCGCCTTTACGTTGCGCTCGTGCTCGGCTTGCGTGCGCGCAAAATCGTGAAGCCCGGTCTTTTTATTTCGCATAAAATACAGATACTCGCTCTTTGCGGGCGCGAAAACGGCGCGTATCGCATCGCGAGAGACCACGCACACGGGCTCTTTGGGAAGTCCGTCGTTGAGGTAGGTGTTGTAGTGGCTGGTGTCGGTGCGGATGCGCTGCGGAGTGATCTTGACGTGCGAAAACTCGCCGTAATTTAGCGTGCCGTCCATCTGAAGGCGCATATTTTTGGCCAAGCGGTTATCGATGACAGAGGCTACGAGTGGCATCTCATCTGCGTTTGCGGCCTCTTTTTGAATGACCGAGGCCTTGATCAGCACCTGCTTCCACGCCGTGGCGTTATAATCGCCGCTAAGCTCGCGCGACAATCCTTCGTGGAATTTTTGCGCGCTTGAGATGAGGTGGTCGATGATATTTTTTTCGCTTTCGTTTTTGCTAATTTTGTAGGTTTCAGGCACCAAAAAGCCCTCGTAAAACGGCGCCGTGGCGTTGTATTCGCGCTCAAGCTCGCTAAAGCTTAGCCCGCGATCTTTCGCCAGCTGTTTTAAAAACACGATCGTCGTCTCTCCCGGGATCAGCTTAATCTCGTTCATCACGGGCTTTGCGACGCTTAGCTCATATAAAAACTGATATTTGGGCAAATTTTCGCCGCCAAGCTCCAGCTCGCCGGTTTTTGCGCCGCCGTAAAAAGAAAGCAGCCTCGCGTCAAATTTGCTAAATTTTGGATAGCTCTTTGAGAGTTGCGATAAAATTTTCGTTGAGCTGCCCTGGCCTATCTGCACGGTTTTTGCGTTGCCGACGCGCTCGTGTAGATCAAAACCCACGGCTAAAAGCACGATGGCCGCAAGCTCGATACAAACGCACGCCGCTTTGATGAGCTTTATAAAGAATTTCATGCGTTCCTTTCAAAATTTAGCTGAAATTATAGGCAAATAAGCCAAAATTTTGAATAAATTTCATATTATAAGCGCAGTTTTTCGGCACGCCCGATTTGATTTTGGGCGTAGCTTTTTAATGGGACGATGATGTATAAATTTTTAGCTAGATTTTTTCTTACTCTTACTATACTTTTTATAGTCTGCGCGGTAGGTCTAAAACACGGTATTGCGATTTCGCAGCTGGATGTGGGCTTTGCAAAGCTTGAGGGTTTTTATCTCAAGCTAAATAAAGGTCTCGTGCTGCGTATAAAAAATCTTGAAATTACGCAAAATAATACACAAAATTTAGAGCAAAATTCCACTGATCTGCGCACGCAAAGCGAGAAAATTTTAGAATTTAGCAAAAAAATCTCACTCATCAACTCCTTTTTTGAAGAGATCGACGTAGACAATATGAAAATAAAAGGCGAAAGCCTAAAGCTAAAATACAAAAGCGACGTTTTTTACGCAGATACACGGTTTTTTAGGCTAAGCTCAAAGATCACGCCGGGCGCAAACGGACTTAGCTTTGATCCGATCGAGCTTGAACTAAATGATTTTAATCTCACTCTGCACGGCACGGCACGGGCAAATTTCAAAGCCGATACATATGATTTTAATGGCACCTTCGCTTCGCACGAGATCGCGGGCGAGCTTGACGTGCACAATATCGGCTCAGAGCTAAATATCGAGATAAACCGCGCCTCGGCCTTGAGCCTGAAAAATTTTATGAATGAGCTGGGCGCGCTTACTGGGCTAAATCCCCTTGCGAACGAGTGGATCTACGGCAAGGCGGTCGCGCAAAACTACTATATCGAGAATCTGCACGCCAAAATTGATCTGAAAGATCCGCGCCCGATCGCCGAAAATGTCAGCGCCACGGCTTACGCGCAGGATCTTACGATAAAATTTCAACCGCAAATCGAAGCCGTAACGGTGAAAGATGCCAACATCACGCTCAAAAACGATTTTCTAAGCTTCACGCTGAACGAGCCTAAATTTAAAGGCAAAAGCCTTGAGGGAAGCGGCGTGCGTATCGGCGGGCTATTTGAAGAGAGGCCGATCGTATATCTGGATCTGCGGACTAAAGAGAGCTTGGGCAAGGACCTTGTAGATATTTTGCAAAGCTACGGCATAAATGAGCCCGTATATTCGCTAGGCGGCGGGATCGATGCACGCGTGTTGATAAATGTGGACGTAGAAAAGGAAAGCGCCAAGGTGGATGCGAACGTGACGCTAAAAGACGCCGATCTGATGATCTCTAAAGCAAAATTTCACTCCAAAGCCGCGCAGGTGCACATCACTGAGAAAAAAATCGAAATCAAAGACGCGAATCTACAAAATGAAATTTTTAACGCCACCGCAAGCGGCAGTATCGATATCGCCACGCGCAAGGCTAAATTTAACGGCGTTATTCATAGCTTCAATCTCTCCCCGAACGGCAAAGAAATTTTAAAATTTGGTGACGTGCGAGATAATATGAGCCTTGATTTTAGCGGCAAGACGCCGGTGCTGAGCTCGCAATTTTTGGGCGCGAAGATGAGCTTCGGCGAGCGGATCGAGATTAGCTCGCCCGATATTAGCGGAATTTTGCCCTTTTCTAAGACGCTTAAAAACGCGGGCATTAGCGGCGGAGATCTTAAAATTTTAACTAGCGATTTTACAAATTTGGATATCAGCAGCAACAATCTTATCTTTGATTTCGGTCTGCTGAACAAGGACGGAAGCCATTATAAAAACGACTCTTTCGCGCTTAGAGTGCGCGGAGGCGATCTGGACGGCTCTAGCGGAAGCGGTAAAATTTCTCTCAAAATCAACAAAGGCGGCAACTTCGTCTCGCTAAAAGACGTGGACGTCGCGATCAATACGAGCGTGCAAACCAGCGAGTTTAATAGCGGCACAAAGGAGCGCTCGCCGATAAATTTCAGCGGGCAAAATTCTGCGATCGTGCTATCCGATCTTAATAAGACGCTGAAATTTACGCACTTTAACGGCGTGCTGGACGGCAAAAATATGAATTTAAACGCAAGCTTTAAACGCGGCGACGTGAAGTTGATCTTTAAAAAGAGCTTGCTTCAAATTTTTGCGCAAAACATTAGCGGCGAGGCACTTAATCAATTCCTGGGCTCGCAGAGCTTCGACGGAGGGGTATTTACGCTAAAAGCAAGCGGTATCGATCCGCGCAACTATCGCGGCGAAATCAATGTGCAAAACACCTATCTAAAGGACTACATCATCTATCAAAGGCTGCTTAGCTTTATAAACTCCGTGCCGTCGCTGCTTACGTTTAAGACGCCCGATTTCAACGATCGCGGCTTTAGCGTGCAGAAGGGCAAAATTTACTTCCGCCGCAGCGGCGATAAAATTTACATAAACGCGATGAACTTTACCGGCAGTAGCGCCGACATCGCGGGCAACGGCGAAGTGGATATGAAAAGCGGTGCGCTAAATATCGATCTGGAGCTTAAATACCTCAAAGACGCAAGCTCGATAATCTCAAAAATCCCGCTGCTAAATCATATCATCTTGGGCGAAAACAACACGATCTCCACGATCATCGAGATTCGCGGCACGACGAAAAAGCCCACCTACTCGACCGCCGTTGCGACCGACGTGCTAAAAACGCCGTATAATCTTATCAAAAACACGCTGATGCTGCCGTTCGTGATCTTCGGCGACAGCGAGGAGAGCAAATGAAATTCCCGCTCGATTATAAGGATAGCTTTGAAAAATCGCTGCTGTTTTGGCTCGTAAAATTCGTGCGCTACAAGCTAAGCGCGCTATCGAATAAGGAGCTGAAAAACGACGCGCTGTTTCGCCGCGCAAGCCTGGCTCTAAATCACGAGGTAGCAAACATCGGTGAGCTCGAGCGCCTTGCAAAAGATGCGCGAAATGCGGGACTTACCGGCATTAACACCTATTTTAACCCGCTTAAAAAATTTTACGAAGCGATAGTAGAGTACGGCCTTGAGAGTATGAAAAATATCGACGAAGAGCTTTTGAGCGAAATTTTAGCTTCCATTACGGGCGGGCTAAGCGATGCGAGCAAAAAAAACTACCGAATTGCGCTGATAAATTTTTTCGGCTTCATCGACCGCCAAAACGAGCAGGACGGCACCTCACATAACTTCGGCATCGAGCTTAAGCACTGGGGCGGCATTAGCGGCAGTCGCGGCACGAAGCTTCCGGAGTTTATGAGCGAGGAGGAGCTGAAGCGGTTTTTGGACGCGATAAATCTAAGCGAGTTTCCCTCCTTTGCCCACCGCAACCGCCTGATCGTAAAAATCATCGTCTACACCGGCATCCGCGTGGGCGAAGCGATAAATCTCAAGCGCAAAGATATCGCGCCCGAGGGCGATCTTTTCGTCATCCGAATCCGCGGCAAGGGCAATAAATACCGCATCGTAATGATCAAGCGCCACCTAATTGAGGAGCATCTAAACGCGCTGGAGACGAACTTTGCTAACAAAGAGGGCTATCTTTTCGTCACGAAAAACGGCGCGCCGCTTACTCAGGCCTACGTCAGCGGCATCGTGGAGAAAATTTTAATGAGCGCGGGCATCCGCAAGGAAAAAAATGGCGCGCATATGCTGCGCCACACCTTCGCGACGATGCTTTATAAAAAGCAAAAGGACCTCGTGCTCGTCCAAGAAGCCCTCGGCCACGCGAGCCTAAACACTTCGCGCATCTACACCCACTTCGACAGCGACAAGCTGCGCCTTGCGGCGAAGGTCGCGGAGGAATTCGAAGAGTAAAATTTTAAAATTTGAGATAGCGCGAGGCTTGCTTGAGCAAGATTTTTTGAATTTCGTTTTGAGGCGGCTTTGAAATCGTTTTTTATGGAATTTATTTTCTAAAAAATTTGGAATTTTATTTTGAAAAATTCTGAAATTTGTTTTTCATACTCGCATAACAAAGCTATAAAATTCTACCCTGCGTACTTTAGAATTTAACTCATTAACTCGGCAAAATTTAAAATTAACGCGCGAGCCTTAGAGCTTGATCGCAAAAGAATCTAAAATTTTACTCTTTTGGAATATAGAATAATTTACTTTTTAGATTTTCTCATGCGATTTTGCCTAAAATTCCAGATAAATTTAGTATAAAATTTCATTTAAATTTTGACGATACGGTATTTCATCCGAGGATTTTATAAGCAAAAGATAATCGACATATTAAGAGGTAGCGGATATAAAATTTATCTGCAAATTCCGCAAGGATGGAATTTATGATTTAAAATTTAAACCCTCGAAATTTTATAGTTTGATTTGCTTTCAAATTCTCATCGCACCGTATTCGCCTTAAAATTAAAGACACAAAAGATTCTGCCACCAAAGTTTGCTGCGAAATTTACCGATGCGAAGCTTGCTTCGTAAACAGCGCAAGAATCATATAGGAATTTATAATAAAAATTTAAAGATACAAAATCCATCGGCATGACTATTTTTAGATTTATTTTACGACAGAAATCCCGCTCTTGCGAGCAGGATTTCATTTCTTAGGGGGATAAGAAAAGGAGTTTAGGCTAAATAAATTTAGCCCGAGATTTCGTCTAGCCACGGAATTCGCGGCAAAAAGGAGCAAAAAGACGAAATCTCGCGCAAAATTTTAAGCCAAGATTTAAGCGATCGGCTCGCGACAATAAACGAGATTTGCGACGGCTTTAAAAGCTATCGCAAAAACGCCGTGCCGCAAGCATCAAATTAAACTAGCCTTTGTTTTTTGAAATACTCGCGCGGAGCCTTGCAGAGCGGACAGGCGCCCGGGGCTTTCTTGCCGCGATGAACGTGGCCGCAGACCTCGCACACCCAAACTTCCTCGTCGAAGCTCTCAAAAAAGCCCTCTTCTAGCAGGATCTTTTGAAGCTCGTTGTATTCGCGCTCGTGCTCCTCCTCGACCTTGCCGATAGCGTTAAAAAGGCGCGCTATCTCTTTTTTGCCCTCTTCGGTCGCGATTTTAGCGAAGCTCGGATACATGCTCTCGTGTTCATAGCGTTCGCCGGCGGCGGCATCGAGTAGATTTTTATCCATCTTATCAAGCGGAATACCTGCAGCCGCGTGATGTGCCTTTAGCTCGGCTCTGGCGTGCCATTTTTCATTTTCGGCAGCCTCGTAAAAATGTCGCGCGATGGCGTGAAAGCCCGCCTCTTTAGCCAAATCGCCGTAAAGATCGTATTTGTTGCGCGCTTGCGACTCGCCTGCGAACGCCTTCATCAAATTTACCTGCGTCAGATCCTCGGTTATACATTTCATCGGCTCGCCGCAGCAGCTAAGCGCGCCGCCGCCTACTTTTTGCACCTCGACCTCCGCACCGCACTTTTCGCATCTGTAAGTTTCGTACTGTCTCATTTTAATTCCCTATCAAAATTTTTAGGGAATGATACCACGGCTACTATTAAATTTTACTTAATAAATTTTATTCTTCTCAATAATTTTATGTTTTTGAGAAAATTTCAGCATGAAATTTCCATCCGCAAAATCTAAACTTAAGATTTTCCAAAGCAAATGAAATTTCAAGCAAAAGCGCTAACACTCGATCATCTAAAAATATGAAATTTAGTTTTCTGACTCATTTAGTCCACGATTTCAAGGCGAGCCACATCATTGGAAATTTTTTAAAATTTGAAAGTTATCTCAAAAATAATTTGCTAATTTTGCCGCGCAGTCTTATTTCACGAGTATATGACAATGCTCGGCAAAAGTAGCCTTAAAATGCGCAACGAGCCGCCCAATTGTAATTATGAAGCGTTAAAAGCGTAATTAAGGGCACTGCAGCATTACCATTTTGCCGCTATGATCAGTAATTTCTGAGAATTTATGAACGTCAAATTCTAAGCCGCAAATCGAGCAAGGAGGGAATTTATCGACTTCCTTCTCGCCTAAAAGCGAGCAAATTGCGCCTATTGTCGGATTATGTCCAACGATAAATACGCATTCCGCGCTAGCTGCGTTAAAATTTTGCACAATATCTGCGCTAGAAATTTCCACATTGTTGCAAGATATCGCATTATTTTCGCTAATGCTAGCGGGAATTTTAGTGCTCTTAAAAGCAGAATTTTCATCGTTTGCGTCGCGATGTTTTTCGCTACTCAGACCAACCGCATTGTATTTTTCAACATTCACACTGCACCCAAAAAATCGTATCTCATCCAAGCTGCGAATAAACTTTGCCAAATCCCATAAGCTTGCGTCGTATAACTCTCGCAATGACGCTATTTTTTTTGTCGCATCCAACGCATTAGCGATAATTTGCGCCGTATGGAGTGCGCGTATAGCCGAACTTGTAATAATCAAATCAGGCATAAGTCCCAAGCTACGCAGCTTTTCTCCAAGTTTATTTGCACAAAGTTCGCCCACTTGGCTTAATGCCCGTTCAAAATCGCTTTTGCCGCCGCTTTGCGCCTCGGCATGTCTTATAAAATATATCCGTTTCATCCGCATCCTTTCATAAAATTTTATGTATAATTTAGCGTTAAATTCTACAAAATTCTAAATTTTTTCTGGATCATTCCAAAGCCATAACCGACCACAAATCCCGCTATGTGCGCATACCATGCCACATTTACGCCCATTAACATCGGTGCAAAGCTCATTATCAAAATTGCGATAAAAATCCCGCCCGCATTGCGTTCATCAAAATAAGCAATCACGCCTAAAAGCACACAGATAGCGCCGCTAGCGCCTATGATATTGACGATTTCTCCCATGCTCATGGCATAACGGATATAAATCAGACACAAAGCGCCACTCAGCAGCCCGCCTACGATGTAAAGTAGCGTAAATTTTATCCCACCGAACGCCCGCTCTAAAATCCCGCCGAATTGATACAAGACTGCCATATTCATCGCTAGATGCATCACTCCGCCGTGCATAAAAAATGAACTTAGTAGCTGCCACGGCATCCCTTCGAAAAAATACGGATTGAGCCCAAAAAATAGATAGGACTTAAAGCCGAAAAAATATTCTAATGCGAATGAAATCACGAAAAATAGGATATTCGCCGCGATGATCGCGAGAGTAAATTTGCCTGATTGCATAGAGCTCCTTAAATTTTTCACACATAGTAGCAAAATTTTGATTAAATTAAAGGCGTCGTGTAATTTTATAGGCTCGAGATAAATTTATGGATAAGTGCTAGCATTAAAATTCATTAATAGTTTTAATTGCAAGCGCCTTATCAAAATAGCTGCGTTAAAATTTAAAATTTAGATATAAAACTTTAAACTAAAATTTCCTTAATAAAATTTAGATCGTAAATCTTTTTTAAAACTTTACGG
>NZ_CAKZTI010000066.1 GCF_937921625.1 uncultured Campylobacter sp. | reverse complement strand
AAATATCCTCGCCCCGTCGCTCGTTATAAAATAGCTCTCTTTAAACTCCATTTTTCGCCTTTCTTGCTTAAATTTATCGATTTTTCTACTTATTTTATCCTAAAGTGTCCCGTTATCTCGTAATCCTTTAACACATCCTCCTCCTGCGCGCCAAGCCCGATGTTGTGGATCACGAGCGGGGTTTGCCGGTGGCAAATTTATCCGAAACTATGCCGATATGCGGCCTGCCGATATCCAGCCGCCACGTCACGATATCGCCTGCTTTAAACTCGCCCTTCGCCTCGTAGCCCTTGCGTTTTAAATAGGTCGCGATGTTTGGCACGCGGCGATGATCGATGTTTTTGTCGGTCTTTTTTGCGCCCCAGGTTTTTGGATAGGCGCTAAAATTTGCGCTCATATCCTCGTGGATGAGCCGCTGCAGATCGATGTCCTGTCCGCGCAGCGCCCTAACTACGACGTCGGTGCAAACGCCCCTTATCATATCCACGTCGTCCATCGGATAGGCTAGCCTAGAGTACGAAGGATCGTAAAATAGCGTCCGTCCGACCTGCGCTCTAGCGTCTTGCACGAGCTTTTCGGCAGAAAAAGCAAAGGCCAAATTTGCCGCGAGCACTAAAAGTAAAATTTTGCTAGCGATTTTCATCAAAACCTCACGCGTAAAAATATCTAACGATGTGAAAAAATATCGGCGCCGCAAAACACAGCGAGTCCATACGATCAAGCATCCCGCCGTGACCGCTGATCATGTAGCCCCAGTCCTTGACGCCTAGATCGCGCTTGATCGCCGACATAACAAGCCCTCCTAAAAAACCCATCATACAAACGGCAAGCCCGATGAAAAACGCCCCCACCGCGCCAAAAGGCGTGAGATGATGCAGGCACGCAGCCAGCGCGCTAGCGCTAAGCACCCCTCCCGCAAAGCCGACCACCGTTTTAGACGGACTGATACTGGGCGCAATCTTGCGCTTACCAAAAAGCTTGCCCCAGACGTACTGTAGCACGTCGCTAGTTTGCACGACCAGGATCAAAAACAGCATCAGCTCCATGCCGCTGCCGCGCTTAAGATCCAGCAAAAGAAGCGCGGGGATATGCGAGATACAAAACACGCAGATCATCAGCGCCCACTGGATCTTCGTCGAGCGCTCCAAAAAATAAGCCGCGTCGCCGCAAATAGCCGCCAAAATCGGCAAAAACAAAAATCCGTAAACCGGGATAAATATCATCGCCATCGCGTACCAATCAGCATATATAAATATATACTGCGCGGGCAAAATCACGTAAAAGCATGCCACGAGCGCGATGTGATCGCCCCTGCGGATGTAGATGAGCGACAAAAACTCGCGCAAAGCGGCAAACGAAACCAGCAAAAATAAAAATATCACGGCGTTTTTGCCCATATACGTAAACGCAAAAATCACCAAAATCATCGCCCACCAGGCGTTTATGCGCGAGGTCAAATTTGAGATGGTTTTGTTCTCGGCGCCAAATTTCGCCTTTAGGATAAAAGCCACGACGCTAGAGACGACTAGTACCGCGATGAGTCCTAAAAATAGATTTAAGATATGATTTTGCGGGTTCATTTTAGTGCCTTTTGGTTAAATTTAAAGCTAAATTTGACGTCTGTTTCGGAGCTCTCCGAGCGAGCTGAATTTACGCGCGTTTGGTTTGCCGCGCGGACGGCTTGATTGGTTAAATTTTTTACGCGGTTTAAATTTGTGTTTAGGTTAAATTTGATTTGCGGCAAAGCGAGCGTTTTAGCCCGTATTTCGCGCTCAAATTTGACATTTTTAACCGCCGTTTTAAAAGACTCGCCGTCAAATTTGTCGTAAAAATCGGTCGCAAATTTTCTCTTTTCGTTTGATGGATTTGTAGGGCTCAAATTTACCGCCGTCGCCAGAGCCGCCAAATCAGGCTTTCGTTCTATCATTTTGCGTATCGCTCATCGCTAGCAGCGCGTCTTGCGCCTTTTGTAAAAACTCGCCTTTGCTCTCGCCGCCGTAAAATATCTCCTTGCCCACTATCAGCTCGCAAAGCAGCGGAATAGGCACAAAAAAGCCCTTAGGCAGGACATTTCGCGCATTTTTGATCCATACGGGCACGAGCGGGACGGCGGGATACTGCTGCGCCAGGCGGAAAATCCCGCTTTTAAACGGCTGCAGTACTAGGTCGTCGTCCATCTTGCGCGTGCCTTCCGGAAAGATGATGAGAGAGTGAGTCTGCAGCGCCTCGCTCATTTGCGCTAGCGCTTCCAGCGGATCTTTGCGGCGGCTTATTAGCACCATGTTAAACACGTTTTTAGCAAGAAACCTGCGCACCGGCCCGCCCTGCCAGTACTCCGCCGCCGCGACGGGGCGCACGCGCTTTCTCACGCGGTAAGGCAGCGAGACGAAAATCAGCAAAAAATCGCCGTGGCTGGCGTGGTTTGCATAGTAAATTTTAGTGCCCTCGCCGATGTTTAAAAGCTCCTGCGGCGGCCGTACGCCGGTGATAAATATCGTGATGCGGCAAAGGATAAAATCAAGCGCTGCAGCTAAAAACTCTTTCATCTTGTATCCTTTTTACTCTTTTACTTTTCAAATTCACTTTTTGAGGCGCCCTCAATTTTACGGTTGCGTGCGGCAAATAAGCTTCTCGCCCTCCTTGTCGAAAACGAGCGTTTAGACATAAATTTGAGGCGATTAAAGCCGATGCGGTTTTAAGTAACGTCTGCAATTTGCCGCTTTTGCTACTTGCCTTTGATTTCACCGACTTTGATAAAACGCTCGAAATTAACCGAGCACGTTTTGTGCGCCTAGCGTCTTTTAAAACGTCTAAATTAAGCGGACAAATTCGCCGTGATATTTTATCCTCGCCTCAAAAAATCTCGCAAATTTAAACAAGATCAAATTTATAACGATTGCGTGCCCGCGTCGAGGCGAGCTTAAAACTTTTGCAATTATATCAAATTTAGGCGAATTTGCCTTGCGTCGATTTTGGAGATAGCTATTAAATTTATCCTCGTCCGAGGCGCCTTATTCCACGCTTTTTAGTCCCATCCTCACGCGGTTTGCGCAAGTAAGCGCGAGTAAAAATATCGCGGCGTAAAGTACCCAGCTAAACCACTCCGGTAGTCGCCCAGATAGCGCATATACCGTACCGATAAGCCCGAATATAAACGCGCGGTCGCTCTTGCCCATAGGTCCGTCGTATCGCCTGCCGCAACCGTGCACCTGCCCTAGGACGCCCAAAAACTCACTCATAAAAGATAGAAAGATAACGAGCGCGATAACGCCCCAGTCAAACGGCGCCACGAAGGCAAACGGCAGATACAGCGCGGCGTCCGAGATGACGTCCGTGGCTTCGTTTAGGTAGCCGCCCAGCGGGCTTTTTTGATTAAACTCGCGAGCCAGCATGCCGTCGATGGCATTTAGCGCCATACGCAAAAACATCCAAACGGGCAACAGAAAGAATAGCGTCGAAATTTCGGCGAATTTTATCAGAAGTCCGCCCAGCAGAACGGAAATGACGCAGGCTGTGATCGTGACTTGATTTGCGCTGACGCCCGCGTCGTAAAGGCGTCTTACTAACGGACGAAGTAAATTTTGAAATTTGGGCTTTAACTCGTAAATCGTCATGAGGACTCCGAAAATTTGATTTTCGTATTGTCGCTTAAAAATGCTTGGAGGCAGATTAAATGTGTGGACTGCTTTTGTGTGAGCTTTTTAATCGTCGATTTTTAAAAGCATTAGGATGGCAAAATGAACGATGAAAATATGAGTAAATTATCTCTTCTATCATTGCCGCGATGGGTACTCAATTTTTTTGACGCGGGCTCGCGACGGTAAAAGTAGTGTTTGCGGCACGATTATAGGCAGCGTGGTAATCTCCTTATGGAAAGCGTACGGTGCAATCATCGCCATATCAGTATCCATCTTTGCTCAATTCCTCTATGCGGACCGCAAAAATTTATAAATCGCATGGAATTTCGTCGCGATAGGTTTCAAACTTCGCTCTCCGCCGCAAATATAATAGACCTTGTCGCGAAAATTCTAAATCATAGCGGCGCCGAGCCGGGAAGAGTACTTTTAAATTTTAAAATTTCGCGGCGGCGCAAAGCCTCCGTATTTGCGGATTTAAGGTAAAATTCAAAATTTAATTCTGCCAGATATTTTCGTTTAATTTTAGACTTTTTACTATGGATAGAAAGAATAAAAGCTCGTGCTTGATAGACGCGGCAGGACCTGCGCTAAGTACGCTGCGATCTACGCTAGGCTCGAAGCTATCGTGTCCCGTGTGGATGAAAATGCAGATGTTTCTATCCGAAAAGCTTAATCTGATCGGTCCGCCGGCACCGCTTCTAAAGCGAAGCAAGCGCCGCATAAAGGCGGGCGTGAGGGCGTACATTGCAGACACGGCGTCGGCACTATATACGCTAAACGTGGAGCTAAACTCGCTATCGTCCATCGCGATCTTCTTAAGTCCGCTGAGCGTCGGTCTCGCGCTGAGCAGCGGCAGGATCACGGCCACCGAGTTTATGCGCTTTTTAAATTCCGCGTAGAAAAAGATCCCCCTGCTGCTACGTCGTTCGTCAGTATGAGTCACGCAAACATCCGCAAAACTGAAAAATACTCCGTCATAGACGCCGGAAATTTTATCTTCACAATCAAGATATTTTACTCCATCCGGAAACAGACCGCTAGCGCGCAGATACGCCGGCCGAAACGAGCCTGAAATTTCGTAGCGATAGCCTAGGCTCGCGATATAGGGCGCGATATATTGATGTTTAAAGGCGCGGACGAATTCTTTGGATCTATTATATTTGATCCGCTCCAACGCGGCATCCGCGATATTAAACAAAGAAAGGCAGATGGTTACGAGTGCGATGACGAAGCGCAAGGTATCATTCTCGCACATTTCTACGCCTTTGGCAAGCATCCACAGCAAGATGCAAAAGATAAATACGCGCACTATATTTGCATCTTTATTCACTACTCTATAAGAGATGCTGCCGCAGCTAAATACCACTATGATCCAGCAGAGGCCCATCGCTGCATTTTGATCTCTAAAATTGAAAAATAGCCACAGCGCAGAGGCCAGCACCACTAGTACTATTATCGAAAACGCCGTACCTTTGTGCTGCTCCGCCTCATCCAGGATGCCGAGCCTTAGTTTTTCCAGTTCGTTTGCGGTCATCTTTCTCTTTCTAAATTTAGCTAGAAAATTTTAAAGCTTAGCCTCGAACCGCCCCTAAATTTAAAGAACTAAGCTTTAAAATTTACAAAATTTCGCTCTTTAAATTTAGCGCGAATCTCTGCGCTAAATTTAGCTTTGGCACAAAATTTCTACGATCACCTGCGGCAACATCTCATGCTCGATCTCGTGGACTTTGGCCTCATAAGCCTCAAGGCTCATTCCCGCGTTCTTTTCAAACGCGCGCTGAGCGATGATCGCGCCGCCGTCAAGCTCCTCGCTGACCCAGTGCACGCTCACGCCGCCCATCTTCATATCGCTCTCAAAGCTCTCTTTTATCGCGTGCGCGCCCTTAAAAAGCGGCAGCAGCGACGGGTGCAAATTTATCGCGCGAACCCTGCTCGTAAAAACGGGCGTAAGAATCCGCATAAAGCCCGCAAGCACCGTAAGCTCCGCGCCGCTTTTTTCGATCTCGCGCACGAGCGCGGCGTCAAATTCCTCGCGGCTAGCAAAATCTTTGTGATTTAGGATCACGCTTTTAAGCCCGAATTTTGCAGCCTTTGCTATGCCTCCCGCATCCGCTTTGTTGCTTAGCGTTAGCGCAACTTCGATCTTGGTTTCGCCAAAAATTTTGCCGTGCAGCTTCTGCAAGATCGCCTCTAAATTTGAACCGCTACCGCTAAAAAGCACGGCGAGCTTTTTCACAACCATTTTACCTCCTCGATGAGATCGAGCGGATTTAGCGCGTAGGAATTTTTGGCGAAGGCTCGCGCAGCGAGTGCGTGGGCTAGGACGCCGCAGATTGAGGCTTGCAGGGGAGAGTAGTTTTGCGCGAGCAGCCCGCCGATGAGCCCTGCGAGCACATCGCCGCTGCCGCCCTTTGCGAGCGCGGCGTTACCTTTGTCGCAGACGTAGATGATGCCAGCTTGGGCGATGAGCGTGTTTGCGCCCTTTAGCACGAGTACGCCGCTAAATTTCTCGCTCCACGCCCTCGCAAGCTCGAAGCGGCGCTCTTGCAGCTCGCTCACGCTAAGATCTGCGATGCCCGCGATCTTTAAAAGCGAGCAAAACTCCTTCGGATGGGGCGTTATGATTAAATTTGAATTGGCGTTTAGCAGGCTTAAAATTTCGCGTTCGTAGCACAGATCGGCGTCGATGACGCAGTTTTTGCCCCGCAGCGCGGCAAGATCGATCTTCCGCTCCCCCAGCCCGCAGCCGCAGACTACGACCCGCGCGGCATCGAATGAGCTTTTTTGCATCAAAATCGGGCTTAAATTTAACGGCCCCTCGCTAACGACGCTAACGAGCCCGCTGCCGATCGCGTGAGCCGCCAGAGCCGCCATCTGCGCCGCTCCGCTCATCTGCCCGCTTACGACGTAGGTGTGCCCGAAATCGCCTTTATTGGTGTTTTGCTTCCTGCGTAGCGGCAGCTTCAGATCGTTTTTTTGAAGTAGAAAATATTCGCTCCGCTCCTCAAAATTTTGGCGCGAAATTCCAAGATTTGCGACTTTGATCCGCCCTACATAATCCTTCGCGCCGTCCGAAAATAGCGCGAGCTTTAGCGCTCCCATCGCGATCGTCAGATCCGCGCAAAACGCACCACCTAAAACGCGCCCGTTCTTATCGATGCCGCTTGGGATATCAACTGCGATTTTTAGGGATTTCGTGCCGTTTGCGAGAGATAAAATTTCACAAATTTCACCGCTTACCGGTTTGTTTAAACCGCTGCCGAAAATCCCGTCGATTATGCAGTCTGCGCTTGTAATCTCATCGCGCAGGACGCTTGGCTCGCCGCACTCGCCGCCTAGATTGCTGCATTCGTCGCCACGCGCCACGATCTCAAATTTAGCGCTCGCAAATTTTGCGCATAATTTATTGCCGCCGCCTGAAGTGTCCGCGCCGCTTAGGCTTTCGAGCTCGCGCCGCGGCTCGCTCGCGCCAGCGTCTTTTAAATAGGAGCCGCCTACGCTTTCATGCGCGCAGGCATCCTTGCTAGACGCGCCCTCTACGTGCCCGCAATCGTCTTTCGCGCTCGCGATATCGATAAGCTTAACCCCCGCAGCCCGCGCCGCATCAGCTTGAAATTTGCCCGCCGCGCTTCTATTTTCCAGCACGCAAAGCGCCGTGCAGCTAAAATCGCCGCTTAGCCTTCGTAGTGCCACCATCGCGTCTGCGCCGTTGTTTCCGCCGCCGCAAAGTGCCAAAACGCGCGAGCCCTTTTTGAGCCGCTTTCTGATCTCGCGCTCGATCTTGCAAGCGGCATTTTCCATTAAAATTTGCTCGCCAAGTCCAAATTTTGCGCTCGCTCGCGCGTCGAGCTCCTCGGTGCTAAAGAAAATTTTTTTCAAATTTCGCTCCTTATGCGAAAGCTAAGAGCCTCCAAAATATGCGCTTTGGCGATGATTTCGGCGCCTGCTAGATCGGCGATCGTGCGCGCGAGCTTTAGCGTTTTATTTACGCCGCGCTGCGAAAGATCGTAACGGGTGATCGCGGTTTGCAAAACATCCCGCGCAGCGCTTTCGCAGACGCAAAATTTTTCGGTCTCCTCGTCGCGCAGCTTTGCGTTTAGCTCGCTCTGCCCCCGAGCCTTTTGCGCGCGAAACGCCCGCAGCACCGCGTCCGCCATCTCCTCGCTGCAAACGTCGCTCTTGTCGTCCGCGCCGGTCTCGTCCATCGCGACGTATATGTCGATGCGGTCGAGCAAGGGCGCGGAGATCGTGTTTTTGTAGCGTCTGATGTCGTTTAGCGAGCAGGTGCAGGTGAGGTTTTTGGAGAATAAATTTCCGCACGGGCAGGGATTTTGCGCCGCGACGAAGATAAATTTCGTTTGGTATTCGACCTTGGAATTTACGCGCGAAATTAAAATTCTATTATCCTCCAGCGGCTCGCGCAGGCTTTCTAAAATTTGCTTGCCGAAGTGCGGCAGCTCGTCGAAAAACAGCTCGCCGCCGTTTGCGAGCGCGACCTCGCCGATCTTTGCGCCGCTACTGCCGCCGCCGAAAATCGAGCTGCGCGTGCTGGTGTGGTGCGGCGAGCGGAAGGGGCGCAGCGCGCTAAAATCGACGTCTTTGTTATTTAACGACTCGTAGGCGCACGAGAGCAGCACTTCGCCCAGGCTCTGCGGAGGCAGAATTCTGGCTATCCGCTTGGCGCACATGCTTTTGCCGCAGCCGGGGCTGCCCTCAAAGAGGATATTGTGCATGCCGCACGCGGCGATCAGGCTCGCGCGTTTGGCGCGCTTCTGTCCTTTGACGTCTTTGAAATCAAGCGAAAAATCGCGGTTGGGAACGTAAGCTTGCCCGTCAATCTCCACGACGTTTTTAAAAAGCGGATGGGTTTCTCGCATGAGCCTGCTTGCGGCGAACTCCTCGTCTAAAAAAAATCTGACCGCTTCGCTTAGGCTACCCACAGCATAAACGTCGTAGTTTGGGATCGTGCAGGCCTTTAAAGCGATACTTTGTGGCACTAAAATTTTAGCGCGCTTCACCTTCGTGCTTAAAAAAAGCAGGATCGAAAAGAGGCTCGCCGTGCTCTTTAAACTGCCGTCTAAACCGAGCTCGCCGAAGACGAAGAAATCGCCGTCGATGCGCTCTTTTTGCAGCGCGATGAGAAGCGCGATCGCAAGATCGAAGTGCGAGCCGTTTTTGGGCGTATCGGAGGGGGAGAGATTTATGATGATTTTGGAGGCGGGAAATTTAAAATTTAAGCTCACAAGCGCCGCTTTTACGCGGCTTTCGCTCTCTTTTATCGTAGCTCCCGCAAGACCAACGATATTAAATCCCGGCAGCCCCCGCACGAATGTCGATTCAACCTCTACGGGGATCAGAGCATCCGTGAAGGCAGCGCATTTTAGGGATTTCATTTCGATTTTTCTTTTAGGCTTTTTTTGAATTCTTTATCAAATTTTTTGCGTTTATTGTATCCGATGCGCTCGATAAAAAGATGTCCGTCGAGGTGGTCCATCTCGTGCTGGATACAGACGGCTAGCAGCTCGCTAGCGTCCATTTCGTGGGTATTGCCGGCGCGGTCTTGAAACTGCACCGTGATAAACTCGGCGCGCGTGACGTCCTCATAAAAGCCGGGTACCGACAGGCAGCCCTCCTGGTAAACGACCTCGCCTTCCTTTTTTAAAATTTGCGGATTGATGATCTCGATGAGGTCCTTTTTGTCTTGGATTTTTTCCTCATTGGCTAAATTTATAATCAAAGCGCGCACGGGCTTGCCTACCTGGATGGCGGCAAGGCCTATGCCGTTTTTTGCGATCATCGTCTCATACATATCGTCCAAAAGCTCGCCCAGCGCCGCGTCGAATTTCACGACCTCGGTCGATCTTTGATAAAGCTTTTTATTCGGATAGGTAAGGACGTCCAGGATCATCTATTTAAAGCTCTTTTGAAGTACTTGATCGATCAAGCCGTATTGTACGGCATCCTCGGCGCTCATGAAAAAGTCGCGATCGGTGTCCTTTTCGACCTGCGCGAGATCTTTGCCGGAATTTTGCGAAAGGATGTTATTTAAAATTTCTTTCATTCGTAAAATTTCTTTGGCTTGGATCTCGATGTCGGTAGCTTGGCCTTGCGCGCCGCCTAGGGGCTGGTGGATCATTATGCGCGAGTTTGGAAGCGCATAGCGTTTGCCTTTGGCTCCGCAGCTTAGCAAAAATGCCCCCATCGACGCCGCTTGACCGATACAGATCGTGCTTACGTCGGGTTTGATGTAATTCATCGTGTCATAAATGCTAAATCCACTCGTAACCACGCCGCCGGGGGAGTTGATGTATAGATAGATATCCTTATCCGGATCCTCCGCTTCCAAGAACAGAAGCTGAGCGACGATCGAGCTTGCTACCGCATCGTCGATCTCGCCGCTAAGCATTACGATACGGTCTTTTAGTAGCCTCGAGTAGATGTCATAGCTGCGCTCTCCGCGACTAGTTTGTTCGATAACGTAAGGAATCACCATCTATTCGCCCTTCTCTTCTTTTTTGCCCTGTTTGGAGAAAATATCGTTAAATAGTTTCTCCTCGATCAGCGCCATTTTGACGGCGGGAAGCATGCCGTTGTTGCGGTATCTATCTAGGTGCTCTTTCGGGTTTGCGCCGTAAGTATAGGCCTCCATATAGACCGCCTGAACGAGCTCCTGATCGCTCACGTCGATCTTGCGCTTTTTGGCTAGCTCGTCGATTAAGAATGTAAGTTTTACGCTGTTTTCGGCAGCCTTTCTAAACTCTTCACGCTTTTTATCCAGGGCGTCTTTGTTGTTTTTAAATTCCTCGATCTGCTCCTTTGAAAAGCCGCTCCAGGCGTTGTTAAACTGCAAATTAATCTCCTGCTCGACAATCGCTTTTGGAAGCGCGAAGTTAAATTTCTCGGCGAGCGCATCTGCAAATTTAGGCTTTAGATCCTCGTTTATCAGCTTTTGAAGCTTATCGTTTTTGATGCGCTCTTTGATGCGCGCTTCAAATTTCTCCTTGCTCGGCTCTTTCTCACCCGGAAGCGCTTGCTTTAGCTCCTCCTCACCGAGCTCTTTGGCAGGTTTTTTAGCCTGAATTTCGTGAAGCTTGACTTTAAAAATCGCGTCCTTGCCGGCTAAATTTTTTGCACCGTAATCTTGCGGAAATTTAACCGCCACGTCGCGTTCCTCGCCCACTCTAAGTCCGATCATTCCGTCTTCAAAGCCCGGGATAAATTGATTTGAGCCGATCTGAAGGACGTAATCCTGCGCCTTGCCGCCGTCGAATGGCTTGCCGTCCACGAAGCCTTCGAAGTCGAATTTCGCAAAATCGTCTTTGGCTAGAATTTTTTTGTTGGTTTTAGAAAGCGGCGCGATCATCTGCAAAAATTCCGCCACTTTTTCGTCGATCTCTTTTTGAGTAACGCGCGGACTGCTAAATTTCGGGATCAGCTCCTCGTATCCCTCGACGTTAACCTCGGGCCTGAAAGAAATTTCGATCTCCACGTCGATGTCGCCTTCTTTTTCGTCAAATTTAGAAAAGACCGGCTCGGATAAAATTTGATCTTGTTTTTTCTTTAAAATTTTAAGAGACTGATCGATCATATCTTTAAGAAGCTCCTGCTTTGCATCGCCCTCAAGCTGCTTCCCGTATCGCTTCAAAACCACTGCGGTAGGCACTTTGCCTTGCCTGAATCCATCGATTTTTAGCTGTTTGGAGGCCTTTTTGGCTAGCTCTTCTACTTTGGCTGCGATCTGCTTTGCTTCGATCTTGCTCGCAGCGACCGCATTCGCGGCGTCTTTCATTTTTGCTTTTACTTCCATAAAATTCCTTTAGAAAATTTAAAAATAGCGAATAATATATCAAAAAATTTCTTATTTAAAGTATAAATTTCCAAAATTTGCCGAGCCTAAGCGGCTCGAGGCTTTTAAATTTTAAAATTTTAAGAGCCTGCCTTAAAATTTAAAGCAGGCTTGAGGCTAAAATTTTACCGATACGTTAAACATAAACTGCCGCGCGTAGCCCATCTGAATAGGTATCACGCTCGTGGTCGTGCCGGTCGAGGATGAGGTGTAGTATTTTTTGTCGGTCAAATTTTTGACGTTGAACGAAAAATTCGTATCATAGCCCGAAATTTTAGTATCGTAGCTCACGAAGGCGTCATAAACCACGGCGTGAGGCAGCTTAAACGCCGTTCCTGCGGGCACGCTCGGTAGGTTCGTGCGCATATAATAGGTGTACCACGAGCCGAAGTATCGCGCGCCGCCACCAAGCCTAAGCCCCTTTGCGCCTAGATGCGCAAAATCGTAGTTGGCAAATAGGCTTGCTTGGTGCTTCGGCGTCGCTTCCAGCGGTTTGCCGATTAGCACCGCAAAAGCGCCGTCGTCCTCACGCACTCTCGTTTTGGTATATGCATAGCTTGCCGACATGCTAAGTCCCTGCGTCACGCGCCCGTTTATATCGAGTTCAAATCCTCGCGAGCGAGCCTTGCCGATCGTCTCGCTTATATTATTTACCGTCCGCAGGATGTTTCTTTTATCGATATTAAACACCGCCGCGCCCGCAGTGACGCGATCGTTTTGAAATTTAGTGCCGAGCTCCACGGATTTGCCTTCCTCCGGCTTTAGATCGCCGCCTATCGCCTCGCCTATGGACATCTGCGGCGTGAAGCTTTGCGAGTAGTTAGTATATACTGACCACTGCGGGCTTAACAGGTACAAAAGCCCGCCCTGATAGGTCGTAGCGGCCTTTTTCTGATCGGTGTTGTTCGGTCCTTGCCAGCTTTGTTTGGCTACTTGATCGTAAAATTCCCTACGCACGCCCAAAGAAAGTATTAGCTCGTCGGTTAAATTTATATTATCTTGGGTGTAAAGACCGATCGTTCTTAGCTTTTGATATTGTATTTTTGGCTCTCTATCGTTCGTTAGGACGGCGCCCGAAGCGGTCTGTCCGGTAAGCATATTGATGCGCCCTGCGGTGCCTTTTAGCGCGCCCGGGCGGTATCTGTAGTAATTTTTGTAATCCGTGCCGAAAAGGACGTCGTGCTTAAGCGGACCCGTTTCAAATTTGCCGTTTAGCGTGACGCTTGCTGCGTGCGTGCGGTGTATGAAATTATCGTAGTAGTTATACGATCGCGTCGTGCCGGTAAGACCTTGGGGCGTGAATGGATTGTTCGGACGGACGTAGCCGTATTCGTGCTTGCTGCGCGAGAAAGCATAGGCGCCTTTTAATATCCAATCCTCGTTAAATTCCTTCTCAAAGCCGAAATCAACCGTATCGAGTTTGCTTTGTAGTTTATTTACCGGTTCGTCGAAGCGGACTTTGCCGCTGCCGTAAATTTTACCCGTACTCGGCACCAAAAACGCGCCGCGATCCACCGGATCGGTAGAGCGGCTATGGGTGTAGCCTAAGCTTATCGAATAATCGTCTCCTTGATACGCAAGCGACGGCGCAAAGAGCGTGTTTTTTATACCGCCGAAATTTCGCCAATAATCCTTCGCGTAGTAATCGAATATAAATCTATACGCAAAGCCGCTATCCGCAATCGGCCCTGTAGTATCAAATCCCGCGTCCCAATAGTTGCGATTGCCCAGCCCGCCCCAAATTTCATTTATAAACTCATACTGCGGCTTTTTGGTTACCATGTTTATGACGCCGCCCGGTTGCTGGGCACCGTAGAGCATGCTCGCGGGCCCTTTTAGAACCTCGACGCTTTGAATGGTTTTATTGAAATTGTGCATCACGGCGCCCGGCACGTCGTTGCGCATAATCGAGCCGTCGCGACCCTCGCCGAAGCCACGCTTAATGATCGCATCGAAAATATTTCCCGTCGTATTTGCATAGCTTATGCCGCTTACGTTTTGTAGCGATTCCGCTAAGGTTTCTGGCTTTTTGTCCTTTAGATGCTGCTGCGTTACGACATTTACGGTTTGTGGAATTTCTAGAATTCTCTTAGTCGTCTTGCCGATCTCGCTACGTACGGCGCGGTAACCGTCGTCGTTATTCGCCCATTCTACGACCTCGATATCGCCTAGGTTTTCGCTCGAGGCGGAGCTTGCCACGGCGTTTTGTTCGGCGCAAGCAAAAGAAAAAAGCGCCAAAGCCGCGCCAAAACTCATCTTAAATTTCATTACCGAACTCCTTGTAGATAAAGCTTATCAAAACGATGGATTTTAAACAAAAATTTCTTAAATTTAAATATATTATCATTAACATAATGAGATTGATAAAATTTCGCGTGGAATTTTAAAATTTATCAGCGTTATAAAAGGCGTTTTTGAGTAATATCGCGCATCGATCTTTAAGGAATTGCTAAAAATGGACGAAAAAAGCCGAGCGAAATTTGAAAACTGCGTCTCGCAGATACTTGAAATTTTAGGCGAGGATCCGAGGCGCGACGGGCTTGCGAAGACGCCCGAGCGCGTGGCTAAAGCCTATGAGTTTCTAACTAGCGGTTACGAGCTGGATCCAAAAGAAATTTTAAACGACGCGCTGTTTGAGAGCAGCAACAATGAGATGGTTTTGATAAAAGATATAGAATTTTATAGTCTCTGCGAGCACCATCTGCTGCCTATCATCGGGCGCGCGCATGTCGCGTATATCCCGAATAAGAAGGTCGTAGGGCTTAGCAAAATTCCGCGTATGGTAAATATTTTCGCGCGCAGGCTGCAGATCCAAGAGCAGCTTACCGAGCAGATCGCAAGCGCCATCGAGGAGGTGATCCATCCGCTCGGCGTGGGCGTGGTGCTGCAGGCGCGGCACATGTGCATGGAGATGCGCGGCGTGCAAAAGATCAACTCGACCACGACTACGTCGGCACTGCGGGGGCTTTTTATCAGCCGAAACGACACGCGCAAGGAATTTTTCGATCTAATAAATTCTCCGAAAACTTTTGGTTTTTAAAACGGTAAGCGTTAAAGAAAAATTTAGCAATTATGTTATATTATCGTGCGAAATTGATAAAAGAGCGAAATTGTCTGATTAAATTTCAGACAAATTTTAGAAAGGAATTTTATGCAGCGCGTTTATTTAGATAATAACGCCACTACGATGGTCGATCCCGAAGTTTTTGAGGAGATGAAGCCGTTTTTTTGCGATAAATATGGCAACCCAAACTCCCTTCACAGCTTCGGCAGCGAGACTCACCCTGCGTTAAGGACCGCGATGGATAGGCTTTATGCGGGGCTTGGCGCTGCGGATGCGGACGATATCGTCATCACAAGCTGTGCGACCGAGAGCAATAACTGGGTTTTAAAAGGAATTTACTACGATAAAATTCTAACGGGCGAGAAGGATAATATCGTCATAAGCTCCGTCGAGCACCCCGCAATCAGCGCGACCTGTGCTTTTTTAGAAAAAATTTGCGGCGTAAAGATCACACGTCTTGGCGTCGATAAAAACGGACAGATCGATCTTGACGAGCTTGCCGAAAAAATTAACGACAAAACCGCACTTGTTAGCGTGATGTGGGCAAATAACGAAACCGGCACGATCTTCCCCGTAAAAAAAATCGCACAAATCGCACACGAGCATGGCGCGCTATATCATGCCGACGCGGTGCAAGCGATAGGTAAGATAAAGGTGAACGTGCGCGATGCGGACGTGGATTTTTTAAGCCTTTCCGGGCATAAATTTCACGCTCCAAAGGGCGTCGGCGCACTCTATATTAAAGATAGCAAGCCGCTTACGAGCCTGCTTCACGGCGGCGAGCAGATGGGCGGGCGCCGCAGCGGCACGCTAAACGTCGCGGGCATCGTAGGGCTCGGCAAAGCCTTGGAGCTAGCGAATAAATTTATGGATTTTGAGCGTACTCAGGTAAGCAGACTGCGCGATAAGCTGGAGGACGCGCTTTTGCAAATTTCAAGCGTAAGCGTCGTGGGCGATCGCAGCATTCGCGTGCCAAATACCATCCTCGCCTCGATCCAAGGCGTCGAGGGAGAGGCGATGCTGTGGGATCTAAATAAAGCGGGTATCGCCGCTTCTACCGGCTCTGCGTGTGCGAGCGAGGCGCTCGAGAATAATCCGATAATGGAAGCGATCGGCGCGGATAAGGAGCTGGCGCATACGGCGCTAAGACTTTCGCTGTCGCGCTTTACGACGGAGGCGGAAATCGATTACGCGATCGAACATATTAGTAAAGCTATCGCCCGTCTGCGCGGGATTTCAAGCACGTTTGCTTACGCACCGCAAGGTTATGAGAAAAATAAAGGATAAAAAATGGCAAAAAATAGTTTGATAAACGGCTCGATCTGGGAGCAGTACTCGCAAAAAGTGCAGGAGCGTATGAATAACCCTCGCTATATGGGCGAGATCACCGAGGAGGAGGCGAAGGCTAGGGGCGGCAAGCTCGTGGTCGCGGACTTCGGCGCCGAGAGCTGCGGCGATGCGGTGCGGCTGTATTGGTTGATCGATCCTAAGACCGATAGAATTTTAGACGCTAAATTTAAAAGCTTCGGCTGCGGCACGGCGATTGCCAGTTCGGATACGATGGCTGAGCTTTGTATCGGAAAGACCGTCGATCAAGCGGTAAAGATTACAAATTTAGACGTAGAGCATGCGATGCGCGATAATCCCGACGAGCCCGCCGTACCGCCGCAAAAGATGCACTGCTCGGTCATGGCATACGATGTCATTAAGCAGGCTGCGGCGAATTATAAGGGCGTCGATCCTGCGCATTTCGAGGATGAGATCATCGTGTGCGACTGCGCGCGCGTGAGCCTCGGCACGATCAAAGAGGTGATCCGCCTAAACGACCTTCACACGGTCGAGGAGATCACGCAATACACCAAAGCAGGTGCGTTTTGCAAATCCTGCGTGCGCCCGGGCGGACACGAGGAGAAGGATTACTATCTGGTTGATATTTTAAAGCAAACCAGAGAGGAGATGGAGCGAGAGAGACTTCAAGCTCAAGCCGAGGCGAGCGCCGCCACTAGCGCGAAAGCGGGAGCTGAGATGAGCTTCGAGCAGTTAAATTTAATCGGTAAATTTAAAGCAGTCGAAGGAGTGCTTGACGAGGATATCCGTCCGATGCTTCAGATGGATGGCGGCAATCTCGACGTCATCGATATCAGACCTGCAGACGACGGCAAAACGGACATATATATCCGTTATCTTGGCGCTTGTAGCGGCTGCGCCAGCGGTGCGAGCGGTACATTATACGCGATCGAAAATGTTTTGCAAGAAAATCTAAGCCCGAACATCCGCGTAATGCCGATCTAAGGCTATACTGCTACGGTTTGCATCTTGGCATAGTTTTTAGCGAAATTTTAAGAACTTGGGCTTTTGCGCGATTGATGCAGTGCTAAATTTTGCCCCTTAGCTAAATCTGCGTAGAATTTCGTAGTTTGCTTTTAAAAATATCGCAAATTTCGCTAAGGTTTTTTAGCGTTAAGTCTATCCGAAAAATTAAGTTTGTTTATAAATTTAATTAAAAGCTTTTTATTTCGCTCGTGTAAGTTTTTTATGAGATTTCGTTTGTAAATTAGGCATAGAATTTTCTTCGCAAATTTCGTCTTTCCATAAATTTAGATGAAAATGCGCCATAAATCGCAGAATTTTAGCTGGCTATAATTTCTTTTTATTATAATTGCGCCTTATTTTAACTAAAAGGGGAGCAAATGAAAGTATTTGTTTTGGCGGCTCTACTACTTGGTTTTCTATCTGCAAATTCTTTGGATCAGATCAAAAAAGATAGGCTCGTTCGCATCGGTGTATATAACGATCAGCCGCCGTTTAGTGCGCTCGTAGACGGCAAATACAGGGGATTTGAGATTGCTCTTGGCGAAAAGCTCGGTAAGGAGATTTTCGGCGATAATCCTGGCAAGGTAAAATTTATCCCGATCACGGCTTCAAGGCGCATTAGCGCTTTACAGCGCAATGAAGCGGATATGGTGATTGCGACCTTTACTCCGACGCCCGCGCGAGCGAAAAAAGTAGATTTTTCGGAGCCTTATTTTAAGGTGCAGGTAGGTGTGCTAGCCAAAAAAGACGAAAATATCACGAGCTTCGATCAACTCCGCAAAAAGAGGATTTTCGTCATCAAACACTCTCCTATTCACAATTTCTTACGAAAAGCGGGCTTTAGGAAGAATTTAAACTTTTGCGCCAGCTCGGCTAAATGCTACCGCGCTTTCAAGAGGGCGAAAAACGCCGTACATGTCGATGATAACCTAATCCTGCACGCATACGCAATCATCGATAATAAAACGCAGGTTGCTTTGGATGGTCTAGGTAAGCAAACTTACAACGCAATCGCCGTGCAGAAGGGCAATAATGCGCTGCTAGAGCTAATCAATAAATCTTTAGCAGGACTAAAAAAAGATGGATTTTTGGATAAGACCTTTGATGATACGCTCGGGATTTTCTATCACGGCACGATCGATAAGAAGGAATTCTTGGTTGAATAAAATTTCGTGCAGAATTTAATTCGTGCGTTTGACTTCCGCGTAAAATTCAGTTCATTGTAATGATGGAGCGAGAAAAATACGTTGCGGGCTTAATTTGCTTTTAGAATTCGGTCTTGATTTTGCTTGCCTGTGTTTTGAGGCATGTAATTTTTATGGGGGTTTATTTAAATTCTACTATTCATAGAATTTTTAGGTAAACTTGCAAAATTTAATTTTTTTGATGCATAAAATATTTTTTGTGATGCATATTTTAAATTTTATAAATTTATCTACTTGAAAGAAATTAAGAATTTAATAGAATTTTATGCAAAAATTTGGGCTTGAAATTTTATGTATAAAATCCTGCGTGGACAGGGTGATAAATTCTGCCATAAAATTTTATGGCAGAATTATGCGGTCAGGCTCGCAGTACGCTTAATCTTAGCTGCGAATAAAGTCATTTAGGCTCTAAGACTTATTCTACTAGATAAGCTTAATGGGTATTTATAAAAACAACTCACGCCGTAAAATACTTGCGACAATTTCGCGCAATATTGCTTTTAGGAATTAAATTCCGCGACATTAAATCATAAAATTCTAAAAATTTCGAGCTATTCAAGTAGCGAAAACGTCTATTTTTTCGCTTCTTTCGGCGTAATCGGCGGATCGAGCTGCATGATCTTATCGCCTAGGCGCTGAAAATTTGCAAGGCTTTTTAGATGGAAATACGCTAGCTCCAGATATCCGCGGCGCGCAAAATCCGCAAGCTTTTTATCGCTTAGCTTCAAAAGCTTTTCGCGATTTACGACCGAAAAGCCGTTTAGCAGAGACGATTCCTTGCCGCTAGAGTTGATGCCAAGCTCCTTGGCCTCTAAAATCCCCGCCTTTTGGAATTCCGCCGCCGCAACGCGCGTGCGCATATCTAAATCGGCGTAATTTTTCATCACCTCTTTTAAATTTTCCAAAAACGGCGTCGGTTTGCCGTCTTTAAAAAGCGCCTCGCCGTCGCCTTTGATCTGCTGCGCGTCTTTGTCGAAGCAGATCGCCGTCTGATCGCCGATCTGGGCTAAGAAAAACGGATAATTCTGCACCGAGGAGGGCACCGCTCCCTTATAATCCTTATCGATTAGAACGTTTTTGGTGCGCCCTAGCAGTGCCACCATTTTGGGCTCTTTTTCGATAGTGAATACGATAACGAGGTTGTCCGCGCAAAACGGAATCTCCGGTGCGATCACCGGCACGAAAGGCGCGGTGGGGAATGCGTCCGCGTGATACTTCAAATCCGCGTGTTTAACGCTATCTAATACGACTGGGGTCATGTTGATCCTTTAAAAAATTTTAGCAATTATATAAAAAAGAATATTAAAATTCTAAAGGGTTTTGAAATTTCGCTCGTTTTTACTTGCGTAAATTTATAGATTTGGAATTTTAAATTTGATAGAATTGCCGTTAAATTTAAGGAGCGAAAGTGGGCTTGGATGAGCTTTTGGCGCTTGCCGAGGGCGCCGCAAAAAAGGCAAACGTCGCGATAATGCAAAACTACGACAAATTCGATATCTTTGTCAAAGCGGACAGATCGCCGCTTACGAATGCCGATCTTGCGGCAAACGATGTAATAATGCGCACTCTAGAGCCTAGCGGCATCGCGATCTGCTCGGAAGAGTGTGTGCTGGAAAGCAAGCGGCGCATGAGCGAGGAGAGATTTTGGCTGATAGATCCGCTGGACGGCACGAAGGAGTTCATCGCTCGCAACGGCGAGTTTTGCGTCTGCATCGCGCTGATCGAGCATGGGCGTCCGATTTTAGCGGTAATCGGCATACCCGTAAGCGGCGACATATATAGCTCAAATGGCGGCGGAGTCTATAAAAACGGCGCGCTGCTCGCTTGCCCCGCTAGTGCGCCGCAAATCTTCATGCACGGCCGCCATAGCAAATCCGAAAAATATCCGCAATTCGCGCAAAAATTTAAAATGCAGCTCGTGCGCAAAGGCTCTGCGATAAAATTTTGCATCTTAGCCGAGGGGGGCGCTAGTGCGTATGCGAGATTTAGCGACTGTTCGCTTTGGGACATCGCCGCGGGAGATTTTTTGCTACATCAAAGCGGCGGAGCGGTAGTGGATCTAAAGACGATGAAGGCGCCGCTTTATAACGGAAAAAGCCTGATAAATAACCACTATTTGGCGGTCGGCGCGAATGCGATGAAAAATTTATCTGAGATGTTAGAATTCGCAAAGAACTTTTAAGTTAAATTTATAGTAAACACTCTATAATATAGGTCCAAAAATTTTTTATCAAAGGATAAAAACATGAAGGGCTTTACTATGATCGAATTAATTTTCGTGATCGTGATTTTAGGTGTTTTGGCGGCAGTTGCCATCCCAAAACTAGCAGCTACGCGCGACGACGCAGAGGTTGTTAGAGCGGCGCAGAATGTATCCACGTCGCTGACCGATCTAATGGCTTATTATACTTCGCAAGGCGAGTATGATAATAGCACGACAGGTTTTAATAACATGACGAATGTTAAAAATCCTATTACCGCAAAGAATAAGGTTTGTGCTACATACACTGTCGATAGCAAAAATAAGGTTACTCTTAAAAAGAGTACAGATGGCCTATGTGCTCACGTATGGGAGATGCCGGGGCTAAAGAATATAAATACTGTATATTCGTCTGATGCTTTGCTAATTATTACACAGTAACTTCTTTGGCGCAGATTTGGCGCAGAGGCTACCTCTGCGCCTTCTTATTCAAAAACCCAAGAAAAATTCCAATCGTCCAAATAATTGCGAAAAATATAAAGATAAAACTCCAAAATTGTGCTAAATCCACGTTTTTACTTACCGGGAATAGATACCAGCCTCCGCTATAAAGCGCCGTTAGTTTGGCTTGCAGTCCGTCTAGCGTTGTATTGGTCGGCACCGCCGGTACGTCGAATGCGCAGCTGTTAAATGGCTTAAAAATTGGCACTACGCTTAGATCAAAATTTAAAAATTTCACCGCTCCACCACAGCCGCTCATCCCGCTCATATCTCCGCTCCCTCGCAGTACCGTGTGAATTTTAGCTAAATTTAATGACGATACGAAGCCCAGCGCCGCGCCGTAAAACCACACCGCATATCCGCAGATCGCGCCGTAAACGTCCTTGCCGCAAACCGCTAAAATCACCGCTCCTAGCGCTATGGCGCAAAGTGCGAATCTCACGTGAATGCTAAAGCTTTCCGGATAGATAAAAAGGAATTTTTGCAAGAAAAAATATGAAAATGCTAGCCAAAAAATCGCCCAGATAGCGCAAAAGGCGAGAAATCTTTTAGAGTATCTGTTTTGAAATTTTAAAATCATAAAAATCCTTTCCGCGCATAATTTTATAATAAATTGCAGATATTTTTGCTAAAATCCCAACTTTTATAGCAAAAATTTCAAGCAAAGGGCAAAATTTTGAGGAATTTTTTACGCAGATTAGAAAGAGCTTTTGATGCGTTCGCAAATATCTTAGGCGTATTAAGTATCGTATTTTTGGCGCTTTTAGTTATAGTTGTTTTTTACAATGTTGTGGCGCGTTATCTTTTTCCAGCCGCAAATTCCGTCGCTATGCAAGAACTTACGTGGTGGCTATATTCGGCGATGTTTTTATTCGGTGTGACCTACGCACTCAAAGAAAACGCCCACGTTCGCGTGGATATTTTTTACGAAAAATTTAGTCCCACTGCAAAAGCGCTCATAAATATCTTAGGTACGATATTTTTCATTTTGCCTTTCGTAGCGCTCGTGGCATTCTTTTCGATCGATTACGTGAGCGAGGCTTATACGAGCCATGAGGCCAGCGCCAATCCCGGCGGCATGCAGCATCTTTGGATCATCAAGTCCGCAATCACGCTTAGCTATGCGTTTTTATTTATCTACGCATTTGGATTTTTGATTAAAAATATTAACGCCCTGCTTGATGTTAGGGAAAACAAAGGCTCGGAATTTCTTAGTGGGAATTCTTCGGGCGCACAAAGTGTGTGAGGGCAGAATGAGCTTAAATTTAAAATTCTATAAATTTTACGCTTTTCGCGTTTGGGCGGAATTTTGCCACGGCGAGATAAAAGGTGGCGAGCTATGATAGGCATAGTGATGTTTGCGGCAGCGCTTTTTATGCTGTTACTCGGTTTTCCCGTTGCGTTTACGTTCGGCGCCGTGGCTGTGATTTTTGGCTTTATCTACGGACTTAGTGAGGCGTGGGATTACGCGCAGGGCTTTGAAATTTTAACCGAAGCTTTCGAGGATATGAGCAGGCAGTTTTTCTCACTGATGCCTAATAGAATTTACTCGATTATGGAAAATCAGCTGCTAATTTCGGTGCCGCTTTTTATTTTGATGGGTATGATTTTGCAAAAGACTCGTCTTGCGGAGCGTTTATTAGAGTCGATGGCATTTTTATTCGGTGGCGTACGAGGCGGCGTGGCGATCAGCACTGTTTTGGTGGGCGCGTTACTTGCGGCTACGACGGGCATCGTGGGCGCGACTGTCATCGCTATGGGCGTCATCAGTCTACCCGTGATGATGAAATACGGCTACGATAAGCCCCTAGCTACCGGCACTATCGCTGCTGCGGGCACGCTTGGGCAGATTATCCCGCCCTCGATCGTGCTGATTATTTTAGGCGATATACTTTCGGTCTCTGTGGGTGATCTTTTCTCTGCAGCAGTTATTCCTGGGCTCGTGCTAGTTGGTTTTTACGTGATTTATATTGCGATTATTTCATATATTTGCAAAGATTATGCGCCGCCTGTTCCGCCGCTAGAGGGACTTAGCAAATCAAAGCAAATTTTTATCGCGCTTAAAAACGTCGTGCCGGTGCTCGTGCTGATTTTGCTCGTCTTGGGATCTATTTTTGCGGGCATAGCTACGCCTACGGAGAGCTCGTCGGTAGGCTGTTTGGGTGCGATAGCGCTAGCTGTTTTATACCGCACGTTTTCGTTTAGGCTGATCTATGACGCGCTAAAAAATACCGCTAAAATTTCGGGCATGGTTTTTATGATTTTGATGGGCGCCACGGCATTTTCGATGATTTTTTCTTACACGGGCGGAGATGAGGTCGTAAAAAATTTTATGGAAAATCTGCCTGGTCAAGCATGGGGATTTATCGCGCTTACGATGGTAGTTATCATAGTGCTTGGGTTTTTTCTCGATTATGTCGAAATTTCATATATCATTTTACCGATACTTTTGCCGATAGTAGAGTCTTTGCATATCAATCCCGTGTGGTTTGCGATCTTAATCGCTGTAAATTTACAAACGTCGTTTATGACGCCGCCATTTGGATTTTCGATATTTTTCTTAAAGGGCGTGACGCCGCCGCAAATCCACACCACGGATATTTACAAGGGCGTACTGCCTTTTATTTTATTGCAAATTCTAGTGCTATTAACGCTCGCAATCTTTCCGGGGGTTTTTGGTTTAAAAGCTTTTTTAGGCTAGAAATATTAAAATTCACGCTAAATTTAACCTAGGAGCTAAAAATGGCTAAAAAGCTTATCGACGTTATGGATACGACCTTCCGCGACGGATTTCAGTCTGTTTTCGGCGCGCGCGTGGCGATGGAGGATTTCCTACCCGCCGTTAGCGCGGCGAAGGACGCCGGCATCACGCACTTTGAGTTCGGCGGCGGCGCGCGGTTTCAGAGCCTATATTTTTACCTAAACGAAGACGCCTTTGAGATGATGGATAAATTTAGAAGCATCGTGGGGCCTGAGGCGAACCTGCAGACCCTTAGCCGCGGCGTCAATACCGTCACGCTCGATACCGGCAGCCGCGAGATCATCGATCTGCACGCCAAGCTTTTTGCCAAGCACGGCACGACGACGATTAGAAATTTCGACGCGCTAAACGACGTGGAAAATTTAAAATTTAGCGGCGAGTGCATACATCGCCACGGACTCAAACACGAAGTCGTAGTCACGATGATGGATCTGCCGCCGGGATGTAGCGGTGCGCACGACGCAGCGTTTTATGAGAGAATTCTGCGTCAAATTTTAGACGCGCAGATTCCGTTCGACAGCGTCTGCTTCAAAGACGCAAGCGGTACCAGCAGCCCGCAGAAGGTCTATGAGACGATCAAGCGCGCGCGTAAAATTTTAGGCGACGGCGTGCATATCCGCTTGCACACTCACGAGACGGCGGGAGTTAGCGTCGCATGCTACCAGGCTGCGCTCGTTGCGGGCGTGGACGGCATCGACCTTGCCGCGCATCCCGTAAGCGGCGGCACGAGTCAGCCGGACATCCTTACGCTACTGCACGCGACGAAAGGGCAAAATTTCGACCTGGGCCTGGATGCAGAGAAAATTTTAAAATACGAAGAGGTTTTGGGCGAGTGCTTGAAGGATTACTTCATGCCGCCAGAAGCTACGCAGGTAAGCCCACTCATTCCGTTTTCGCCGATGCCCGGAGGCGCGCTTACGGCAAACACTCAGATGATGCGCGATAATAAAATTTTAGACAAATTCCCAGCCGTCATCAAGGCTATGCGCGAAGTCGTCGAAAAGGGCGGCTTCGGCACGAGCGTAACGCCGGTTAGCCAGTTTTATTTCCAGCAGGCGTTTAACAACGTAATGTTCGGCCCGTGGAAAAAGATCGCCGAGGGCTACGGCAAGATGGTGTTAGGTTATTTCGGCAAAACGCCCGTTAAGCCGGACGAAGGCGTGATTAAGATGGCGGCGGAGCAGCTGGGACTACAGCCTACGACCAAACATGCCGTAGATATCGCCGATGCCGACGAGAGCAAGAGTGTCGCGTATGCGCAGAAGATTCTACGCGAGCAGGGCATCGAGCCTAGTGAGGAGAACGTATTCATAGCGCTTGCGTGCAAAGAAAAGGGCATCGCGTTTTTAAAAGGCGAGGGCAAGGTGATGAGTCGTAAAAAAGAGGACGTAGCGCCCGCTGCAAGCCATCAAAACGGTATTTCTAAAAATGGCAAATTTGACGTTAAGATTAACGGCAAAATTTACAGCGTAGAATTCGCCGGGCAAAACGTGCTCGTAAACGGCGATCGATACGACGTTAGCTTCGATACCTCAGCGCCCGCAAAGCCGCAGCCGCAAGGCTCCGCTGGCGAGCAGCCCACTGTTAACGCGCGAAGTGGTACGGACGATAACGATATAAAAGCGACGCTTCCTAGTAACGTATTTAAAATTTTAATAAAGGAAGGCGACGCTGTTAAGGCGGGACAGAATGTCATCGTTCTTGAAGCGATGAAGATGGAGATAAATATCGAAAGCCCGCGTGATGGCATAATCGATAAAATTTTGATCGCTCAAGGCGATACGGTCGATGCCGATCAAGTGCTCGCGATTTTAAGATAAGCTCTAAAATTTAGGCGGGCGCTTCCGCCTAAATTTCATGGCGACAATCCTCGGTGCTTAAGCGAGCTCACCTAAATTTTAAGCTATAATAGCGCAATCTTTTATCAAAATTTAATTTAAAAAGGACGCAAAATGACAACTCCGAACGATTTGGATAAACTAGGTCTTAAAAATATCAAAAAAATCAATCACAACCTAAGCTACGACGAGCTTTTCGAGCTTGAAAAGGCAAGAGGCGAGGGGCGCGTATCAAGCAACGGCACCTTTATGGTCGATACCGGCATCTTTACGGGTCGCAGCCCGAAGGATAAGTACTTCGTAAAACAAGACCCGAGCCAAAAATACATCGCCTGGGGCAAGATAAATCAGCCTATCTCAAAAGAACTTTTCGATAAGCTTTTAGCCAAAGCTAAAGCCCAGCTAAGCGGCAAGGAAATTTTTATCCAAGACGCCTATTGCGGCGCGAGCAAATCCAGCCGTAAAAACGTGCGCTTCGTAACCGAAGTCGCGTGGCAGGCGCATTTCGTAAAAAATATGTTCATCCGCCCAAGCAAGAGCGAGCTAGCGGAATTTCATCCCGATTTTGTCGTTTACAACGCGTGCAAATGCAAAAACGAAGATTACGCGAGCGACGGGCTGCATTCCGACGTTTTCGTTATCTTTAACGTCGAGGAAAATGTCGCGGTTATCGGCGGCACGTGGTACGGCGGCGAGATGAAAAAAGGAATTTTTTCTATGATGAACTACTGGTTGCCGCTTGCGGGCAAGATGTCGATGCACTGCTCGGCAAACGTGGGCAAGGATGGCGATACGGCGTTATTTTTCGGCCTAAGCGGCACGGGCAAAACTACGCTATCGACCGATCCGAATCGCAAGCTGATCGGCGATGATGAGCACGGCTGGGACGATGAGGGGATATTTAACTTCGAGGGCGGCTGCTATGCGAAGTGCATAAATTTAGATCCAAGCAGCGAGCCTGAAATTTACGCCGCCATCAAACGCGACGCGCTACTTGAAAACGTGGTCGCGGATGAGGCTGGCGTCGTGGACTACAAAGACGGCAGCAAGACCGAAAACACCCGCGTTAGCTACCCGATCTATCATATCGAGGGCTACGAGCCAAGCTCTGCTGGCGGCCACCCGAAAAATATCATCTTTTTAACCGCCGACGCATTCGGCGTTTTGCCTCCGGTCGCAAAGCTAACCAAAGAGCAGGCGATCTATTATTTCCTAAGCGGCTACACGGCTAAAGTCGCAGGCACCGAGCGCGGCATCACCGAGCCCGTGGCGACATTTAGCGCGTGCTTTGGCGAGCCGTTTATGCCGCTGCATCCCACCGTTTACGCTAAGCTGCTGGGCGAAAAGATCGATAAGCACAACGTTAGCGTCTATCTGGTAAACACAGGCTGGAGCGGCGGCGCGTGCGGCGTGGGCAAGCGAATGAGCATCAAAGCCACGCGCGCGTGCGTAAACGCGATCCTGGACGGCAGCATCAAAAAGTGCGAATTTGAAAAATTTGAAAAATTTAACCTTGCGATCCCAAAAGAGCTAGCAGGCGTCGAGACGAAGCTGCTAAATCCGATCAACACATGGGAAAACAAGAGCGAATACGTCGCGACTCGCGATAAACTAGCGAGTATGTTTGAAGAGAATTTTAAACGCTACGAGGACGTAAAAGAGGGGGTCGAGTTTGCTAAAGCGGGCCCTACGGCTTAGGCTCCTGGGTCTCGGGGCGATTTGCGCGCTTTTTGCCGCATGCGAAAACACCCCTTCAAATTTAAAATAGCCGCTCGTTGCGATGAGCGGCTTTTCCTTTTACGACGATCCGCTAAGCTACATCAACAATGTGCGTGCAAAATCGGGGCTAAACTACTTTGCGCAGAATGAAATTTTAAATATCTCCGCGCTTAATCACGCAAAATATGTCGTCGCAAACGAGGCGATGTCGCACGACGAGAGCCCTGGCAAGCCGAATTTTACGGGCGAAAATCCGTCAAAGCGCGCTTTTTACGCAGGCTATAATGCCGCAGTACGGGAAAATTTATCCTATAACTCAAGCGATCTAAAAAGCGCGATCGATGGGCTTTTAAGCGCGATTTACCATAGATTTGCATTTTTGGATTTCGCCTCGGATGAGATCGGCATCGGCTATTTTGAGCACGGCAAAAAAAGTAGCTACGTTTTTGAGATGGGAAATTCGCGCCTCAACGCCTTTTGCTCGCGGAATTTAAACGACGAAGGAAGCGGTAAATTCCTACTTGGGATGTGTAAAAACGAAACGCTACGGATGAGGGAGGATAAGTTTAAAGGCGCTACTGCGCTGAACTCGCGCCCTTACGTCTACTACCCGAACGACGAGCCCGCGCTTGCATTTTTCAGCAATGAAATTCCAGACCCCATGCCCGAGTGCAAAATCACCGCAAATCCCGTAAGCGTAGAATTTAATTCCGAGGAACCGCCCGTAGCGATGAAAAGTTTTAAAATTTACGAAGGCGGCAGGGAGCTTCAAAACGTTAAAATTTTAGACAAAAACTCCGATCCTAACGCCATTTTAAGCGATAGGCAGTTTGTGCTTTTCAGCAGAGAGGTTTTTAAATTTGACGCTAAATACGGCGCGGAGTTTAATTACGAGCAGGGCGGGAAGCAAAAGACGCTGCAGTGGGAGTTTATCACGCAGGCGCCTAAATTTAGATACTTCGTCGTGCAAGGCGGAGAAAATTTGAGCGTGAAAAACGGCGCGTTTTACGATATATTCGTAACCCCGAAAGACTGCAACGATTTGATGAAAAGCTACAAAACCAGCTACTCTTTTATGGATAAGCCCGAAATTTCAAGCCCCGCGGCAAATATGCTGCGCGTAAAGCTAAACGGCGCAAAGGGCGCAAAGCTTGAAATTTCGACTGATAACGGCGCGGTAATAAACCTGTATTTAAGCGACGACTCTAAAAGCTACGGCGGCATGGGTAAAATTTATGCCGCAATCGCGGCGGTTTTGGCGGCGATCATTTTGTTTTATCTTTTGGCAAGGCGCAGAGGGCGATAGGCACGAGGCCTATTTTGCAACCTCTACTTTTGTCTGCGCGCACAGGGACGCATAATGCATATCCGGCGTGAAATTTAATGCGGAGACCTGCTTTTAAATTTTAAATTTCATCCCCATTTATCTCATCCGCAAGTTTTAAAATTTTAGCCTGCACCGCCTCAAGAGCGTAGATATCCATCCACTCTATTCCGCCCCCAGCACTAAAAAGCACGGCGATCCGCCCCTCGCTCATCGCGCGCTTGGCAAGCTTGGTTGCCGCGGGGCTGTTGCCCATATTTGGCGTTTCGTCTATGCTTATCTTGGCGCAGCAGCGTAAAATAGGTGCCAAATCAAACTCTCCCTCGAGCAAAATAATAACCGAGCCGCGCCTAAAGCTGCAGGCGTTCCAAAAGATCTCGGCGCCGTTTACGCATTCGCGCGAGAGATCGAGGCGAAATTTACCCCGCTCGCGCACGAGAAAACTAAACTCGCTCAAGTTTAGCGGGTGCTCCACACTACCGAATGCCCCCACGATGCTATCTTTGCGGCCGTTATAGACATAGGTGGCGAGCGCATTTTGCAGTAGCGGTGCGATGATCTGATCGTGCGCGCTCGTGTGATCGTCATCTCTGGCGCGGCCTGCGATCTTTACGAAAAACGGTTTGAAATACTCCATAAACGCTCCTTGAGCCTATAAAATTTGCTCGCTTTTGCTTTTAAATTTAGCGTTCACGGCGGTTAAATTTAGCCTGCTGTCGCCGCATTTTCGGCTCGCCTTTCAGCCGCCGCCGTTTTTAAATTTTAAAATTTTACGCAGGCTTTAGCGCGTAAAATTTCATACGCCGTTTTTCTAAATTTAACGCGCTTTTAGAACGCCGCGCGCCTAAATTTACCGCCCTAAAATTTCAAATTTATCGCCGTGCACCGCGATCGCCTCGGCGTTATTTATCGGCGCCAAATTTAACTTGCCGCCGTAAGCTTTTAAAATTTTAGCCGTGC
>NZ_CAKZTI010000065.1 GCF_937921625.1 uncultured Campylobacter sp. | reverse complement strand
ATTTTATGAATTCTTGATTCGTTTAATGCGCGGGCGCTTGTGATTTATCGCTGCTAGTGCGATAAATTTTGTCGCATGAGCAGTTTGCATTAGAATTCTACTATCGCTTGAAATTTTACGCCGCCGCGCGCGACTTAAATTTTACCGCGACGACCCGCGCTAGGCTGCATTTCGGCTCGGCTAAATTTACTCTCTATCTCATTACAGCATGGCGGTAAAATTCCGCGGCAAGATAAACCGCTTAGTCCGCCAGCCCCTCTTTGCCGCATTTTGCGATGAGAGCGTCAAATTCCGCTTTGCTAAATGCGCTTACGATTATGTTTTTCGCGTCGATAAATTCGTATTTTTCTTTCGGCAAATTTTGGATGAAATTTTCATATTTCAGCGTCGCAAGAATATCGTGCTTTTCACAATGATCCTCATCGCCTCCAAAAATGGCGACGCCCCACCGCGAAACTTCCTTCCCGCCCAGAATTTGTAAATTATTGTAATCCACTCTGGGCTCAAAGGGTAGTACGGCAGCAATATCTTGCGGAAGGATATATCGCCCTATGATCTCACTATCCTCGTTTATGCCGGAAAACATCTGATCTGAAAAATATGCGTTTAGGTTTTGGATATCGGTTACGAATTTGCTAAATTCGTCTGCGGGATCCGGCGCGTCCATAATGTGCGCGATAATTTTTTGATCAAATGAAACTTCGTTTCGCACGCCGTAAATCGTACACATTACCGCTTTCTCTTCTAAATTTCGTTTTATATTTGCAAGTCCAGCGCGTATATCAGACTCGAAGTCAAAGCCCTCGATATTTTGCGCGCTAAATTTCTCCCCGTCCTCGCTCGTGATTTCGCCGTCCATTTTCAGGGCCAAATTTTTGAGGTATTCTAGCGCGATCCGCCAGTCTGAACGGGTGCTAGGCGTGCCGATACAGACATTATACGCGCCATCCTCGTAGCATACCTCAAGACCGCGCCCGCTAAGTCCGTCCACACCTGCAGTCAAGCAGCTAAGCTCGCTTAGCTTCGTGCTGTAAAAACCCTCAGCGTCAAATTCCTCGTCGTCTTCATCCGCGTTAAACTGCGATAAATTCGGCACCAGCCGTAGTGCCTCCTCTACGCTCATCACGGGCGCTTCGTCTCCCGAAGGCTTCTTTTTGTTTTTGACGAAAAACGTGATGCTCATTTTGATCCTCTGGAATGAAATTTAGCTCAAAATGCACTTTAAGCTTGGACTAAATTTATAACTTCCCGCCCTCGATTACGACGTTGTCAGCTTTGATGTCGTCGCCGTATAC
>NZ_CAKZTI010000064.1 GCF_937921625.1 uncultured Campylobacter sp. | reverse complement strand
GGCCGTGGCATAAAATTTCGCTCATGCTAAGCTGCGCGTAGTCCACGCTGACGCGCCCGTAGCCAGTAGCCGTCACGAAGCCCTCGCCGTAGCCTTTTTGTTCCAAATTTTGCTTGATTTGCCGCGCGACCTTGACCGCGCTAAAGCCGCTTGGTAGCAAAAACAGCTCGCAAAATTTGCCGCGTTCGTCCATAACGGCGAGTTTTGACGACGCCCCGCCGATGTCGATACCGATAAAATGCATAAAATTTTAAATCCGTCGAAAAATATTTCTACGCCGTAGAACTTTGATTTGAATGTTAGTCTTTTTAAGCTTTTAGACTGCTGAAATTTAGCGCAGGCTTGCGGCGCGGATTAAATTTGGCCTCTCGGCGCGTTTGAATTGGTTTTAAATTTAGATCTGAATTTAGCGCTCACGGGCGATTAGAATTCCGCTTAAAATTACCACCGCGATGCCCGCTAGCACGATTGGACCGGGCAGATGATCGCCTAGTATAATGCCGAGCGCCATGCTAAATAAGATGTCGCTGTAGCTGATCGCGGCGACGATGCCCGCTTTGCGCGAAGCGGCGTAAGCGCGCGTCATGTAAATTTGAAAGTAGATACCGCTGACGCCCAGAAGCGCCACTAGCACCCAGCCAAAAAGGCTTGGCGGGTTGAAGTAAGCAAGCCTCGCCAAATCCGCCCCGCTGAAAAGTCCTAAAATTTTAACCTCGCTACCTTCAAGCACCCAGCCCGTTATCATCATCGCAGCACTTAGAAAGGTCGCGGATGAGACAAAAACCAGCACGATGATGTTGGTGGCGTAGTGTTTGCGAAGCTCGCGCACGCTCGTGTATGCAAGCCCCGCGCACATGCCGCCGAAAATTCCCACCGCGTCGGTTACGCTGATGCCGATGTGCGGGCGCACGACGAGTAAAATTCCGCCAAAGCCGAGCAATATCGCAAACCAGCCGCGCGAGCTTAGCTTCTCGCCTAAGAAAAACGCCGAAAATAGCGCGGTGAAAATGGGCGCCGTCTTTTGGAAAGTAAAAGCTGTGCCAAGATCGATGTGAGCGATATTGTAGAAGGTCGCTAAGATACCGCAGCTGCCGATAAAGCCGCGAAACGCGAGCAGCCACGGCTTGCCGCCCGGGCCAAGATTTTTTACCCGCCGTAGCGAAAACAGCACGATCGCGATGCCTACGACGTTGCGGAAAAACACGATCTCGGCGCTACTCATCCGCTCTGCCATGACCTTGGCTAAAGCGCCGTTTAGCGCGAAATAAAAGCTCGCTACGAGCATATAATAAACGCCCAGATGTTTCAGCCAAAACGCGGAGTAAAATTTCTGCTTCATCGCCTGCTACTTTCGGTTCGCTACGAGCGTGCCGCGCAGAGGCGCGTCTTTATTTTATAAAGCGGGATCAAAATTTTCGTCGTATCGCGAAAGAGCGCGATGCGAGGGGGTGAAATTTGCGCGCCCAAAAGCTTGGCAAAAACGCCCGTAAGAGAGTTGTAAAAGCACGCCATCAGCATATAATACACGCTTAGATGGTGCAGCAAGAAGTTGTTGTATTTCATCGCGCCCCTTTAAATTTGCGAAATTATACACGCATAATGATTAAATTTTAATATTCCGCCGTTTTAATATTTCGCCGCACCGCCTGCTTTTGCGCACCCCGTGCGACCGCTCGGTTTTGTACTTCGCGCCCAGGCTTCGGTTTTAAAATTTTATAAATTTTACGCGTAGCTCCAGTTTTGCGTCATCCGTGGCGATGGATCGCGCGTTTTGATGCCTTGCGTCCGTGCGGCGTCCCGCTAGTGTCGCGATAAAATTTCGCCGCTTACTTCCGCGAGCGAGCGCGTAGAATTTGGCTTTAATCTATTTTTGGTTATAATCGCGCCAAAAACTACAAGGACGAACGTGAAAAGTTTGATCATCATCGGGCGCCCCAACGTCGGCAAGTCGAGCCTTTTTAACCGCCTAGCGGGCGCTCGCATCGCCATCACGAGCGACGTTGCGGGCACGACGCGCGATACCAATAGAATCGAAGCTGAAATTTTCGATCGCCGCGTGCGCGTGATCGATTCGGGCGGCTTGGACGACACCTCCGAGCTGTTTGCGCGCGTGCAGACTAAGACGCTAAGCGAGGCAAAGAGTGCGGATTTGATAATCTTTATGACGGACGGCAAGCTGCTTCCGAGCGATGATGAGCGGCGGATATTTTTCTCGCTGCAGAGGCTTGGTAAGCCCATCGCCCTGGCGGTCAATAAAATAGACGGCAAGCGCGACGAGGAGCGTAGCTGGGAGTTTAACGAATTCGGCGTTAAATTTTTCCCGATCTCCGTTTCGCACAATAGCGGCATTGATGAGCTGAAAGAGTGGATCTACGGCTTTTTAGACCCTGCGCCCGCGCAGCAGGACGAGGATGAAATTTTTGATGATTTTATAGAGGGCTTTAACGACGAGGGCGAGCCGAAAGAGGGGCGCGACGAGGAATTTTACGCTAGTAAAACTATCGGCGTGGGTATCATCGGGCGGGTAAACGTCGGCAAATCGAGCCTTCTAAACGCGCTTGTGGGCTCGCAGCGCTCGGTCGTGAGCGATTATGCGGGCACGACGATCGACCCGGTGAACGAAAGCACGGAATTTGAAGGGCGCACGCTCGAGTTTATCGACACGGCGGGTATTCGCCGCCGCGGCAAGATCGAAGGCATCGAGCGTTTCGCGCTAAATCGCACCGAAAAAATTTTACAAAACTCCGACATCGCGCTTTTGGTGCTTGACGCAAGCGAGCCGCTAAACGAGCTGGACGAGCGCATCGCGGGGCTTGCGGCTAAATTTGAACTCGGGCTCATCATAATTTTAAACAAATGGGATCTTTGCGAGCGCGATTACGATGAGTTTTGCCGCGATTTGAGAGATAGGTTTAAATTTCTTTCCTACGCGCCGATCATCAGCGTCAGCGCGACGGACAGGAAGCGGATACATAAAATTTACCCGCTCATTTTGGATGTTTATTCAAATTTCACGCGCAAACTCGGCACCGCAAGGATCAATGAAGCGGTAGAAGCCGCGATAAAGGCGCATCCGATACCTCGCGAGCGAGGCAAATCGGTTAAAATTTACTACGCCGCACAGATCGGCTTTGCGCCGCCGAAGATCGTTCTTGTAATGAACCGCCCAAGTGCGCTACATTTCAGCTACAAGCGCTATTTGATGAACAGGCTGCGCGCAAGCTTCGCTCTTTCGGGAAGTCCGCTAGTGCTGCTGCCGCGCAAAAAAGGTGAGAGCGATGAAGAGCGGTAATATCGTACTCATCGGCTTTATGGGGGTCGGCAAGGGTACGGTAGCGCGGGCGCTGGCTGCGCAAAGCGGGATGTTCGCGCTCGATTGCGACGATATGATCGAAAGCTACGCCAATAAAAAGATCGGGCAAATTTTTAAAGAGCAGGGCGAGCAAAGCTTTAGAAAGATGGAGGCGGATTTGGCAAAATTTTTAGAAAAGTCCGTCCGCTGCGCCGTGATCTCCACCGGCGGCGGCTTTTACGCCGTGAAAAATTTAAATAAAATCGGCACCGTCGTGTATCTGAAATCAAGCTTTGAGGGGATCATTAATCGCTTAAAAAATAGCGAGAACGCGGAGAAAAAATTTGCCAAGCGCCCGCTGTTAGCGGATCTGCAAAAGGCCGCGGCGCTGCACGCCGAAAGAGACGGGGCGTATGAAAAAAAGGCCGATATCGTAATCGACGTCGAAAATAAAAGCGTAAAAAAGATCGTAAAAGAAATTTGCTCTGCCTGCGACGGGCTAAATTTAAAGGGGAAAAAGATGTCTAAGCAGAAGTGCTCTGGTGTCGGCAAAAATTCCGAGCCGCGCGGCAAAGAGGGTAAAAGCGATAAGCTTGAAAAGAAAGAGGCGCTAAAGCAAAAGCTGCGTGAGCTACTGGAGGGCTTAGAACGCGAGGAAATTCCAAAGCGGGTGATCGCGTGGCACTTCGATCTTTACGAGCCTTACGCGCTGCAGCTCGCGGGATCGAGCAGTTATGACGCGGATGACGACGACTGGGCGTGCGAGGACGAGGATGAGTTTTATCCGCAAAGCTTGCGCTTGCAGCTTGATTTTTTAAGCGAGCTTTCGTGGCGGCAGGTTTTAAAACTGCTCGTGCAGGCTCTGCGCGAGCTGCGAGAGCAGATGCCTAACGCTAAAATTTTTAAGTGCAAGCACGTCGCCGTGGGCTTTATAGACGGCGATCTGATTTTGATTTAAAGGAGCAATGATGAGAATTTTAACGGGTCTTCAGCCTAGCGGCAAGCTGCATTTGGGTAACTACTTCGCGAGTATCAAGCAGATGGTGGATGCGCAAAATGCGGGCGAGCAGATGTTTATGTTTATCGCAAACTACCATGCGCTCACGTCCGTAAGCGACGGCACAAAGCTAAAAAATTCCACCTACGAGGCTGCCGCGGCGTTTTTATCGCTGGGGATCGATCCGAAAAAGACGGTGTTTTGGGTGCAAAGCGACGTGAAAGAGGTGTTGGAGCTTTACTGGATTTTAAGCGGATATGCGCCGATGGGGCTGCTCGAGCGGGCGCACGCATACAAAGATAAGATCGCAAAGGGCTTTGAGAGCAAGCACGATCTGTTTAGCTACCCCGTGCTGATGGCGGCGGACATCCTGCTATACAGCGCGGAAGTCGTGCCTGTGGGCAAGGATCAGATCCAGCACGTCGAGATCGCCCGCGACATCGCGCTTAAATTTAACAACGCCCACGGCGAAATTTTAACTATTCCGCAAGCGCGCGTAAATGATGAAGTGGCGATCGTGCCGGGTACAGACGGCGCGAAGATGAGCAAGAGCTACGGCAATACGATCGATATTTTTGCAGATGCCGCGACGCTAAAGAAGCAAATTTCAAGTATCGTAACGACCTCTGAGCCGCTAGAAGCGCCTAAGCAGTGGCGTGGATGCAATGTCTATAATATCGCGAAGCTATTTTTAAACGAAGCGGAGCAGACGGAGCTGCAGGCTCGTTACGAGTGCGGAGGCGAGGGGCACGGGCACTTCAAGGCGTATCTAAACGAGCTCGTGCTTAGCTACTTCAAAGACGCGCGAGATAAATTCGAATACTATCAAAGCCACCGCGAAATTTTGGATGAGATGCTAAGACAGGGCGCGCAAAGGGCGGCTGCGACGGCTACTTCATTGATGCAAAAGGTTCGCGCTGCCGTAGGGATTTATCGCTAAGGAGGGTGAGATGACGGATTACGCTAGAGAAATTTTATCTGACGGCAAGCTGCTTCGGCAGAAGCTGGAAATTTTCTTGCAAACTCCTAGCAAGGTTGAAATTTACGCACGCGCCTGCGAGAAATTTTTCGCCGCGGGCAAGCAGCGCGAGTTAAATTATGTAAGCACGTGGAGTTGGTGGGGATTTTTCGGCACGCTGTTCTTTTTTCTGTACCGCAAGGAGTATAAAATTGCCGCAGCCCTATTTGCCGTTGTGGTAATTTCTTGCTTTATTCCGTTTTTGGATGAATATGATAGAAGTATAGGAATGGCGATTAGCGTCAGTAGCGGAACTATGGCGAAATATTTCGTTTGCTATAGATTTGTCGCGCTACTGGATAAGCAGGACGATGAAGCCCTAAGGCGGGGCGGCGGCGTGAATAGATGGGCGATATGGCTCGCGGTAATATTTTACGCTTTTGTCGCAATTGTGTTTGCGCTAATAATTTCAAACGGCGGCAAAATTCAGTAGTTTTAAAGGGCTTTCGCGCTCAAAATAGCTAAATAAATTTTAAAAAGGAGTAAGAGTGAAAGCGATCGTAACGGTGATCGGTAAGGATAGGGTTGGCATAGTGGCGGGCGTTTCGGCCAAGCTCGCGCAGCTTAGGCTAAACATAGACGACATCAGCCAGACGGTTTTGGATGAGTTTTTTACGATGATGGCAGTGGTTTCCAGCGAGGAAAAGCAGGACTTCACGGCTCTAAAGGGGGAGCTAAACGAGCTAGGCGAAAAGCTAAAAGTAAAGATAAACATCCAAAGCTCGGCGATCTTTGACGCCATGCACAATATCTAAGGCGCACAGATGGACATCAAAAACGTAACCGAAACGATCGCGATGATCGAGGAGCAAAATTTCGACATCCGCACGATCACGATGGGCATCAGCCTGCTTGACTGCATCGATCCCGATATCGACAAGGCAGCGGAGAAAATTTACGCCAAGATCACCGACAAAGCGCGCGATCTAGTAAAGGTCGGCAATGAAATTTCGGCAGAGCTTGGCATCCCGATCGTAAATAAGCGCGTCTGCGTAACGCCTATCGCCATCATCGGCGCGGCGACAAACGCTACCGACTACGTCCCGCTTGCTAGAGCGATGGACGAGGCGGCCAAAAAGGTCGGCATCGACTTTATCGGCGGCTTTTCAGCGCTCGTGCAAAAGGGCTACGCAATGGGCGATAAAATTTTAATCGACTCCATCCCCGCCGCGCTCGCCGCGACGCAAAAGGTCTGCTCGTCGGTAAATATCGGCTCGACCAAGACGGGCATAAATATGAGCGCCGTCGCCGACATGGGGCGCGTGATAAAAGAAACCGCGCGGCTTTCCGATCTTGGCGCGGCAAAACTCGTCGTGTTTGCCAACGCCGTCGAGGATAATCCCTTCATGGCGGGCGCATTTCACGGCGTGGGCGAGGCCGAGGTCGTCATAAACGTGGGCGTCAGCGGCCCCGGCGTCGTAAAACGCGCGCTTGAGAAGGTGCGAGGAGCGAGCTTTGACGTGGTCGCCGAGACCGTTAAAAAGACGGCGTTTAAGATCACGCGCATCGGACAGCTCGTAGGGCAAATGGCGTCTGAGCGCCTGGGAGTGAAATTTGGCATCGTCGATCTCTCGCTAGCTCCGACTCCGGCGGTGGGCGATTCGGTCGCGCGCGTGCTTGAGGAGATGGGCTTAGAGCGCGTCGGCACGCACGGCACGACGGCTGCGCTTGCGCTACTAAACGACGCGGTCAAAAAGGGCGGCGTGATGGCGTGCAACCAAGTAGGCGGGCTTAGCGGCGCGTTTATACCGGTTTCGGAAGACGAGGGCATGATCGCCGCAGTGCGCGCAGGCTCGTTAAGCTTAGAAAAGCTCGAAGCGATGACCGCGATCTGCTCGGTGGGGCTCGATATGATCGCGATCCCGCAGGATACGCCCGAGCAGACGATCGCCGCGATCATAGCCGACGAGGCCGCGATCGGCGTGATAAATCAAAAAACGACCGCCG
>NZ_CAKZTI010000063.1 GCF_937921625.1 uncultured Campylobacter sp. | reverse complement strand
CCGTCTCTGAAAACGACTTTGCCTACATCCACAAGGCGCTTTAAAAGCTGCGCGCTGGGCTCGTCAAACATCGCCTCCACGTCGCTCGTGCGCTGCGGACGGCGCGAAAGAGTGCGCAGAATTTCATCCTCGCTAAAGTTCAGCCGCTCGCTTGCGTATTTGGGTGCAGCGATGATATTTACGTTTTGATTTTCGATGAAAGTGGCCAGATAGCGCAGCTGCGCTTCACTTACCCCCTCTGCGCGGTATGCGGGCGGGCGATCTATAGTGCCAATATCTACGCGGTGCGGGTTAATACGCGCCAGAGCCGCATTCAGCGCCGCAAAGTCCTCCTGCGTGTCGTTGATGCCATGCACGACTAGGATTTCGATATCAAGCTCGCCGCGAAACTCGCGCGCGAAATCTGCGATCGCGCTTACGATCTGCTCGGCGCCGATACCCGTGTGCGGGCCGTCCACCTTGCGAAAGCTTTTCGCAAGCACGCTATCTAGCGAAAATTTGCAAATATCAAGCTTCGCTAACGCCGCGCTGTTTTCGCGCACGAGTGAGCCGTTTGACAAAACGAGCAGCTTCTGCGGCAGGTTCAGCGCTTTTAGTGCGTCCACGAGCTCTGCAAAGCGCGGATGTAGCGTAGGCTCGCCATTTGCCGTGATCGTGATGACGTCAATGCCCACGTGGCTTTGCAGTGCAGTTTTCAGCTCGGCGATGACCGGGCCGATCTCACAGGGCTCGCTCATCGCACTTACCGGCTTGCCCGCGCCCAGCTCGCAATAAACGCAGTTGAAGTTGCACTGCTTGCGCTGCGGGCTTAGATCGATGCCGAGACTGCGCCCGAACCTACGCGAGGTCACGGGCCCGAAAATATATCTCATTTTTGCTCCATGATTTGATTTGCGTGCAACGGGGTTTGCTTGCACGCAGAATTTCGCTTCGAAATTTTACTTTGCGGAATTTAATTTGCAAAATTTTAATTTGAAATTCTGCCTCGTGAAATTTTACTGAAATTTGCTTTTAAAAAATTTAGCTAGAAAATCCCGCTTTGAAATTTTACGTAGCAAGTTTATACCGATCTTAAGCCTCGCGCCAATAACGCTTTGCATCAAACCTTGAAAATTCTACGTAGCAAATTTATGCCTTGTAATTTAACTTCCGCGAGCCGAAATTTAGCGACGCTTTTATGCGCAATTCCACTTCTGCGCGCCGCCCCCGCTACGGCGAAATTTTAAGCTTAGAGCTTTGAATTTATCCTTAAATTTAGG
>NZ_CAKZTI010000062.1 GCF_937921625.1 uncultured Campylobacter sp. | reverse complement strand
CACGCTTTATACGATCGAGGCGATGGGCGTGGATGCCATTGTCATGCGGCATAAAGCTGAGGGCGCAGCTGCCTACGCCGCCAAGGCGGTCTCTCCCGTCATCATCAATGCGGGGGACGGCGCGCATGCGCATCCCTCACAGGGCCTGCTTAATCTCTATACGATTGAGGAAAACAAGGGGAAACTCGCAGGGCTGAAGGTTGCCATTCTCGGTGATGTTCTGCACAGCCGTGTGGCGCGTTCTGACATTCAGGGCATGCGAAAGATGGGGATGGATGTCCATATCGCGGGACCGCGCACCCTCCTGCCGCGCTTTCTGTGTGAGGAGGAGGGCGTCACGATCCATGACCGCGTGGAGGATGCTCTTGAGGGGGCTGACGTAGTCGAGGTGCTGCGCATACAGCTCGAGCGCATGAAGGGCGGGCTGTTCCCGTCGACGCGTGAGTACGCGCGCATCTACGGGCTCAGTGAGGAGCGGCTCGCACTGGCGAAGGAGGATGCTCTCGTGCTGCATCCCGGCCCGATGAATAAGGGATGGGAGATCTCCGAGTCCGTCGCCTACGGCGTACAGTCGCGGATCCAGGAGGAGGTTAAAAACGGGGTCGCCGTGCGGATGGCGCTCTTTACACTGGTACTGATGGGAGGGAAGGCCTGAATGCGTGCGTTGCTGCTGAAAGGGGGACGGGTGATTGATCCCGCCTCCAAACGAAATGAAGTTGCCGATGTCCTCGTCGAGGACGGTGTGATCCGCGCCGTTGGCGCAAATCTTGCCGCCGACGGCGCGGAGATTTACGATGCTGCGGGAAAGGTCGTTGTGCCCGGTCTGATCGATATGCACACGCATTTCCGCGAGCCCGGTCAGGAGGCAAAGGAGGATTTTGCTTCCGGCTCGCGCGCCGCAGCGGCAGGGGGATATACGACGATTGCGACGATGCCGAACACGCGCCCTGTCGTCGATACGGCGGCACTGGTGAAGAGCCTGCAGAAGCGCGCCGAAGAGGCGGCAGTCATGCACATCCGCATCATCGGTGCTGTGACGAAGAACCAGGAGGGCAAGGAGCTGGCAGAGCTCGGCGATATGGTTGAGGCGGGAGCGGTCGCCTTCTCAGACGATGGTCACTTCGATCCGTCGGCAAAGGTTCTCCTCAGTGCATACGACTATCTTGCGCCGTTTGATAAGGCGATCATCAATCATGAGGAAGATACCTCTCTCGTAGAGGAGGGCGCCATGAATGAGGGGCATCGCAGTGCGATGCTCGGCATCAAGGGGCGTCCGATTGTCGCCGAGGATATTGCCGTCGCGCGCGACATCATGCTCGCCGAGTATGCGGGTGCGCATGTCCATGTTGCCCACATCAGCTCGGCGCGTGCCGTTCAGCTGGTACGCGAGGCGAAGGCGCGCGGTGTGCACGTGACGACAGAGGTCACCCCGCATCATCTCACGATGACGGAGGACTGCGTCGATCCAACGGACAGCTCAACGAAGGTCAATCCGCCGCTGCGGACGGAAAAAGACACAGCGGCCATGCTGGCGGGTCTGCTTGACGGGACGATTGATATGGTCGTAACGGATCACTCCCCGCACGCACGTGAGGAGAAGGATCGCGAGTACATCTATGCGCCGAGCGGCTTCCCGGGGCTTGAGACGGCACTTGGGGTGCTCATGACGGAGCTGGTTCACACGGGGAAGCTCCCGCTCGAGACGCTGATCGAGCGTATGACCTATGCGCCTGCGCGCATCTTTCATCTCGATGTGGGGACGCTGCGCGAGGGGGCACCGGCGGATGTGACGGTCATTGATCCGAACTGTGTCTGGACGGTGGACGAGAAAAAGTTCTACACGCGGGGAAGCCACTCGCCGTTTGTCGGACGGGAACTTCGAGGAAAGGCTGTGCTGACGGTCGTGGACGGGAATATTGTGATGAAGGACGGAGTCATAACAATATGAGAGGAAAACTGATTTTGGAGGACGGTTCGTCCTATGCGGGAGAGCTGCTGGACGGCAGCGCAAAGACGGTGGGGGAGGTTGTCTTTACGACGACCATGACGGGGTATCAGGAAAGTCTGACCGACCCGTCGTTCTGCGGACAGATTCTCACGATGACTTACCCGCTGATTGGGAACTACGGTACGGCAGAGAAATTTATGCAGTCCCGCCGCCCGTTTGTGCGCGGCTTTGTCATCGGTGAACTCTGTGATGCACCGAATAATTGGCAGTCTGAGAAGAGCTTGATTGACTTTCTCACGCAGAGCAAGGTTCCGTGCCTTTATAACGTAGACACGCGAGCAGTGACGCGACATATCCGCGCTGCAGGCTCGATGAAGGGAGTGATCGTCCCCGACGGCACGGAGCCGGATGAGATCGCTGCACTGCAGGCGGAGGAGCTGCCGCGTATCGTATTTCACGAGATCACCAAAAGCGCGATCTCAAACGCGCTAAGTTCGCCGCGCAAGCTAAATATCGCAAGCGTAAACGCCCAACAAGCGCGCCGCCTGCTCGATCGCATCGTAGGCTATAAACTAAGTCCGCTTTTAAATTTAAAGATCCAGCGCGGCTTAAGCGCGGGTCGCGTCCAAAGCGCCGCGCTTAAAATCGTCGTCGATCGCGAGCGTGAAATTTTAAATTTTAAACCGGTAGAATTTCACAGCATCGACGCGGTTTTTAAGAAGGACTTGGAAGCCGAGCTCGTGGAATTTCGCGGCAAAAAGATGGAAAAGCTCTCGGTTAAAAACGCGGCGCAAGCTAGCGAGATCGTCCTGACGCTGCAAAAAGACAGATTTAACGTAGAGAGTATCGAGAGCAAATCGCGCAAGACGAACCCCTATCCGCCGTTTATGACCTCGACGCTACAACAGGCGGCAAGCACGGCTCTGGGCTTTAATCCGCGCAAGACGATGAGCCTCGCGCAGAGCCTTTATGAGGGCGTCAATACCAAAAACGGCGGCGCGATTACCTACATGCGAACCGACTCGCTGAATATCGCCAAAGAAGCGATCGCGGCGGCTCGCGAGCTCATAGAGGAGCACTTCGGCGAAAAATATCTGCCCAAAAGCGCGAATTTATACGCTACCAAAAGCAAAGGCGCACAGGAAGCGCACGAAGCAATAAGGCCTACCGATCTGAAGCTTACCCCCGAGCTCGCGCAAAAAATCTTGCCTCGCGACGAATACCGCCTTTACGCGCTCATCTACAACCGCTTCGTAGCCTCGCAGATGAGCCCTAGCGTTTCGCAGATCCAAACGATCATCGTACGCGGCGAAGCGGGCGCGTTTAAGATCAGCGGACGCAAGGTAGAATTTGACGGATTTTACAAGGCTTACGGCGATCTGGATAAGGACAAAATTTTACCGAACTTCGATGTGGGCGATGCGATGAGCCTGCAAAGCCTGAGCTCGCAGCAGCACTTCACTGAGCCGCCGGCGCGCTATTCGGAAGCAAGCCTCATCAAAAAGCTCGAAAGCCTAGGCATCGGCAGGCCCTCGACCTATGCGCCTACCATATCGCTGCTTACGGCGCGCAACTACGTAAATATCGAGCAAAAGCACCTAGTGCCGAGCGAGATCGCTTTTAAGATTACCGAGATGCTGGAGCAAAATTTTAAAAACATCGTCGATAGCGAGTTTACCTCCAAAATGGAAGAAAAGCTCGACGATATCGCCGAAAACAAAGCGGACTGGCAGCAAATTTTGGCAGATTTCTACTACCCTTTTATGGACGAGATCGCCAAAGGAAAAACGTCGATCGCAAGCCAAAAGCTAGTCGAAAAGATCGGCGAGACCTGCCCGAACTGCGGCGGCGAGCTACTTAGGCGCCAGGGCAGATTCGGCAAGTTCATCGCTTGCTCGAACTATCCGAAATGCAAATACTCGCGTAACGCGGACGCCAGCGCCGAGGAGGCGAGCGAGGAGAAGGAGGCGCCCGAAGTGCTAGATGAAAAATGCCCGCAGTGCGGTAAAAATTTGATCAAGCGCAAGGGTAGATACGGCGAGTTTATCGCTTGCGAGGGCTATCCGAAGTGCAAATACTCGCGTAAAATCGAAGGCGCGGCAAAAGAGAAAAAGCCGCTGCTCTCCACCGGCGTTAAGTGCCCGAGCTGCGGCACGGGCGAGATCGTCGAGCGCTTCTCCAGACGCGGCAAATTCTACGGCTGCACGAACTACCCTAAATGCAACTTTGTGAGCAACTACGCACCGATCGCGCGCGCATGCCCGCAGTGCGGCAACTCATACATGCTCCGCAAAGAGCTGAAAAAAGGCAACTTCGCCGAGTGTCCGCAGTGCAAGTTTAAAGAAGAGATCGATTGATAATAGGCGCCATTTCGGACTCTAATCGCGAAACAAAGGTCGCTGCCAGCGCCATAGAGTGGCTGCTCGCGCGCGGAGCGGATCTGCTCGTGCACGCAGAGGGCATCGTCGAGAGCGAGACGCTGCGGCTTTTGCGACAAAGCGGCAAGCCCTACTTCGCGGTTTTAGGGAACAACGACGAAGCGCTTGCGGAGCTAAAAAATGACTTCAACCTGCACGATGAGCCTTTTTGCACGAAGTTTGCTGGGCTGCGACTAAAAATCATGCACCATCCGTTTTATCTCTTTGACGAGGAGCCCGCGGTGCAAAATGAAGCAGACAGGCCAAGCTTCGCCGCGGATTTTGGCTTTCGCACAGACACGGATCGCGCGGTAAATTTTCGCAAGGATTTCAGCGCAGACCTAGTCAAAAATTCTAGCTTTAGCGTCGAAGTAAGTTGCGGCACGAATTTAGGCTCAAACTGCAGAGCAGATCGCGGGGAAATTTTAGTTGCAAATTCTAAAACGGCGGCTTGCTCGGTAAATTTAGGCGCAAATTCTAATGGCGCGGACGTTGATAAAATTTTAGATAGTGCGCTCCGCGCAGACGAAAATTTCAAAAACGCGCATAAAGCGAGCGTAAATTTAAAAAGTGGGCAATCCGCGGGTTTAAATGCGAGCTTGAATGCAGGCGCGAACTCAAACGTAAATTTAAACTCAAATGCAAGCGCGAATTTAGCCACTAATACGAGCCCAGATATGAACTCTAAAGCAAGCTCGGGTGCGGATCGCGCAGTAAATTTAACGGCGCCGAGCTTAAACGCGAATTTATCCGCACCAAACTCATGCGCAAATTTAACCGCGCTGAACTTGGGCTCAAATTTGACCGCGAATTCTGAGCTCAATGCAGGCGGCGAAAGTAAAAATCGGGGTCTATGCGGATGCGGCGCAGATAAAATTTCAACTATCAAAATTTACGGCCATACCCACTATCTCGCCGCGGCGGTAAATAAAAACGGCGCGCTCGTGCTAAATCCTGGCGAGATTTGTGGACGCAAAAAGCGGCTTTTCGAGTTTGCTTACGTCGTGGCACAAGAGCAAAAATTGCGTGCATCTCGTCTCCGTTCGCAGCGCAAAGAACTATAAAGCGAATGAAAGGAAGTCTTGAAATGATAAGAAAAGCCCCTGAGCAACCAGAGAAAATGCTAGAAAGATACGAAAAAATTCTAAAACAGCGTGGGAAAAATATAAAAGGGTGCGAGGCCAAAGCGTATGAATGAAATTTACGTCCTAATCGCGCTATCGTTTTTGATCTTTGCTTCGCCCTTTTTGGCTAGCCTAGCTAGAATTCCGCTCTCGCCCATGGAGATCATGCTTGGCATCATAGCCGCAAATTTAGGGCTTTTGCCGCCAAGCGCAACCTTCGATCTAGCCGCTCAGATCGGCTTTTGCTACCTTATGTTTTTGGCGGGCTGCGAGGTGGATTTCCGCGCGCTGCTTGCGATGCCGCGCAAAATTTTGCGGCTGATCCTAATCTTTTTGGCGCTGCTTTATATCCTAAGCGCGCTTGCGGTTTGGATGTTTGAACTGCCGCAGATGCTTATCATCGCAGCGCCTTTGATGAGCGTCGGGCTGCTTTCGGCGCTGTATAAGGAATACGGCAAGGATCAAGCGTGGCTAAATCTCGCGATGCCCGCGGGCGTGATCGGCGAACTCATCAGCATCGCCGTCCTCACAGTGGGCGGCATCTACCTTAAAAACGGCTTCGGCGTAGAGATGGCGCTTCATATCGGCGCGCTTTTGGGCTTTTCGGTCGCCGCGCTAGCTGTTTTTAAAGGGCTTGAAATTCTATTTTGGTGGTTCCCCGCGCTAAAAACGGTCATCATGCCCAAATACGACAAAAACGAAAAGGACGTGCGATTTGCGATGGCGCTATTTTGCCTCATCTGCGCGGGGGTGATGCTTTTAGGGCTTGAGGTCGTCATCGGCGCCTTCATCGCGGGCACCTTTCTGCCGACCTTTTTCTCGCACAAGGACGACCTCATCGAGAAGCTTTCGTCGTTCGGCTTTGGCTTTTTAGTGCCGATATTTTTCATACACACCGGAGCCGTGATCAGGCTTGAGGCGCTTCTTATGCCCGGAGTGATGAGCTTTGCCGCGAGCCTAGCGGCGCTGATGTTTGGTATCAGACTGCTTGCGAGCGCTACGTTTTTAAGCACCATGGGGCGCAAAGGCGCGGTGCTTTTCGCGCTATCGTTATCTATGCCGCTAACCCTCGTCATCGCCACGGCGACGCTCTTTTACTCCACCGCCGCGATCTCGCAAGAGATATACTTCGCGATGATCATCGCCTCGCTCATAGAGACGCTCGCGTCGATGATTTTGATAAATTTGATTTACAAGAAATTTTAGGGTGGGAATTTTAGAATTTTAAGATTATAGGATTTTGGAATTTTAGAATTTCAAAATTTTGCGAAATTTTAGAATTCTATAAAATTTGATTTGATACGGGACTAAGATGGAGTTAAATTTAAAGCCCTATTTTACGCCGCAATCGGTTAGGTCTTGGAGTTCCATAGTGTAGTTTTCTTTTTGCCATGTTCCGGCATAGCCATAAACTTTCAAAATTTTGAATAGCAAAGCTACTATATCCTTTTTAGAAAGAGTATTTGTGGTTTTTGGAGCCAATTCCAAAAGTTGCCAAATTCGATGAAGCTTTTTACCTTCATCAAATATATAATCCAATGTGACTTCAATAATTTCACCTTTATGATATAAAATCCAAATGCCTTTAGCAAGGCTTGCATGATCATAGTCTGGATCAGGAAAACTATATACTGGCATTAGCCAACAATCTGCATTTCGATCAATAGTCCAATCGAGCTCATTAATAAAAGTCTTATAGTATGGATTATATTTGTAGTAAATTTCGCTCAATCCATACTTCTCATCATCCTCTTTTGTAATGATTGCATTTTCAAATGCCACTCTCTCCTCCTCAAAAAATTTTAATAATTCTAGATTTTACGATCGGTTAAGTCTTGTAGTTCCATAGTGCAGTTTGGGATTTGCTCCCATACACCATCATATCCATATGTTTGCAAAGCATTGTTTAAAAGTATAATTATTTCATCCCTTGAAATCAATTTAGTTTGTTTTGGATTTAGATCAAGTAGCTGCCAAATTCTATGAAATTACTTAGCTCTTAGCGCTCTGTCGATGTCATAATCAAGGATAGCCTCAATAATTTCACCTTTATAATATAAAATCCAAATAGCTTTAACAAGAGTTCCATGTTCATATTCGGGATCGGGGAAATAAAAGATATCCCATAGCCAACAATCAAGCTCTCTGTTTATCACCCAATCTTGTTTATTGATAAAAACTTCGCGTTTCGGATTATATTTGTAGTAAATTTCACTCAATCCATACTTCTCATCATCCTCTTTAGTGATGATCACATTTTCAAACGCCATTCTCTCCTCCTCAAGAAATTTTAATAATTTTAGATTTTATGATCAGTTAGATCTTGGAGTTCCATAGTATAATTTGGTTCCGGTTTCCACAAATCACAGTCCCTATATACTTCTAAAATTTCTTTTAACAGGCATAAAATATCTTGCTTACTAAGATTTTGCGTATGATTTGGTTTTAAATCTAGAAGCTCCCAGATTCTGTGGAATTCGTCCGATCGCATATCCGCTACCTTTTGATCCAACACTACATATATTTGAGTGCTATCGCAACATAAGATCCATACGGCTTTTGCAAGCAACGCTCTATCGTAATTCGGATCTGGAAAGCTATAAATTTTTAAAAGCCAGCAATCTAATTGCCTATCTATTGTAAAATTTAGATTTGGCAACTTTGCTCCATAATTATACTTACCATATAGCGCACTCAATCCATACTTCTCATCATCCTCTTTTGTAATGATTGCATTTTCAAACGCCATCTGCGCTCCTTGAGATCTAAAATTTAGCGTGCAAGCAGAAATTTCAAGTTCAAATTTATGCGAAATTTCACGACGCAGCCGAAAATGGCGAGCAAAGAAACGAATTCCAAACTCGCACGCTTAAAGATAGACCGGCGCGCTTGCCGCGACCGCTAACTCTGCTCGCCGCAGATATACTTGCTCTCTGGCCGCGGCAAAGCAAACGCGGCTAGAGAGCAAAGCTAGCGGCAAAAATTAATCTCAACCCATCCGCAAAATAGCAAACCGCGCGATTTACAGACAAGCTAGCAAAGCCGCAACGGCTAAGGATTTTACGCCTATCTAATTAGAACCGACCCGAAAGCCGACTTAAGCCTAGACGCTATGCGGGAGATATGCCGCGACACGGCGTCTAAGCTTCAAGCTACATTAAGACCGGAATTTTCGTCTTTTGCAGGAAGTATTTCGACGCGCCGCCTAAGAAAATTTCTTTTATGCCGCTGTCTGAGTGTAAGCCCGCGACGATGAGGTCGAAATCGCCCGCGTCTGCATACTCTAGTAGCACCTGTCCCGGGATCTTGCCCTCGGCATTTAACGCCTCAAAAACATCGATTTTAACGTCATGCAAGGCTAGATAGTCGCTTATGCGGCGCTTAGTTTCGGCAAGATCATCCTGAAGGTAGTGATTTGCGGTAATGACGGTGACGGATTTGGCGCGCTGTAAAAGCTCTAGCCAATTATCAAGCGCCCTTGCAGACGCCGCAGTGCCGGTAAGCGAAACTAAAATTTTATCCGCCCTAAACTCCTGCAGCTTGCGCGGTATGACGATGCAAGGCTTGCCGCTTTTGGTGACCGCCGCCTCGAACGTGCCCGTGATAGAGCCCGTAGGCGGCACGGAGACCAGCACCAAATCGCAATATTTGGAGTATTTCTCGACTAGCTCGGAGCGGATGCCCACCATATGCCTCAAAGCGGCGCTATTTGGGACGTGATCGTCGTCGCTTTGATCTAAACCCAGCTTGGCGCATTCGGCGTCGAAGATCGCTCTGATCACCTCGCGCTCGGCCTGCATCTCGTCTCCTGCGGATTTTAAAAATTCCTCCATCAGCACGCCGCCTTTTAGCGTCATACGGACGTTGTAGATCATCTTAGGATCGAGCTGGCACGCCATTATGTTGATGTGCGCGCCGAAAAATTTATTCACTAGCAGCGCTCCGTGTATGCGCTCTGCCAGTTCCTCGCCGCCGCCGATAGGGAAAAATATCTTTTTAAGCTGCATCTTTACGCTCCTATTAAAATTTTAAGCTAATTCCAGTGAAATTTTAGAGCCTTTTTGCTCGGTCACGCGCACTCGCACCACATCGCCTGCCTTGTAAGGCGTCGTGATAAATTTAGCGCGCAGCAGCCCGTCCACGCCGTCTCGTAGCGAGATGAAGGTACCAAAATCCAGCACGCTTTGCACCACGCCGTCAAACTCCTCGCCGATCTGAAATTTTACCTCTTTGCGCTCATTGCGCGGCTTGCGAAAATCTCGAGAATTTGAAACTATCGATAAAATTTTCTCTTTCGCGCCCGATACGGCGCTAGCTTTGGCACCCTGGATCTTGACCTCGCCCTTTTCGCGATCCAGATCGATATTTACGCCGAAGCTTTCGGTGATCTCTTTTATAACCTTGCCGCCCTGACCGATGATGTCCGGGATTTTGCTCGCCTCGACGCTAAAAATTTCAAGCTTCGGAAGCACATCTTCATTTATGACGATTGCTGCGTTCGCCTGCTCCATTATGCCCAAAATATGCGCGCGAGCCTGCTTTGCCTGCGCTAGAGCCTCTTTTAAAACCTCCAGGCTGATACCGCCGAGCTTGATATCCATCTGAAGCGCGGTGATGCCCTCGTAGGTGCCCGCGACCTTAAAATCCATATCGCCGTCGTGATCCTCAAGCCCCATTATGTCGGTTAGCACGGCGTGTTTTTCGCCCTCAAAAATTAAGCCCATCGCTACGCCAGCAACGAGCTTTAGCGTAGGCACACCCGCCGCCCGAAGCGATAGCGCGCCGCCGCAGACCGAAGCCATCGAGCTTGAGCCGTTGCTCTCTAAAATTTCGCTCACCACGCGGATAGACTGCGGCGAGTTTAGATCGATACTTGGATATAGCGCTCTTTTGGCTAAATTTCCATGTCCTAGCTCGCGTCTGCCTGGGCTTTTGAGCGGACTTGCTTCGCCGACGCAAAAGCCCGGGAAGTTGTAGTTAAACATAAATCTATCGCTGATCGGCTCAAGCTGCGTTAGGCTGTCGCTTAGCTGCGCATCGCTATCGCCGCCCAGCGTGGTGACGACTAAAGCTTGCGTCTGCCCGCGCGTAAATAGGCAGCTTCCGTGCGCGCACGGCAGGATATTTGTCTCGATACTGATCGGGCGAACCTCATCAAGCGCGCGCCCGTCGGCTCTGCGGCGATCCTCGATGATCTGCGTGCGGATGATGCCGCGCTTATACTTGCCGATGACGCTAGAGATCACCTCTTGGCTCCATTCGTTTTGCGCCGCAGCCTCGGTCGCTAAAATTTGATCCACGATTTTGTTTAGTTCGGTAGCGCGCTCGCTCTTTGCCATCTGATTGATCGCCGCTTTAACGGCGTCTTTGTAATTTGCGTCGATGAAGTCCGCAATATCCTCATCCTCGATCTCGGGTTTATACTCTAGGCTCGCATCGGGCTTTTTAAGCGGCAAAAAAGCCTCTTCGTAAGCGTTTGAGCCCGCGCTTATCGCCTTTGCGGCAAAATCGATCGCATCCACCATCAGATCTTCGCCAAATTCATTCATCTGCTGCGCGCCGCCGTTAATCTGCGGCAGGGAGCGCATCTCGATCATCAAAAGCTCATCGCCGACGCCGGCTACGTAAAGATCAAGTGCGCTATTTTTAAGCGCGGAGTTGCTCGGATTTAAGATGAAGCTTCCGTTTTGATAGCCTATGCGCACGCCGCAAACGGGCGCTTTAATCGGGATGTCGCTAAGATACAGCGCCGCAGACGCCGCATTAAGAGCGACGACTTGCAGATCAACTTCGGGATCTGCCGATAGCACGTAAACTACGATCTGCGTCGGATATGCATAGCCCTTTGGAAAGAGCGGGCGCAGCGAGCGATCTATGATGCGGCTCGTGAGCGTCTCAAAATCGCCAGGCTTGGTCTCGCGCTTGATGTAGCCTCCGGGGATTCTGCCCGCCGCGTACATCTTTTCGATATACTGCACGGTAAGGGGCAAAAAGTCCTCCTGCACCTGCGTCTCTTCGCGCGCTACGGTAGCCAGCACGACGGTATTTTTCACGCGCAAAAGCGCCGCGCCCGCGGCTTGCTTTGCGACCTTATTGATATCGAAAATTTCGGTATTGCCATTTACTTCAATTTTGCACTGCATTAATTTTCTCCTTGTTTTTGTTAGTCTCGTGAAACGGCAGATAAAGCGGGCATTTGTTTAAAATTTGCATTATCTCCTCCGCACTTGAGAGCGTTTTTTCTTTGTAATAAAAATCCACATTCACAAAGTCTCTGATCTTGTGAACAGCATAAATTCCATCCACCAGCGTAGCGATCTCGTCCGCATTATCGCTGCCGATAACGGGAGTGGCGTAGAAGATCGCTTTGGCGTTTAAGCTTACGAGCGTCTTTATGCAAGTAAGCGCGGTCAGCCCGCTCTCACACCCCTCATCTACCAAGATGACGTTTTTTTTCTCTAAATTTCCCAAGAGCTCGCCCTTGCGAAATTTATACATGTTTTTTAAAATTTTCTCCTCATAAAGTCTGTTTGCCTGTCCGTAAACATAATCCAGGCTGATGCCGAAGCTTCGCACGAGCTCATCTACCATCACGATCTCTTGGGTTTCGCTTACGCACGCGATCGCGCATTCCGGATTATTGGGTGCCAAAACGGGCTCTGTGAATAAAAACTCATAATGAAGTCCCAGCTTTAGAGCAAGATGATTTGCGATAGGAAGCGACTCCAGGGATTGAGCGATTATTAGAAAATTTTCGTTTTTGATCACGGTAGCGGGTAAAATTTCTGCGAGTTTCATCGCGGCGTCGATTTGGTTTTCAAACATCAGCTCAGCTCTAGGCGTCATTATTTTTCGCTTCCGTATTCACTATCTACTGAAAAATCATACCCTACTCCGCCGAACGGATAGAAATTTACGAGAAAGTAAATTCCGCGCTCCTTGCTTGCTTTGCTGTAGCCCATCGTACTGGTATTTTTAGGCTCGATATCCTCTTGATACACAAAAGAGTAATTCCAACACTTGCGCGTATGAGAAAGCCCCACGCGCCACATTTTAGAATAAGATCGCTCCAAGTCGTAATCCCAACGACCGAAAATTTTATTATTCCTAGGCAAATTTACCGAGGCGTTTACGATGCCGTAGTTATCTTTCGTATAGCGTTTAGGCTCCATGCTTAGCTTTTCGTATTCGTAAGCGTGGCTGAGTCCAAAGCTAAAGTCGTCGTTGGAGTAGTTGGCGTAGGTATAGACCTTATCGAAGCTTTTATATTTATGTGAGTAGGTAAAGCGGTTTCCGATATTTAGCCCATTTGCAAAATACGCATCGATGCGGTGTTCTAAATCGTCAAACTCATGATCGTCGAAGTCATATCGCTGCTTAGCGCTGTGGCGTAAAAATTTACGCCCTTCGTCGTTGTAAAAAAACTGCGTCATACCCAAAGCCGCGTTTTCGTGGGTGTATTCGTCCTTCAGCTCGCTTAAAAAGTTATCCTCCCAATAAAGCGAGTCTTGCAAGTTACCCAGCCGCGAGCGATCTACTGCGCCGCGAGCAAGGTCGTATTTATACTGATGATACTTTAAAATTCTATCCTCGATGTCGCCTTGCTGCCATCCGGGAATTCTAAAATCCGCCCTCCAGCTCATAGTGTGATACAAGCTATCGTAAGCCCTGGCTACGTCGGTGTAGAGCGAAAGCTCGGTGTATTGATTAGCGTAGAAAGTGCTTTTATCCTCGCCAAGATCTCCGTTTGCGTAGTAGAATTTATCGTGCCAATCGATATTAGTCATATACACTCGCTCGGTAAAGGCGAAATTTAAATAATCCGCCAGTAGCGGCGTGCTTATACTAATCGGTACATCAAACTCGTATTGGCGAGCAGTCGCGCCCTCCCATCTAGTGTAATTACGCGCTTTTGCATCAAGCGAATAGATCAAATTTGGTAGCCCCAAATCATTGCTAAATTTATGATATTGCAGCGTCGGAAGCTCTTGGACGGTATCTTCATTGCGGAAAGTATTATCGGCGTTTAGCTTACTCGTATTGATGTAGTATCGTCCGTAAGCGCCAAAATAGTGCTCGTCACCGGTCAAATAATAATTCAGCCGTGAAGTTACGAGCGAGTTATCCGCATCGTTGCCAAGACCTCCCTTTTCCTTCAGATCGTAGTATTCAAGGTCGTTTAGCTGAGTAAAATCGATCCATAAATTTTCGCGCAGATCGCCGTCTAGCAGATAGGTCGCAAGCTTGCTGCGATCGTATTGCACTTCAAAGCCGTGATGACGCTCGTTTTTGTATTCGAGCCGCTTTTGCGCCCGCGAAAAGTTATCGAAAACTCCGCCTCTAATCTCGCCGTAAGAATACGGCGACTCCGTGAAGCGAAATGTCCCGTATACGCCAAAGCCCCTGCGCGTGCGCACCTGCGGATCGAGCTGAAAATCCCAGCTATCGTAAGGCGCAAAATAGATCGGCTGCTTGTAGTAAATCCCTTCCTTGTTGATGTAGCCAGCCTCTGGAGGCAGCAAGCCCGTGCGGCGCGTGCGATCAGTCGGGAAGCCGAAATACGGCAGATAGAGCACCGGTACGTCGCCCACATAAAATCTCGGATTGAAAAGATGGAGGAATTTGCTCTCTTTGTTGAGCATGCCGCTGCTAAATTTAATGCGCCAATCGGGATCGGTAACGTTGCAGCTAGATACGCTGGAGCCCTCCACGCGGTAATACTCGCTATCGCTGCAGCTGGCGTCGTTTTGCATCCAAAGCTCGGAGTCCTTATCCATCATAAAATTTACGTCGGCTTGCTGCTTATCGTTTTTCAGATCGATTTTGACGTGCTGGGCGCGCGTGGTCTCGCTGCTGCCGCGCATCGCATTGACGTTGCCGAAAAGCTCGATGATGCCGTTTTGCTCGTCGTATGTAGCGCGATCGGCGGTGATAAAGTAGTCTTGTGAATACACCGTTACGTTGCCGCTCGCCTCTGTCAAAAAGCCATTTTTCTCGACATTATCTGCTATAAGCTCGACGTCTTGGACCTTTGCGCTCGCGCTGCTTGCTAAAAGAGCGCTAAAACTAAGCGCTAGAATTTTAAATTTTTTACTCTTTTTCAATCTCTACCACCAATGTTTTCGCCGCCATATCATGCAGGCTCTGACGCGAGTTCGTAAAAAGCGCCACCAAAAATCCCATATAAAAGATCATCTCGCTTATCAACCTAACCGCCGCGCGGATCGCTGCAGTAGCGATATCCATAGAGCTGCCGTCAGCGCGGACGCAATAAATTTTAACCGCAAGCTTGCCTAGCGTCGCGCCGTATAGATAGACAAAAATCGCCTGATATAAAAATTTTATTATCGCGTAATGCAAAATGAATTTTGACGCGATCTTTTGTACCTCAAAATTGCTTCCGCTCTGCGCCGCTGCGACAAGCTCTGGCCCGTCGATAGCAAATAGCACGACCACAAAAAGCGTTGCGCTCACCGCTTCGTCAATACTAAACGCGATTACGCGCTTGCCAAGCGGAGCGATGTTCAAATTTTATCTCTTAAGGCTTGATACGCGATATCGCGCCTATACTGCGCGCCGCTAAATTTTATATTTTCGCACAGCGCGTAAGCCGCGTCGCGCGCCTGCTTTAGGCTCTGTGCGACGCCCACGTTTACCAAAACGCGTCCGCCGCTAGCGCAAATTTGCCCGTCCCGCTCACTCACGCCTGCGTAGCAGATATGGGCTCCCGCGGGAATTCCGCCGACCTCGATCAGCGCAGGCTTCGAAGAGCCGTAAGGATAGCGCTCGCTAGCCATCACGACGCCCACTGCAAATCGCTCTTTTAGGCTTATGCTACTTAGCTTGCCTACGGCGGCGTTGTATAAAATTTCGCTCAAATTTCCGTCGATTAGCGGCATCAAAACCTCGCACTCCGGATCGCCGAAGCGGACGTTGTACTCCAGCACGTAAGGCTCGCCGCTCACGATCATAAGCCCTACGAATAGCACGCCGCAAAAGGGCGCGCCCTGCTGCTGCATCCCTTTTAGCGTGGGTGCGACGATCTCGCTCTGCACTCTTTTGATCAGCGCGGCATCCGCTAGCGAGCTTGGCGCATAGGCTCCCATGCCGCCGGTGTTCGGGCCCAGATCGCCGTCAAGAAGCTTTTTATGATCCTGCGCTACGGGCAGACTTACGAAATTCTCCCCGTCGCAGATCGCAAAAAAGCTCAGCTCGTAACCATCTAAAAACTCCTCCACGACGACGCGCTTGCCAGCTTCGCCGAAGCTTTCGCCGCTTAGCATATCCGCGGCGGCTTTTTTAGCTTCATCTTTGGAATTTGCGATGATGACGCCCTTGCCCGCGCACAGGCCGTCTGCTTTGACCACGACGCGGCCGTTTAGGCCGTCTATAAATTTTGAAATTTCGGATAGATCGTCGCTGCTTAGGAATTTTGCGGTTTTGATATGATTTCGCGCCAGAAAGTCTTTCATATAGGCTTTGGAGCCCTCAAGCTTCGCCGCAGCGGCGCTAGGACCGAATATCGCGAGACCCTGCGCTTTGAAAATATCCACGATCCCTTTTGTAAGCGGCTCTTCGGCACCCACGATAGTAAGAGCTACGTCGTTGTTTTTGGCAAAGAGCGCAAGTTCATCAAAATCTTTTAAATCTAAATTTTTACCGAGCGCCTTAGTCGCGCCGTTTCCCGGAGCAAAATACAGATTTAAAACGTTTTTATCCTCGCGAAGTCTTAGCCCGATCGCGTATTCTCTACCGCCGCCGCCGATTATTAGGATATTCAATGAAGCCTCCATAACGTAAAAAACCCAAGTGAGCGTTGCGTAAAAAGAATCGGCTCAAACAAAGCCAATCTTGCAACTAGGAAAAATCTCTAGGTCGCAACCCGTAACTTTAAAAAAGCTCAAGCCGAGCCGCGTCACACGGACCTCTCACGTCGTCGCTTATACAAATATGTTGAACCCTCATATAAAACGCTCTCGCTTCACCCAGGCTTGGGCAAAATTATAGTCTAAATTTGCTTAAACTATGGCAAAAGCGCCAGATCGACGCAGGATTTTATCGACATTCTTTCGCAGATTATCGGCTCGCAAAACTCGCTCAAAACGCTCGCCGTCGTCCTACCGATACAGATCGCCTTATAGCCCCCGTCCCAGCCGAAATTTGCGGTAAAACCGCGAACGTTTTTAGGCGAGGTAAAAATCAGCGTACTGCCTTGCGGCGGCTTTGCGGCGGCAGGTAGGCTGAGGATAGAATTTTCGTAGGCGATCACGCTTTGCAGCCGCACGCCGGCGCTAGATAGAATTTGCTCCAGCTTCGATACCGTCTCGCGTGCGCGCAGATACAGTGCATCTCTGCCCCGCAAGAGCGGCGCGATCTCGGCGGCAAACTCGTTTCCGTGCCCGTGCCGCGCCAGAAAAATATCGCGGAATCCAAACTCGCGCGCAGCCGCAGCGCACGGCTCGCCGATAGCGTAAACGGGGGTATCTAAATCAAGTGAAATTTCATTAAATTTTATCGCCGCCACCGCGTTTTTGGAGGTAAAAATTAGCGCGCCGATCTGCGTAGGCAGGCTAAATTTGAGAAATTTTATCTCGCAGACCGCAAGCTGCCTCACCTGCGGATGATCAAATCTCGTATTAGACACCAGATATATCAAAACGCCCTCCAAAATATTTAAATTTACTTTGATTCAGCCTCACTCCTACCTCCACGACGCGTAGAAACAAAGAAAATATTATTTGATTTGCTTCGACTTAATTCTACTCCGAGCCGCCCTTTTTGCCTGGGCAAAACCGCCTGTCTGACCTGCCTACGCTTATTTAGTCACGCTTAAGCAGTCTAGCGGCGGCACGCTTTTTTAAAATTTTATCTCATTGTCTAAATTTGCAACCAAGCACTCCACTTTGCGCCGGCTCGGTCTTTTAAATTTAACTTTATAGCCTCAGGCGCCTTCTCTAAAGCCAGCTTAGGACGCGCCGCCGTTCTTAAATTTTACTTAGCGGGTCGCGGCAAGCACTTAAAACACTGTCGAGAGGCCCGCTCAGGACACAGCTAACGCGCCGCCGCTCGCTAATCCCGCCTAGCCCGTGTATGCATCCACACAGATCGCCGAAGTTTCAAATTTAAAGACACGATCGCAAAATTTCAAAATTTTGCCGCCTAAATTTTGAAACGCTTAAAATTTCATCCTTGCGCTTAAAAAACTCCGCTAGCGTGCTATTTTTTATTGCACTCTTTTTCGTTCTCATCGCCCCGCCGAGCTCAATGAAAAATGCCCGTCCTCGTCCGCTATATACTCATAAAGCTCGCGCACGTTCAAATTTGGCTCCTTAAATTTAGCCTTTCAGCCACTCGTTTAAAATTTCAATCTGTGCCTCTACGCTCTCATTTGCCGTGCCTCCTTGCGACTTGCGCGCCTCCTTAGAAGCGTTTAGATCAAGAAATTTAACCGCGCCCGCGCCCAAGCTTTCATCCACGCTTGCAAGCTGCTGCGCATTTAACTCGCTAAGATCCAAACCCAAATTTTCGGCATACGCCACGGCCTTTCCCGTGATGAAGTGCGCCTGGCGAAACGGTACGTTTTTCTCCCGCACGAGATAATCAGCCAGATCGGTCGCCGTGAGGTGCCCGCGCCTGGTCATCGCGAGCATATTTTGCTCGTTAAATTTAGCCGTTTTTAGCATCTGTTTTAAAATTTCAA
>NZ_CAKZTI010000061.1 GCF_937921625.1 uncultured Campylobacter sp. | reverse complement strand
TTCCCAAAAACTCGTCCGTCTCGCGCTCGATCTCAAGCAGGCGGTTGTATTTTGCGTTGCGTTCGCTTCTTGAGGTCGCGCCCGTTTTGATTTGGCCCGTATTCATAGCGACGGCGAAGTCCGCGATAAAGCTATCCTCGCTCTCGCCGCTTCTGTGGCTCATCACGCAACGGTAGCCTTTGCGTTGCGCTAGGCGGATCGTCTGCATAGTTTGGCTGACGGTGCCGATTTGATTTGGTTTTATCAAAATCGCGTTGCCTACGCCTTTTTGGGTGCCTTCGCGCAAAATTTTCTCATTCGTTACAAATAGATCGTCGCCCACAAGCTGCACTTTAGAGCCAAGCTTGCTAGTTAGCTTCGCCCAGCCCGCCCAGTCGTCCTCGCTAAGGCCGTCCTCGATCGAAAATATCGGATACTTCTCGCAAAGTTGCGCGTATCGCTCTATCAGCTCTTCACTGCTAAATTCCTTGCCCTCTAGCTTATATTTGCCGTTTTCGTACAGCTCGCTAGCTGCGACGTCAAGAGCTAGTTTGATCTGCTCGCCCGCCTTGTAGCCCGCTTTTTCGATGGCTTGCATGATTAGTTTGATCGGCTCTTCGTTGTCGTTTAAATTTGGCGCAAATCCGCCCTCATCGCCGACCGCCGTGCTATGGCCTGCCGCGTTTAGAAGCCCTTTTAGCGTGTGGTAAATTTCGCTCGCCGCTCGCAGCGCGTCGCTAAATTTATCAAATCCAAACGGCATAATCATAAATTCTTGAAAATCCACGCTGTTGTTCGCGTGCGCGCCGCCGTTGATGATATTAAACATCGGCACGGGTAGCACGCTGGCATTCGCGCCGCCTAGGTAGCGGTACAAAGGCACGTCAAGGCTCTTTGCCGCCGCGCGCGCTACCGCCATAGATACGCCAAGTACCGCATTTGCGCCCAAATTTGAATAGTTATCGGTGCCGTCAAGCTCGCGCATCTCATCGTCAAGCGCCTTTTGATCGAAGGCATCAAGCCCGATCACGGCTTCGGCGATCTGAGAATTTACGTTTTCTACCGCTTTTAGCACGCCCTTGCCGCAGTATCTTTCATCCTTATCGCGAAGCTCCAGCGCCTCGCGTTTGCCCGTGCTTGCGCCGCTTGG
>NZ_CAKZTI010000060.1 GCF_937921625.1 uncultured Campylobacter sp. | reverse complement strand
ATAAAGATGAACGGAGCCATAAATTTCGATCACGATCTAAACGGTTTTGCCGAAGCTACCGGCTGGATAGGTAAGAACGAAGCGTTTTTAGCACTTGATAAAAACGGCAACGGCGTGATAGACAACGCGAGCGAGCTTTTCGGAGACGGATCTTCTATGAACGGTTTTGAGGAGCTTAAAAAATATGATTCCAATAAAGATGGAACGATCGATGAAAAAGATGAAATTTGGAGCAAGCTTCTTTTATGGCAGGATAAAAACTCGGATGCGATCTCAAGCAAAGACGAGCTTAGCAATATAAAAGATTCACAGATCAAATCTATCGATCTGAATTACGAAAATAAAAATTTACAAAATGCGGAAAATATAATAAAAGAGGTCTCAAAAGTTACTTTTAAAGACGGCAAAACCGCAGAGATAGCCGACGTAAATTTTAAAGTCGATCCAAGCGACTCAAGAGCGCCTAATGTGCAGATCGCTCCTGAAATTTTAAACCTACCTAATGTGTCGGCAATGGGTAATATGTATGATCTACACTCTGCGATGAGCCTAAACGCAGCTCTTAAAACCGCACTGCAAAATTATATAAGCTTGTCGCCTAAAGATAGAAAAGCCGCGATAAAATCTCTGATTTATAAATGGGCGGGAGTAGAAAATAATCCTACTAGCGGCAGAGGCGCGATGAGCGATGCAAGGGAGTTAAATGTCTATGAGGCATTAAGCGGAGAGGAATTTGTCCACGTATACCAAGGAAGACATCCGAATTCTACAGTATCAAGCTACCTGCACGAGCTATATCAAAGATTCGAAGATTACGTATACGCTCAGATCGAGCTTCAAACAACTTATAAAAATGTGCTGGATACCGAATATATGGTGCTAGATAACGGAACTCAAAAGCTGGATTATGATTTTAGCGCTTTTAAAAACAAAATGAAGGAACTCTATGCCGATAAAAAATATGAAGAGATGGTAAATTTAAAAAAGCTGGCAAAAGACGCCAGTGCCTATAAGCCGAATTTGGCTCTAGCGTTAAGCAAAAACTTAACCGCTCTGGGCGTGGAAAATCCTGCGATCTACGAAGTTTTAGCAGATAAAATTTTAAAAGGCGACGACGGAGAAAACTCCATAAGCGGAACCTCACAAAACGACTATATAGACGCTGGAGGCGGAAACGATAAAGTTTATGCGGGTATCGGAGACGATGTTTTGGTAGGCGGCAAAGGCGATGATTATCTAGAAGGCGGCGCGGGCGACGATACGTATATCTACAATCCAGGCGACGGAGCCGATACGATACTGGATGGTGGCGGATCTGATACGATTAAATTTGGAGCAGGTATAAGCAAAGATGATATCGTGGTGAGACGCGCCGGCGATGATATAAGAATTTCATTTAAAAATAGCGAGACGGATTCTATTTTGCTGCGATACAACGCGAGTAATGCGAGCTATTTTATAGAAAATTTCCTATTCGATAATGGCGAAACGATGGGTATAGGCGAGATACGGGCCTTAAGCCTAAGAGGTACCGACGGCGATGATGTTATAAACGGAACCAATATAGATGACGAAATTCACGGTGAAGCCGGTAATGATACTATCGGTGCTGGTGATGGCAACGATACCCTTTACGGCGGCAATGGTGACGATAAACTATACGGCGGATATGGCAACGATACCCTTTACGGCGGCAATGGTGACGATACTCTTTACGGAGAAGAGAATAACGATATCCTAATAGGCGGAGCCGGTAACGATAGATTAGAAGGCGGCGCTCGTGACGATACCTATGTATTCGGCAGAGGCGACGGAGCGGATACCATCTATGATAACCACGGTGACAACGATACGATCAAATTTAAAGAGGGGATTAGCCTAAAAGATCTAATCGTTAAAAGAGCTGAGAACAATATCAATGACCTTGAAATTTCCATTAAAGGAACAGAAGATAAAATAACGATAAAAGACGCTTATTCGTGGGGTGGGACCGGTTATTACAGCGGAACTATAGAAAAATTCGAATTCGCAGATGGAACTAAACTATCTATTCATGATTTTGAAACACAGACTATGTTTAAAGGAACCGATATCAACGATACCATTATAGGTGCAAATGCTAACGATGAAATTCACGGCGGAGCTGGCGACGATACGATACATTCCAATGGCGGCGATGATATCCTTTACGGTGAAGCCGGTAATGATACTATCGGTGCTGGTGATGGCAACGATACCCTTTA
>NZ_CAKZTI010000059.1 GCF_937921625.1 uncultured Campylobacter sp. | reverse complement strand
TTTATATAATAAAATCTATTTTAAAATTTCTTTAGCTATACTTTACAAAATCATTTAAAGGCAAAAAATGTTTAACAAATTTCTGTTGTTTTTCTTTGTGTTTTCGGGCTTTTGCTTCGCGATGACGCCCGAACAGATCAAAGACTATATCGCGCAAAACAGCGAGAATATCGAGCAGCTGCAAGCAGAACCATCTAAAATTTACGCCAGCTCGCCGCCGCTTTTATATATGCTTTACGCACTTGATCTCGCTAAAATCAGCGGCGTAAATTTCGAATGGAACGCCTTCGAGCGCCCCTACGTTAAAAAAGAGGTGCAAGAGCAGCCCGTCGTGGGCGGCTTTTTCGGTCAGGGTAAGATTCCAAACGCCGAGATGCTGCTGCGCCTAAACCCAGATCTCATCCTCGTAAACGCAAGCTCGCGCAACGCCAAAAAGATGAGCGAGGTTTTCGGCTCAATCAAAAAGCCGATGCTCTATCTAAGCGCAGTGAGGCTCGAGGATTATCTGGACGGGTTTGAAATTTTAGGCGAAATCACGGGCAAAAAGGAGCGCGCAGCAGGTCTCATAAACTACGCGAAAGAGTCGCTAAATTTGACTGCGCAGATTGAGGAATACATTAAGAAAAACAATCTGCAAAAGGTAAAAATTTACTACGCGCAGGGCGGCGACGGGCTAGCCACCGAGTGCGAGGGCTCGTGGCACGCGACGCTCATCGAGCGAGCAGGTGCACAAAACGTGCATAAGTGTAGCGAGGATCCAAACGCCAAGGCTTTCGGGCGCGTAAAAATCAGCTTCGAACAGCTCGTTAAATACGACCCCGATGTCATCCTCATCTACGAAAAAGAGCTGTTTGATAAAATTTACGGCGATCCGAAGTGGCAGCTGCTAAGCGCGGTTAAAAACAAAAAGGCCTACTACATCCCGCGCGAGCCCTTTTCGTGGTTTGACCGCCCGCCTTCGTTTATGAGGTTTTTGGGGCTAAAATGGCTGATAAATTTAACCTGCCCCGAAGCGTTTAAATTTGACATGGTTGCCGAAACGCGCGAGTTTTATAAGCTATTTTTAGATCTTGAGCTCACAGACGAGCAAATTTATAAAATTTTGGGACGCACAGAGTGAGTAAAGAAAGATGAGCAAAAAGGCGTTTGCGTTTTTGGCCCTCCTGCTGGCGCTTTGCGTCGCGGGCTCGCTGCTGCTGGGCAAATACGGCTTTAGTGCGAGCGATTACGCGCGCTACGTCGCTGCTCTTTTAAAAGGTGAAAATTTAAAAGAGTATGAAGTGATGCACACGCTCTTGCTCGAGATCCGCCTGCCGCGCATACTTGCCTGCGTGCTCATCGGCGCGAGCCTAGCGATCAGCGGCGCGGCGTATCAGGCGATGTTTGTAAACCCGCTCGTAAGCCCCTCGATACTGGGCGTACTAAGCGGCGCGGGATTTGGCGCAGCGGTCGGGATGTTTTTTAGGCTCAATGAATACCTAATCCAGCTTAGCACATTCGGCTTCGGTTTTCTTGCCGTGGCGGTGGCGCTTGGCGTCTCGGCGCTGTATTCGCGCAGCGGTAGCATCATCGTGCTAGTTCTTGGCGGCGTCATCAGTGGCTCGCTCTTTACCTCGCTGCTCTCGGTGCTAAAATACGCCGCAGACCCGAACGACGCGCTTCCTGCGATCACCTATTTTTTGATGGGAAGCCTCGGCTTTGCGTCCAAAAGCTTCATAGAGATTTCAATCCTGCCGATGTGCGTGGGCGTTTTGCTACTGGCGCTTAGCGGTAAATACCTAAACGCGCTAAGCCTTGGCGAGGAGGAGGCAAAGAGTCTGGGCGTAAACGTTACGCGAGTTAAAATTTTCATCATCCTTGTCGCGACCTTCGTTAGCGCGCTTAGCGTGACGATCGCGGGCATCATCGGCTGGATCGGGCTTATCGTGCCGCACATTGCGCGCTTTATATTCGGTGCCGACAACCGCGCGGTGCTCGCCAGCTCGGCGATGATCGGCGCGATATTTTTGCTCTTTTGCGACAGCTTCTCGCGGCTCATTTTTACCTTTGAGATCCCCATCGGCATCGTCACCTCGCTATTTGGCATCCCGATGTTTATCATCGTGCTGCGCCGCGCCAAGAGGAGCTTTTGATGCAAGAAAATTTGATAGAAGTGCGAAATTTGCGCTTTGCTTACCAGGGCAAGCCCGTGCTAAAGGGCATCAGCTTTGACGTCGCGACGGGCGATACGCTAAGCATCCTAGGCGCCAACGGTAGCGGCAAAAGCACCCTGCTTCGCATAATGCTCGGATTTTTAAAATTTGAGGGCGAGGTGCTAATCGGCGGCAAAAGCGTGCGCGACTACGGTAAGCGCGAGCTCGCCTCCCTCATCGCCTACGTGCCGCAGACGCACGCGCCGTCCTATGACTACAGCGTCTTTGGCGTCGCGCTGATGGGCGCGCTGTGCAGGACGCCGCTGTTTTGTAGCTTTAGCGCAGCGGATAAAAAGCTAACCGAGCAGGCGCTGGAAAAGATGGGCATCGCGCATCTAAAAAACGCGCCCTACACAAAGGTCAGCGGCGGAGAGCGGCAGCTGGCGTACATCGCGCGCACGCTGGTTCAAGGCGCGAAAGTGATCTTTATAGACGAGCCTACCAACGGGCTGGACTTTGGCAATCAAATCAAGCTACTCGAGATGATAAAAGCGCTGGGAGATGAGGGCTACACCTTCGTGCAGACGACGCACTACCCGCGGCATGCGAAATTCGTTTCAAATTTGACGCTATTTATAAAAGACGGCGAAATTTTAGCCTTTGGCGAGAGCGAAAAGCTCATAAACTCTGAAAATATCGATAAAATTTACGGCATAAACTACGAAAGATATGAGGGGATGTTGTAGTATTAAGTTATTTAGTATTATAATTATATATAAATTATTAATCATGCAGGAGGAATGGCATGGGAGAATTGTCAAAGACAATCGGAGAATATGGAGAGAATCTGGTAGAAAAATTTTTATCTGCTGTAGGGTGGAATCATTTACTAAAAGGTATTGAGCTGAAGTGTTCAAACGAAGAACATACTAATAAAAAAGGCAACCCATTAAAAACACATGGGATAGATTTTTTGTACTCATATATGAATCCTCTTGTTGATGGGCACTTAAACAATATTATTATATCGTCTAAATTTCAAGCTAAAAAATATTCAAATAGTCCAACGAGTAAATTTAAAGACTTTATGCGAGATTTAATATGCACTATGGAATGTTTTGATAATTCTGCTCAAAAGGAAGAAATTATACGGGGGTTTGACTTTTCTTTTGCAAATGACGTCGGCGTATTATTTTGGTTAAATAATGACACAACGAGCATTGATGATTTGATTAAGGAAGTTTCCTCAGCTAGATTGAACATTATTAGAGATAACACCATTTATATTATAGACAATAAGCGAGCCTCTTTTATATTAACAGTGATGAATTTTATAAAAAGCAATTCAAAGTATAAACACTCATTTTGGTATCCTTCAACCGGACGTAATCTAAATCCTCAAGAAAGAAAAGATACAGGAACAATTCTTCCTGTGGAATATCTTAACTCAAGTATTATTCCAATAAAATTAGAAAATAAAGATAATCACAAAGAAAGTAGCTTACTTCTTGCCACCATAGACAACTTTGAAGCTGATGAGTGCATGCGTTTAATGGGGCTAGCAAAAGATATCTCTAAAAATTTGGTTGGAGAAGTTATTCTTGCTTTTCCTGACTATAATGAATTAAATCATAAAAATGCTTGCTCTCAACTCAAACAAAGATTTCAGGATAATAATTTTACGAAATCAGTAATTATAACAAATTATAAAAATAATCTGGAGGGCTTTTGATTATGAATGTAGAACACAAAGATATAAATAAATTTATCCCTTACGGAGAAATGTTGCGAGGCTATTCAAGTCAAAATCTAATATCAAAGGCGGATATAGATAGAATATTAAGAGAAAGGGGAATTTTTGCTTTAAATCAAGAAAAAGCCTATACAGTACCTATTTTGCAGACCTTACTGTTATCGCCAAAAGAGTTTGAAGAACTACGGCATTCTTTTTCCGAAAGAGAAGACAATGAAAAAACTATTTCAAGAGAAATACCTTGGATATCTGGCAAATCAATTTTTATTAAGGACATTCTCTCTGTCAAGGAAGATAACTTTGTGAAAAAATTTTTGCCAACATGTGAACTCAAACGTCCTATCTACTTCACAAAATTAAATGATGACGAAAACCATTTAATTGCTGATTTTATGCTTATAAGGCGCGATCGAAATAAAGCATGGTTTGAGCAAACAAACATATTTTCTGGAAAAATAGAACTTATAAACAAACAAGGCAAAGGAAATATAAGAATAACCTATACGGCGCCTGAAACTAAGTATTTGGCGGAACAAATCGTAAAAACTCAAATTAAAAAATATAAGGAAAAGGGTCTTATTTCTGAAGATGAAACATTGAAGAAAATTATTTTTTCAGATTTTACCAATGAAAGTAGATTTATCTTTTTTTATAGATTAACAACTCAATTAGATACTGATTTTTTTACTTGCAAAAACATAAGAGATATATCAATTAAACCGGCAGAAGATATGCTTCTTCCCGATGAGATCAAATGGATGGATAACATGAAAAAAATATTACTCTCGGGCGACAATTTGGATCAAAAATTTTTTATGAAAGATCCAAAATATCATAAGTCAATTTTTTTATGGAGTATTGAAGCAGTCTTTTCGTATGAGTATAAAAGTGAAAAGGGAAATATGGCTTTAGTCTTGGGTTTTCCTGATTATTTTTCAGATAAGAATAATGCAGAATTTGAAATAAATATATCACAATTTAATACAGAAAAAAGAGTTGACGCAAAAACAAAGAAAAAATTAAAATCCCAATTATTATCCGAAATAGATAGACAAAAAATACTCGTATATGATAAATTTCTAGAAGATATGAAGGGAAAATAAAATATGGTAACATATTTAGATGCTTATATTTCTGAACTCTCTTTGCATTTAGTTGGAAATAAAATTGCTGATGACGGTATAGAATTATCAAAAAATACTATTTGCATAGATTCTCAAATGGAGCAAAATTTATTTTTATATTTCCTCACCCCCTTTATCTCCGAAGATTATTACTGCTTTCACCATGAAAGCGATTTGAGCCTAAACGAAGTGTATTTATATGTATCAAAAATTTTTAAAAATAAAGACTTGCTTTACGAACAGTCCATAAATTTAGCCAAGCACCTCTACGAACAAAGCACTCACCCTAAAATCAAGGGTGGCGAGTTTTATACCGTTTATTTTAAAGATTGTATTTTAGGCGGGGAAACGCTTGATGCGATCGGTTTATTTAAGTCCGAAAATAAAGATACTTTTTTAAAGGTAATACGGCAAAATGGAAATTTTAACTTAGAAAGCCAAAAGGGCATAAATATAAAAAAGCTTGATAAAGGCTGCTTAATATTTAATAAAGAGCAAGAAAGCGGCTATGTGGTAGCTGTCGTGGATAATGCGGGCAAAGGCACCGAAGCTCAGTATTGGATAAATGATTTTTTACATGTGCGTAAACGAAAAGACGGGTATGCCAATACTCAAAATTTTATGTCTTTCACAAAGAAATTTATAACTGAAAAATTACCCAAAGACATTGAAATTTCAAAGGCGGATCAAATTGAACTATTAAATAAATCGATACAATTCTTTAAAGTCAATGATTTGTTTAATATTGATGATTTTGATAATGAGGTTATGGCTGAGCCGAATTTGATCAAAAAATTTCATCATTACAAAAAAGAATACGAAGAACAAAGCGACACTCTCATCGACGATAAATTTACGATTTCCGAAGCCGCTCGTAAAAAACAACAACGTTTATATAAGCGCGTGATTCATTTAGATAAAAAAATACAAATAGTCATCGATGGCAACCGCCAAAATATCGAGCAAGGCGCAGATAAAAAAGGTAAATTTTATAAAATTTATTATGACGAAGAGTGCTAGTATGGCAGTGAGAGTTGCACAGGCAAACCTACGCTGTGCGGCCTCAATAGAATTTGACTCGTTTGTCATTTATTCATAAGAAAGCAACAGGCGATTAACTTCATCTAGGAAATAAGTCGCCCCGGAGCGTAAACTGTGTTCAAAAAATTTGGTATAGATAAAGAAGCAAAATGAGTCCTCGTGAGATATTTTTAAACGGCTGCGCCGAGATCGCGGCAAATTTTACGGACTTCAAGCCCACGCAAAAGGGGCAAAGATTAACGAAGATCGGGTGCGACAAAGATATTTCATTTGAAATTTATTTCAGCTCCAGCATGCGCAACTACGCCGGCAGCGTAAGCATCCTGCCGCAGGTCGCGATCTACTGCAAGCGCTTAAAAAAGCTGATGCAAGAGGAGCTGCCCTACTCGAGCGACCTTGTTTTCGTATCGTATCTAAGCTATCTCACGCCGCGCAGGCAGTTTCGCGACTGGCAGCTCGCGGGCGCTAGCTTTGAGCCCAGCGTGTGTGAGATTAGCGCGGCTATCAAGGACTGCGCGCTGCCTATTTTTGAGCTTTTTGAAGATAAACAAAAGGCGGTGGAATTTATGATGCGACACGGGGCTAAATTTAACAAAAATCTAAGCGCCCTCGATCTGCGCCCGATCTACTTTGTATATTATTTCGGTGGCAGGGACGCGGCAGAGGCGTTTTTCAACGTCTGCCTAAGCGATTGCACCTACAAAGGGCGATTTTATAAGCTTT
>NZ_CAKZTI010000058.1 GCF_937921625.1 uncultured Campylobacter sp. | reverse complement strand
GGGAGCGACCTCGCAATTCAAGCCCCCTTCCCGCCCCAAGATTACGATATCACGAGCTAAAATTTAAACGGAATTTTATAAGGTAAAGCGACGCTTTAAATTTAAGTTGTAAATTTATCAATTAAATTCCAAAAAATTTATGCATATTTACGTTGACGTTGTGTGCCATACATGACCAGTAAGGGGGCAGCGCTCAGAGTTAGCGGGACGCCCCCCGCGATTTTTTAAAATTTTGCCCCCACCCGCGCGACGCTATAAGGGCGAGCTGCGCTCGCGCTAATTTTTATGTCGCGGCTACGCCGCATGAAATTTATTACGAAGTCCCGCCGAAATTTTAGTGCAAAGTCCATCACAAACTCTTGTGTGAAAACATATTAAAATTGCATGGCGAAGTCCGTTTGTGTTGCGTGATCGTAACGTGCGCTAAATTTTAGAATTTCAATCCGAGCCCTCCATATTTCAAATTTAAAACGTGGACTAAATTTAAAATTTAAAGCCGAGGACAAATTTCAAAATTCCACGGCGAAATTCTACGTCAAAAGCACCCGCGCTTAAAAAACCTCGGCGAAGGTATAGATGAAATGAGCGAATTCCGCATCGTTCGTGTTCGCGTCTGAAGCGAAAAGGCCTTTGGGTCAAAGCCTAAAGCGAGACGACCTTTGAGCCGAAGCCTCCTTCTGCGGGCGTGCCGTCGCGAAAGCCCTTGACGCTGGGGTGCGATTTTAAAAACTCCTTTACCGCGAACGCGAGCTTGCCAGTGCCGATGCCGTGTTTTACGATGATCTCATCAAAGCCCATCACGAGGCTTTGGCTGATAAATTTATCAAGCCTGCTGATCGCTTCCTCGGCGCGCAGGCCGTGCAGATCGAGCACGAGCGACGCGGAGGTGGGCTTTTGCACCTTGATGCTGATGTTTTTTACGGGCGCGGGCGCTGCACCGCTGCGCTTTAGCTCGCTAAGCGGCACGCGCAGCCTGATGCCGTCGCTTAGCATCAGTGCCTGGGTTTTGCTGAGCGATAAAATTTCGCCCTTGATCTTGCCGTATTTTACGCGATCGCCCACTTTAAAGCTTTGCGGCTCGGGCGTGCTGAGTTCGGGCTGCTGCACGGCTCGTGCGAGCTCGTTTGCGCGGTTTATGGCGCGCTGCTTTTCGCGCACATCGCTTAGGCTCACGCTGCGTTTGGCCTCCGAAATGGCGCGGTAGTATTCGTTTTGCAGCCTTGAAAGCTCCGCCTTCAGCTCGCTTTGCGCGCGCTCGCGCTGATCTTTTAGCGCTTCGCTCAGCGCATCCAGCTTCTCCTCTTTTTGTTGCGTTTGAGCTAGTTTTTGCTTTAGCTCAAGCTCTAAATTTATCGCTTTTGAGATCGCCTCGTTCAAGTTCTCTTTGTTTTCGCCGTAGTTTTTGCGCGCTGCGGCGATCAAATTTTGCGCTATGCCGTAGCGCAGCGCGGTTTCAAAGGCGTAGGATTTGCCGATCGTGCCCTTTAAAAACTCATATTTCGGCGCGCTGTTTTTCTCGTCGTAAAGCGCCGCCAGCAGCTCTACGCGCGGATCCTTTGCAAGCAGCATCGCCAGGCGCTTGTGATGCGTGGTGATGATCATTTTCACATCGCCGCTTATCAGCTGCTCGATCATCGCGCCGTATAAGCTCGCAGCCTCCTCAAAATCGGTACCCAGCTCGATCTCATCGACGCCGATTAGAATTTCTTTGCGCCCGAACAGCTTGCTAAAGGCAACCATCCTGCCCGCAAAGGTCGAGATGTCGTTTTTGGAGTTTTGCGGATCCTCCATTATGAGCTCGAACTCTTTAAAGGTGCCGATGCGGCTGAGGCTTGCGCGAATAGGCATCGGAAGGAGGTACTTAGCTAGCAGTGCCGCGCTTAGAATGCTTTTTAAAAGCATCGATTTTCCGCCCGCATTCACGCCGGTGATGAGCAGAATTTTACCGCTAAATTCCACGCTCACGCGCTTTGGATTTTTAAGCGCGGGGTGGGCGAAGCTGTCTAGGACGATGTCATGCGAGGACTCGGGCAGGACGAACTCATAATCGCTCGCTCTTGCCATCGCCGCGCGCGCAATCAGCGCATCGATCTGATCGAAGGCGGCGTTTATAAATTTTAAAAAAGCTAAATTCTTATTAAAAATCGCGCTAATCTGCTTGCAGTGCTCGAATACGATCTGCTCTTTTTTATCCAAAATCGCGCTTTGAGCGGACTTCAGAGCCGCGATCGCGTCGGGAAGCACGTAAAAATAGCCTCCGCTTGAGCGCGCTACGACGCTGCCTTTTAGCACGTGATTAAAGCCGCCGCGCACCAGCAGAGTCTCGGTGTCACTTATGTAGTGGATCTGCGTGTCGGCAAGATAGGGCGAAAGGGCTTTGGAATAGATCAGCCTTTTTAGCGTCTGCTCGATCTCGTCACGCTTTATCTTAAACGCCTCGTTCAGCGCACCGAAGCGCTCGTCTATCGCATCGCGAAAGCCGCCTTGATCGTCAAAATAATCCTTTAGTTGCGCGATGGGCTGCGGAATCTCGATCTTGGCAAGCCAAGCGGCGAGTTTGCCCTCAAAAGGCTGTTTTTTGAGATACAAAAAATATCGAACGATCTTGCTAAACTCGTAAATTTCGCTGATATGTAGCACGCCGTGCTTTGAGATGCGCATCAGCGCATCGTCTAGATTCACGACGCTCTCGCACTGCGCGAGATCAAATTTCGTAAGCTCTGAAATTTTTTCAAAATTCAGCTTGCTATCGCCGCTTAAAAACAGCGGCTTTTCGCGCGCCAAAAAGCTTTTAAATTTGGCTAGATACTCGCTCAAATCGAGGCGCGTAAAGAGTTCGTCACTGATCATAAACGCACTCTTTGATTTTATAGGTTTTGCCCTTAAACTCCGCGCCCGCGCTTTTTTTGGCGATGAAGGCTCCCAGCGAAAAGGAGTAGGTGAAATTTTCTTGCGTTACAATCTGCGCGGAGCCCTGCTCTTTGTCTGCGGCAAAATTTTGCGTAGTTTTAGAATTTTGAGCGGAGGGTTGCATGGAATTTTGCTCGGCTGCGTTAAAATTCTGCGCGGAGCCTTGGGGATTAGAGGTTTGCGTGTCGCCTCGTTGCACGGAATTTTGTGAGGCAGAGCTTCGCGTACTTCCTTGGCTCATGTAATTTTGCGGCGCGAGGTTCTGCGTATCGCCTTGCTGCTTAGAATTTTTCGAAGTAGGGCTTTGTGCAGAATTTTGCCTGCCCGAAACAGCGTCGCTAGTTTGCGGGGGATAGTTTTGCTCAGCGGAAGCCTGCTCGTTCGTTTGGGCGGTTGAGCTTTGCGTAGTGGAAGCGACCTTGCTCTGTGAGTTTAAATTTGCTTCGCCGGCTTGCGAGCCCAAATTTTTCGCATCCGCGCTATGTTTTTCGGAGAAGGAATTTGCCGCGCCGCGAGCTTCAGCAGCGGAATTTATCGCGCCGCCGCATCTTAATCTGGCACCCGCGTTAAATTTAAACACCATCTCCTCCTCAAGCTTGGCGGATCGCTCGCTCGCGCTTTCGTAAAAATAAGCCCCCGCGCATAGCAGCACGATCAGTGCCGTGGCGATGATTTTAGCTTTTTTGCTTAAAATTTCGTCCCGCACGAAAAAGATCGCCGCGATAAATAAAAATGCGAAAATAAACACTAAAAATCTCAAATTTTATCCTTGCCCGTCCGCTGCGGAGTTCGTTTCATAAATTCGGCGAGAGTTTTCAAGCCTAAAATTCTCCGCGCAGCTGATAGGTGATGTCGCCTGCGCCAAATCCGATCACCAGCCCGTCGTTTATGATGTGGCGGACGCCGAAAATATCGCTAAATTCTATCCGCTCGCCGTTTCTAAAGACCCTCTCGGTAAATAGCGCTCCGAGCCCCTTAAATTCCTCTTTCAGATCGATGCCGTTACTTGGCTCGCCCGCGGCGTAAACGGGTAGCACCACGAGCTCTTCTACGCCCGCAAAGCACTCTTTAAAGGCGTTTAAATTCGCCTTAAGCCTGCTGAAGCGGTGCGGCTGAAAGATCGCCGTGATCTTGCTAAGCCCTAGCAGGCTAGCGTATTCGCGCGCGCTTTGCAGCGTCGCTCTGATCTCGGTGGGATGGTGGCCGTAGTCGTCTATGAGCACGAAGTTTGGAGTGGCGCACAGGATGTCGAAGCGCTTTTTGATCCCCTTGTAATTTAGTAAATTTTTGCGGATCTGCTCTAGTCCCGTCTCGCACGCCGCGGCAAGGATCGCTAGCGACGCATCGATCGCGATGTGTCTTCCGAGCCCGTAAACCTCGAAGCGTCCGAGCTCTTTAAGATTAAAACTCATAAACGGCTGATGATCGCGCAGCAGCACCTTCAGATCCGTTATGTCGCGTGAAGGAAAGAGCTTGATACAGCCGAGCTTGATGGAGCTTAAAAACTCGTCTTCGGCGTTTATCACGCGGATCTTGGCGCGTTCCAAAAAGCCGCGATACGCCGCGTGAAATTTATCCAAATCGTTGTCATAATGATCCATATGCTCGGGCTCGGCGTTGGTCACGACCGCGACGTAGGGGTTGGAATTTAAAAAGCTAGAATCGCTCTCGTCGGCTTCGAAGATGATGTTTTCGCTGTTTTCGTACTTCATATTCGAGCCGAACTGCTTGGAGATCGCGCCGATGATGACCGAGCCGTTTATCAGCGCCGAGGTTATCGCGCTCGTGGTGCTTTTGCCGTGCGCGCCGGCGACTGCGAAGACGCGCTTGTCTTTTAGCACGAAGGGCAGGGCCTCCTTACGCGAGAGGCAGACGATCCCCTTTTTGCGCGCGGCTTGTAGCTCGACGTTGTCCTCTTTGATCGCGGCGGAGTAGATGACGATCTCCTGATCTTTTATCGCCGAAGCGTCGTGCGGAGTGATGATCTCCATACCGTCCGCTCTTAGCTTGTAGGTCGTCTCGCTCTCTTTGATGTCAGAGCCTGAGATGATAAAATTTTTCTCGTGTAAAAATCTCGCCAATGCCGATATCCCTATGCCGCCGATGCCGATAAAATGAACCTTTTTCACCTTTGTCCTTAAATATTATAATGGAAAATTACGTTTAAATTTTTAAATCCCGCCCGCGCCGGCGAAATTGAAAAATTTAAACCATTCCCGTGCGCCTTAAAATTCACCTTTAGTTTTACGAGCTCGCTGCGTCGTGCAGTCTCGGTAGCCCCCAAACCGCTTTTAAAATTTAGCGCCCGAAATTTGCTGCTTAAAATTTCGCCTTTTAAAATTTAAGCGCTAGAAATTCCGCGCCCGAAACTCCGCTTCGAAACGGCGTGCTTAAATTTTACGGCTCAAATCCGCTGTTAAAACCTCGCAGCGAGCGAGAAGCCGTTTGCCGCCGTGCCTGCCGCATCGTATCGCGCCGCCGAAGCCGCGTAAATTTCGGTAAATTTCATCGCGTTCATCGCACATCCACTATTAAATTAACGCCTAAAATTTCGCCGCTTGGCTTCGCGGCAAAACATATTCGCCGCTTTGCGTTTTAAATTTAGCCGCTAAATTTATCCGCATAAATTTAAAATTTCGTCGAAATTTTAAATATCGGTGCGCCCGTTGATCGCCTTTATTAGCGAGAGCATATCGACGTTGTCTAAGCTCACGCCCGTAGGCACGCCCTGAGCGAGCTTGGTAAATTTCAAACCCAGATCCGCGAGTTTGTCCTCGACATAAAGCATGATGCCGTCGGAGTTGATGCCCGGCGTCAGCGCAAATATCAGCTCGCGCGCGCCGTTTCGGCCCACCATCTCGCGCAGCGCCGCGATTTTATCTTCGTCAGCGGCGTCTAGCACGAAGTAGCGACCGTTGTAAATTTTATTGCTCTCTAAAATAAAGATATCTTTTGGGTTTTCGACGATGCAAATTTTATCGCTTTCGCGCTCATCGTCAGCGCAATATTCGCAGATCTCGCCCTCGCATACCGCACCGCAGATGCGGCATCTGTGCAGTCCGCGCACCGCCTCTTCGATATTGTGCGCTAAATTTAGCCCTAGGAAGGAATTTTGCACGCTTACGTAGTACGCAAAGCGCAGGGCGGATTTTTTGCCCACGCCGGGAAGCTTTTCAAAGCTCGCGACGAGCTCTTCGAACCTGTCTGTGCCGCTCATATAGCGCCCTTCGGCGAAAAGACGATCGAGAAGTAGTGAGTGCCGTCGCTGTAGTTGTACTCGAAGCGGAATTTATGCAGCTCGCAAATTTTATCGATGATATAGAGTCCGAGCCCCATACCGGTGGCTTTCTCGTCTTTATTTCTGATAAAGGCTTGCTTGTAATGCTCGAATGATTTTGCAAGCGCCGCTCCGCGATTGGCGACACTTACTTTATTTTCGTCGCAGATGATGCGGACTTTTTTATCGCTGGAGTATTTTAGGGCATTGTCGATTAAATTTTTAATCGCCAGCGCAAATAGCCCGAAATCCACGTTTATCACCGCATCGCACTCGATATCCGTGCTGATGAGCTCGTCCCAGTTATCGAGCATAGACATATCTTTGACCTGCTCTAAAATGAGGCTGAAATGATAATCCTGATAATTTAACGAGTAGCTTTTTGAGAGCAGTTGCTCGATTTTAGCAAACTCGTTGATTAAAATTTCAAGCCGCTCGAAGACATTGACGAGCCGCTCTTTTTGCGTCTCGTTATCTAGCATTTCGGTGATGAGCCTGCCCTTGCCGATCGGGGTTTTAAGCTCATGCATGATGGTGCGTAAAAACAGCTGGCGCGATCGGATTAGCTCTTGAATTTTAGCAATCGCGTTGTTAAATTCCTGCGCGACCTGCCCGATCTCGTCCTCGCTGTGCGCAGCGGCTAAATTTACGTCCAAATTACCTTGGGCGAATTTTTTGATATTTTTGCTTAGTTTTTTTAGCGGCGTGAAGCTTCGCACTATCGATAGATAAAGTGAGATCAAAACCGCCATCGTAAGCAAAAACCCGACCCAAAGCGGATCGTTTAAATTCTTCGTGCCAAGGCTTTCGAAAACCACGACGAAAGAGTTGTTTTTGATATTTAAAAACAGTGAATTATTATACTCGACCGAGCTAAACTCGCCGATAGAGGTGTCTTGAACGAAAAAAATTTTACCACTCGTGATGATGTTTTGGATGATATTTTTGTCTTTTACAAGCTCCAAGCCGTAGCTGGAGAAGTAGCGCTCAATATCGCTGGGAGGGGCATTACGCTTGTATAGCTCAAGTAGATTATTGACCGCGTTTATTTGATTAGCCTGCATGCTACCTAGAGCTCTATTCATCTGCATCTGTGCGAACGTGATGAAAAGCACGCAGACTAAGATGATCGCGATTACAAAAAAAACCGAAATTTTAGTGATTAAAGAGTGCTTCATCCGATGAGCTTGTAGCCGATACCGCGAACCGAAAAGATATGCTTAGGCGCTTTGGAGCTGTCGCCGATTTTGGTGCGTAGGCGCCCGATGATGACATCTAAGCTCTTTGAATCCTTATCTTTTAGGCTCTTGCAATGGTATACGAGCTGCTCGCGGGATACCGAAAAGCTATGCTGCTTGATGAGGTATTCTAAAATTTCATACTCCGCAGGCGTTAGCACGAGCGACTCTTCGCCGAAGTAAATTTCATGGCGCTTGTCGTCGATACGAAATACGCTATCCGTGGCGGTTTCTTCCTTTTCGCTGGCTTTTTTGTAGCGGCGAATTAAACTCATGATGCGCGCGTGCATCTCCTTTGGATCGTATGGCTTTGGCAGGTAATCGTCCGCGCCGATCTGAAGACCCACTACGCGATCGCTCACGTCGCTTCTAGCCGAGCTGATGATGATCGGAATATCGTATTTCTCGCGGATCTCTTTGCAGACTTCAAGTCCGTCCATTCCAGGAAGCGTAAGATCTAAAATCAGCAGATCGTAGTTTTTGATCCCTGCGCTAATGCCCAGATACGGGTCTTCGAAGTTTGTAACTTGGATGTTAAATTTAGCCAGATATTCGGTTAGAAGCTGTGCGAACTCGCTGTCGTCTTCTATCATTAATACATTTATCATTTTTTATCCTTTGCATCGTTGATTTGAAATTTAAATATTGCATTATACATAAAAATAGTTAAGTCTTAACTTGCGTTTTATTAAATTTAGATAAAATTGCCCCTTTTGTTATAGCTTAAGGAGAATTTCGTGGAAGAAGATTATTATGAAATTTTAGGCGTGGCGCGCGATGCCGACGCCGAGACGATAAAAAAGGCGTTTCGAAAGCTCGCTTTGGAATTCCACCCCGACCGCAACCAAGGCGACAAGGAATCGGAGGAGAAATTTAAAAAGATCAACGAAGCGTATCAAATTTTAAGCGACGATCAAAAGCGCAGGATGTATGATCGCTACGGCAAAGAGGGCATCAGCGGCGCATATAGCGGCGCGAGCGGCGGCGGATTTGATTTCGGCTCCATTTTCGGCGATTTTTTCGAGCAAGCATTTGGCGGAGGCGGTCGCTCACGCCCTAGCGATCCATACGGCATAGATACCGAGCTGGCCGTAACGCTGGAGTTTAAAGAGGCTTTAGAGGGCGTTCACAAGGAGATAAAATACAAGATCAAAAAGCCGTGCTCCACCTGCGACGCCACCGGCTCGAAGGATAAAAAGAAGCACACTTGCTCCGCTTGCGGCGGTACCGGGCGCGTCGCTGTAAGGCGCGGATATATGAGCTTCATCCAAAGCTGCTCCGAATGCGGCGGCACGGGCGAGATTGTAAAAGACAGGTGTAAGGATTGCGGCGGCAAGGGCTTTACCGAAGAGGACGTGAGCCTTAAATTTGACATTCCCGCAGGCATAGACGACGGACAGCGCGTGCGCCTAAGCGGCAAGGGCAACGTCTCTAAAACCGGCGAGATCGGGGATCTTTACGTGATAGTGCGCGTGAAGGAGGATAGCCACTTCCTGCGCGACGGAGACGACCTGTATATCGAGGTGCCGGTGTTTTTCACGCAGGCGATCTTGGGCGAGAGCATCGAGGTGCCGACGCCGCGCGGCAAGGCGGAGCTGAAGCTCAAAGTAGGCACCAAGGACAAGCAGCGCTTCACGATCTACGGCGAGGGCGCGCCGAATATCCGCACCAAGAAAAACGGCGATCTGATCGTGCAGGTAAACGTCCAGACGCCTAAAAAATTGAACGAGAAGCAAGAGGCGCTTTTGCGCGAGCTTCAAGAAAGCTTCGGCAGCAAGGGCGGAGACGACGAGGGGATACTCGATAAAATCAAGAATTTTTTCAAATAAGCTGCTTTGATTTGCCTCGATCTGTTTTGAGCGGCGGTCTTGCGGTTTTATTCACCAAAGTACGGGATTTTCGCTTGGAATCTCGCTAAGAGTTTGGATGTAATTTCGGTGTAAATTTCGTGTCATTATTTGGATAAAATTTAATTAGCATTTAATATTATTTAAATTTAAAGATTATTAATATTAGTAAAGCAAATTAAAATTTTTATAATTAAGAGGTAGGATGATGTTAAAACAAATTTTAAATGTAGCGTTAGCATATGTTGGGGTTATTGTCGGTGCTGGATTATCGTCCGGTCAGGATCTGATGCAATATTTCGTCAGTTTTGGCAAATGGGGTATTCTTGGAGCCGTTATTCTTGGTATCCTCAATGCCGTCTTTGGTAAAATCATTATTACATTCGGTAGTTATTTTAGATCCAATGATCACTTTGAAGTTCTTTCACAAATTGCTGGATCTATCACTAATAAAATTCTTGATATTTCTTTAATTATTTGCTGTTTTGTGGTAGGTTTTGTCATGATTGCCGGGGCTGGATCAAATCTTAATCAGCAATTTGGCATGCCATTCTGGTCAGGAGCACTCCTATGTGCCGTATTGATAATCCTTGTTAGCTTTCTTAATTTTGAAAAAATCACGAATGTGATCGGAATATTTACGCCTATTATTTTTATCATGATTATGATTATGGCAGTATATACCTTTGCAAGTCAACGTTTTGATTTTAAAGAATTAGAAACAATTGCAAATACAATCTCTACTCCAATGCCAAATATCTGGTTTTCTGTTCTGAATTATTTTTCGCTCTGCGTTATGACAGGTGTATCAATGGCTTTTGTATTAGGGGGATCCATTATGAGGATTGGTGTAGCAGAAAAAGGTGGTACTTTGGGTGGATTTATAATCGGTATTATCATCACAGTTACAACCTGTATCTTATATGCAAATGTAAAACTTGCAACGACTGTTGATATTCCTATGTTGGCTATTGCCAAACAGATTCACCCTGCATTTGCGTTTGTGTATGCACTTGTTATCTTCGGCTTGATCTTTAATACTGCTTTCAGTTTATTCTATGCCTTAGCAAAACGTTTCTCATCTAATCAATCAAAACGTTTTTATCCAATTATGATTGGCACCGTAGTTGTAGGGTATATATTATCCTTTATGGGCTTTAAAAAATTAGTATCGATTATGTATCCAATTCTAGGTTATATTGGTTTTATAATGTTGATGGTATTACTAATTGGGTGGATCAAAGAGAGGTCAAATGTTAGAGATGAGAAGTTTTTGCGTCGCAAGATGATTCGGTTGATCACAAAAAAATATGATGATGAACAGGAATATACGAAGGCAGATAAAGAAAAATTTCAGAAGCTGGGTGAGGATTCAATAGTTGATACTAAAAGTATTAAAAGCGATATCAAAGATCTTGTCAAAGAGCAGTTCGCTGATGATAACAAATAAATAAAGTTCAAAAAAATAAAGAAAGAACGATTATTTGAATTGGTTGAATTTTAAAGGGTGGTAAAGGATTTCGCTTGAAATAAAAAGAGCTCGGAAAACCTTGATTAGCCTAATTTAATATAATGATTTTAAAAAGATTAAATCAAACATATTTTCTGTTCTTTATCGTAAAAATTTCAAAATAAAAGCAACTATGAATTTAAAAAGGACAAAGATGGATCGCAAAAATAAGCCTGTAAATTTCAAATCCGCGGATGATGAGATGTTTGCGTTTTTATCGAGTTTGGGCGATTGCTGGCAGGTGAGCGAGGGCGGAGCGCGCTTTATAGAGGAAAATTTCGCCTTCATCGGCTCCAAGCCCGTCTTGCGGGGATTGAAAGATTACGCGACCGCGGACTGCCTGAGCTTTGCCGGTGCCAGAAGCTTCATAGACGCAAACCCCGCGGTAAAAGCGAGGATTTTGAGCGGCAAAATCTACTATCTGGGCGATAGTCTAACGAGCGCCGAGGTTAAATTTGCACCTGAATATTTTTACGATTTTTTGAAATTTATAATGGAGCAGGTCCCCGAACACCACTATTTTTTCAGTCCTACCGCGAGCTGGCTCCTGCTGGTTGCGATGGAGAAATACGTAGAGTTTGCGGCTTTAAATTAGCGTTTGAGCCCGCGAAAATTTGCGAAATTTCGCCGCCTGCGCCACGCAAATTCGGACTGGCTGCGGCCTGCTACGGCGTGACGGAAGATCGGTTGAAATTTATCGACTGCGGCAAGAACTGCGACGCAGTGGCGTGAAATTTAAATGGGCGCCCCGTTTGCGAACTAGCCTTTGCCTAGCTTGATACGTGCCCTAAAATCGGGCATGATCTGCGCGATGAGCGCGTAAAAGTCCGCTCCATGGTTTGCATGGATGAGGTGCGCGAGCTCGTGCAACACGACGTATTCGACGAAGCGCGGATCCCGCTCTATCAGGCTTAGCGAGAAGTTGAGATAGCCCTTAGCGTGGTTGCAGCTGCCCCAGCGCGTCTGCATTTTGCGCACCCGCACCCGCGCGATCTTTCGGCCTATCCGCGGAGAAAATTTCTCGATATAGCGCAGATAAAGCTCAAGCGCAAAGGCCTTTTTAAACGCCGCAAACTCGCCCTCGCTCTCGCAAAAGATCACGTCTCGTGACATAAAAATTTTATCTTTAAATTTAGAGCTTTGGATAAAATTTTTAATCGTAAAATCGGGCTCGTCGCGCTCCTCCGCTTGCGCGCTTTGCGCTACATTTTGCGGCGCGTTTTCGCTCGCGGATTTTGAAGTTTTTTCGCTAGCGACCGAAATTCCTTCGCCCACGATAGAACTAAAATTTGAAATTTCTCCGTTCGCAGCGGGTTTAAATTTTGAAATTTCATCCCCTGCGGCAGGGTCAAATTTTAAAATTCCGCCCCTTGCAGTGGAGTTAAATTTACCTGCGTCGTCGCTTTGTGGAGCGCACCCGTCCGAATGAAATTTTAAAATTTCACCGCAGGATTGCTCGCGGACATTTTGCGTCGCCGTATTTATAAACCCGCCGCTTTGTCGCATTGCGCTTTGCTGTGCGAGCCCTTGCGCCGCATCGTCCGGTAGGTTAAATTTCAAATTATCGCTCGCTGTGCCATTTTGCGAGGCGCACTCGCCCGAGTGAAATTTTAAAATTTCACTTCCCGCGCCGTCATTCATGCCGCCCGCACCGTTATTTGCGCTGCCGCTCACATCGCTTCCCGCGCCGCTTTGTAAATGAGCCGAATTTACGCCTCCCGCGCCGCTATTCGCATCGCCATTCGCCCAGTTCGTGCAGCCTTGCGTGCCGCCATTGTCTAAATTTTTATTCGCGCCGCAGTTTGCGTCGAGCTCAGCCTCGCGGCTAAATTTGAGCTTGTAAATTTTGCCTAAAATTCTAACTTGATCGCTCGCTAGTAGCTTGCTTTGCAGTCGCGCCAGCGTTTGGCGGATCCAGCTTTCGTGCTTTAGGATGAAGCTTTCTGCCTGCGCCGCGGTGTAGGAGCGCGGCACGCTCACGCTGATTTCGCAGTCCTTGCTAATGCGGATGCGCGCGTATTTCATCCGCTTAAAACGCAGGTCAATCGGCAAGTCTAGCAAATTTAGACTAACTTTTTGCTCTGCCATTTTTTACTTATCCATCGCGCCGTATTCGCGCTGCCACGCAGCCATTCGTCGCAGAAAAACCCGATCCAAACGCCTAAAATTCCATACCCCAGATGAATGCCCAAAAGCCAGCCCACGGGGATCGAGACGCCCCACATAAAGATCACGCCCATCGCAAAGGGAAACCTCGCGTCGCCGCTTGCGCGCAGGGCGTTTACGAACACGATATTAAGCGTCCGTCCGAACTCAAGCCCCAGCGTGAGGTAAAAAAGCGGCCGCATGACCTGCTTGTGCGCCTCGCTTAGGCTTAACATCTCCATGATCTGCTCGCGCGCTAAAAACGCGATCGCGACGAAAAGCGCCGTCGCCCCGAGCCCGAAGCGCAGTGCGGTAAAAGTGTGCCGATACGCCTCCTGCGGCTTGGCGGCACCTACGAGGCGGCCTACGATCACTTCGTTTGCCATACTGATCGCGCTTCCGCCGAAGAAGATGAATGATGAAATTTGAAAATAGATCGTCTGCACGGTAAGGCTCGCCTCGCCCATGCTCGCGACGAAGGCGAAGGCGACGAGATACTGCACGATCCACAGCATGTTTTCGCCGGCGCTAGGAAGCCCTACGGATAGAATTTTACGCAGCGTGGCGAACTGGATCTTTAAAAACATCGTGAGGTAAAATTTTATCTTTAGCACCTTCGTGATGATGAGGAAGAATAAACATACACCGATCATACGCCCCGCGATGGTGCTCACGCCGATGCCCTCAAGCCCGTAGTACGGCAGTCCGAACGGCCTAAAGAGCACGACGTAGTTGCCCGCGAGAGTTACTAGATTCATCACCACGGAGACTGCTATGATGAAATTTGCGTATCCGTAGACGCGCACGATGGCGCTAAGCACGATCGCTACGGCGTCTATCGCAAAGACGATGCTGATGACCTTAAGATAGATCGCGCTTTCGCTCAAAAGCTCGGCGGGCACCTGCAGCGCGCGGAGTAAAAACGGCGCGCAGCTAAAGACGAAAACGCCGCTACAAAGCCCCACGAGCGCGTTGAATGCGATGCTCGTGTGGATCGCGCGCATGGCTAGGACTTTGTTCTTTGCTCCCAGCGCCTGCGCTACGAGAACCGAGCAGCCTACGGCCAGAAAGCCAAAAACCGTGATGAAGAGCAAAAATATCTCGTTGCCAGCCCCAAGCGCGCCTACTAGCGAGACGTCCACGCGCGAGATCATGTAGGTGTTGATAAGCGTGGTCACGAGGCGCAAAAACATATCGACGTAGATTGCTAGTGAGAGCCTTAGTAGCGAGATTTCTTTCATATTTTGCCTTTATTTAGGGGAAATTGTAGCCGAAAATTCTTTTAGGTTTGCTTTTACGCAGGGGGGCGAGTGTAGTTGCTTTTGCATGCTGCGCGGCATGCGTAAAATTATAATTTACGGCGCCCGGCGCGAATATGCGGTGATTTAGCGGGGACGAGCGGTTGATTTCTTTGACGCTACTGCGGCGGCGAATAAGTAATTTTAATAAACGGAGCGCGGAATTTAAACGCAGATGTTTTAAACAAGCGTCAAGCTATCTCAATAGATTTTGCTTAAATATCGCTAGGATAACGATCGTATCGTTGGGTTCATCTATTAGATACGGGATTACGAAACCCTTAAACACAAAATCTCTAATTTTATCATCGTCAAAGCTTTTTGATCTACGAAATTTATACGGCATAAAGCCAAGCTCGCCTGCTCGCGCAAAAAGCTCGTTTTTAAAATTTTCCGCCGCATCCTCTGAGTGCTCTGCGATAAATTCTGCGATTTTGCTAAGCTACGCACGAAATCTTTTAGGCTGGATTATTTTCAATTTTTCCAGCCCATACCTAGCTCTTCAAAGCCGCTTAGATCGCCGTTTACGTATGATTTTAAATCTGCATCCATTCCGTTTTTTATCTCGTCGTAACTTTCGCCGGATCTAAACTCTGGTAAAATCGTTTCTAAATTTTTCTCGCCGCTTAGAGTGCTCTGTGCGGAGGGATCAATTTTTAAAAAAAGCTTCTTAAAAGTTTCAAGAGTATCGCGATCGACGCCGCTTTGGATCTGCATAGTGATCATTTTGGCTCCTTAAATTTTAGCGATTATAGCAGCTCATAGCTAAATTTAAAATTCCAACCGTTTTAGAGCCAAAGCTCGATAAATTTTAAAATTTATGCCCGCTAGATCGAATTTCGCTTCCTCATATGAACCGTGAAGTGCTTCGACGCGTCCTTAAAGCCGCACTTTTGTAGGAATTCTCCGGCGCCCTCGGACTTGTGTAGAGGAGTCACGACAAAGGTGGTGGTGTGCGCAAAGCGTTTATTAAAGGCATTTACGAGCGCCGTGCCGATACCGCGCCTTTGATAATCCTTATGAACTATCACGCAGTAAAGATAGCTCGTAGCGAAGTTGTCGCGGTCGCAAAACGCCTCCAGCACCCCCACGGTCTTGCCCTGCGTTTTGGCGATCGCCACGTAATCATAGGTGCGCCACACCCTGTATGTCTCGTGCGGCGGCACGGAGGCTGCGTTTTGCTCCGTATCCCAGCCGATCGAGACCATTATCTCATCCAGATCGCTAGGCTTAAAATCGGCGGAATTTTCTAAAATTTCAAACTCCATCTTCGCTCCTTAATTGAAATAGCTTTTCAAATCGCAAGTATACCACCGTAGCTTTAAAACGGCATTAAATATCAATTAGCGGTTCTTGCGGCGAGGTTTAAATTTTAAAATTTAAAGGCGCGGTAGGGCGCGGTGCGTAAATTTAAACCCGAATTTAAAATTCTAACTATTTACCGCAATTTGATATAAACTCGGCAAAATTTTCCCAAGGATCCCCGATGCAAACGCTTGATTTTCACGTCCATCTGCTAAGCAAGGAGGTGCGCTTCGACCGCCCTTACGACAGGCTCGCGCTGCGCCTTTTCGGTAGGCGCTTCGGCATAGACGTATCGCGCGCGATCAAAGAGCCCTATGAAGCCTATGTGGACGCTCTGCTCGGCGGCCTTAGAGCTTCGAAATACGTTAAAAAGGCGGTGCTTTTCGGCGTGGATGCTAAATTTAGCGATACGGGTGAGCTAATCCATCGCGATAAGACCGTCTGCGCGGACAACGACAGCGTGTTTGAAATTTATCAAAAAAACCCAGATCTCATCGTGCCGTTTTTTAGCATCAATCCGAAGCGAGCGGACGCGCTCGATGAGATCGATCGCTGCTTCGAGCTCGGATTTAAGGGGGCGAAATTTTTACAAAACTATTGGGATCTGGATACGAGGCTGCCTCGCTATGTGCCGTATTTTGAAAAGCTCGCTAAGCTCGGTCTGCCGCTAGTGATCCACGTCGGCAACGAAAGCTCGGTGCCGAGCACGCGCCGCTGCGAGGCGCTGGAGATGATCTATGCGCCGCTTGAGCTGGGCGTTACGACGGTGTGCGCACACATGGCGATTAACTACGAGTATTCGCATATTTTTCGTGCGCTCTCGCGTCGCCCGCGAAATTTCGGACACGATTATTTCGCGCTTCTGGCGCTTTTGCGCACGCACAAAAACCTCTACGCCGACGTTTCCGCGCTTATGACGCCGGTGCGCGCCAAGGCTCTGCCGCATCTGGCGAGCCAAACGGACGTGCACTCGCGTCTGCTTTACGCTTCGGACTTTCCGGTGCCGTATTCTGCGATATACAACACCTACGATCTGCGCCTGTCGCAGCGTATCGCGCTGCATAAAGAGCCCAACCCTTTCGATCGCAACGCGCGCGGACTGCTCGCGTATTTCGGCGAGGATAGCGAGCTGTGGAGCAATTACAAAAAAATTCTGTCCTTTGCGTAGATGGTGAAATTTAGGGCGTGCGGTTAGAATTCAGTGCATTTGCAGCTTTTCGCAGTTGGTTTCGAGCAAATGTAGCAAATGACATAGTGAGCGCGAGTAATGGAGCGGTTGGCGCTGTCTGTATAGCGAGAGAAAAGGAGAAACGTGCGTCGGGCAAAGCGCTCAGTAGAGAACTGATAATGAAGCATGTGTCGCGAAATTTCACAGGACGAATTTTGCAAACGGTAATTCGCAAAATTCCGCATATTCCGCCGCCGCAAATTCGGCAGATATCGGTTGAGTGCATTCACTCGACGTTAAATTTAAAATTTAAACCGAGCGGCGCGTATCGTAGCGCCGAAGCGCTCGTTGGTGCAGTGTAAATTTTGAAATTTCAGCGGTAAATTTAGCTCGTAAACACATAAATAAAACGGCAAGATCATACACGGCGCGCTGCTGTTTAAATTTAGCTTGCAGGCATGCTAAATCCTATCGAGCGCGACTACAAGGCGCGTATGATAGAGTTTAAATTTAGCTTGCAGGTGCGCTAATTCTAGCCGTGAGACGATTTGCTTCAAATTTTATAATGACGGCTCGTTTGAAATTTTAAACCACTAGCGCAATCTGCAAAAATTTAGCGCTATCCTGCCTGAAATTCGCATTACGCCGTGCCGCCTGTGCCGCATCGACGTCGAGTCGTATGATTTACGCTCAAAACTGATTCACACTTATCAAAGCCGCTAAAGCACCGACCACGCGCTGTGTCATTCGCGCCGAATTGCGTAGCGCCATTTTTGCGACATTGCTCATGCTATAAAATTTAACGTGGGTTTGTCTTAAATTCCATTGCATCGCGCAAAAAACCGTTGCGCGAGAAATTCCAGCGGCAGATTGCTTAAATTTACGCTTCTTGGCTCGTTTCTTTCAATCTCTCACCGCACTTTATTCTGTCGCTAAATTTTAAAATTTGCTCGAATTTTAGGAGTTTACCAGCTTTAAAAGCGCCTTTGAAATTCTTGCGATCTCATCTTGCATATGCCCGCCAGGATTTTGCTCAAACTCCGCTTTTGCGCCCGCGCTGCGGCATTTTGCGATGAAATTTCACGCCGTCTCGCCGCAGAGTGCTCCGCGCAGATTTTTCGGGTTCATCTCGGCCTCGCCCAAGGACGCGTAGACGTGCGTCAGCCCCCTTTGCGGCGAGTGTGCGGCGACGAAGGCGTCAAATCCGCCGAACCAAAACGACGCCGAGACGCAGGCGATCTTTTGAAATTTATCCGCTCGCAAACGCCGCATACGCGCTAAAAAGCCCCGCCAGCGAGTATCCCGCGCACGCTCGCAACGCAGGCTTTCCCGCGCCGGATACGTGCCGCTCGATACGCGGGATCAGCTCGTCCGTAAATTTTTCTAAGTGCGCCGCGCCGCCGCCTGCGAAATCGCGCACCCCCTTAAACGGCGATTTTGCCGCCCACGGACTAAGCTTATCGCCCCACTGCGCCTCGTTTAGATAGATCGCTGCGAGCACGAAATCCGCGCCGCTTTGTCGCGAGACGAGCTCGTAAATTTCGCCCGTGCCGGTCGCGCCAAACTCCAAGACGCGCAGGTAGATGATCGGCACGGCATCCAAGCGGGGCAAGGCGGTTTGTGCAGACGCGGTGAGCGCTGTATTCAGCATCGATGACGCGGGCGAAATCGAGTCGGTGGCCGCCATAAATTCTGGTCTAGTATCTAACACGAACGACGCAGTGGGTTGAATGGCTTGTGCCTTAGGCACGGCTAGAGAGGAGGGCGAAGCGGGCGCGATGGGCGTAACGAGCGGTGTATTCGGTACTGCAGACGCGGGAGGCTCAGATGAAGCAGCCTGCGCAGACAGACCGAACGAAACGGCGGGTGGATCATCCTGCGCGAATGTGGGAGACGGTAGAAGCTCAGATGAGACAAATTGCGCGGATGTAGAAGTGTCGGGCAGGGTATCCGGCGTGGATTTGATAGGCTGCGCACGCATGGCTGGCGCAAGGGGCTGTGCGTGCGGGGCGAAAATTTCTACACGCAGGCCGTTAAATTCCAAACTTTGCATCGCTAAACCTTTAAAAGTTATTAAAATTTAATAGAATTTTGTGTAAAATTATCGAATTTAACACTAGAGGAACTTAAAATTGGCTTTGATCGAGCTTATCGATGTTACGAAAAAATTCGGCTCTCACGTCGTTTTAGACGGCGTAAATTTCGCACTGGACGCTAATGAGCGCGTCGCCGTGATCGGCAAAAACGGCGGCGGCAAATCCACGCTGATGAAGATAATTGCGGGTCTGTGCGAGACCGACGAGGGGCGCGTGATCACTCAAAACGGGCTAAATATCCAGATGCTCGCTCAAACGCCGAAATTTGAAGACAATCTCTCGGTCAAAGACGCGCTACGAAGGGAGCTAGCTGAAATTTACGCCGCTTTGGACGAATACGACGCGATCTCGAGCGAAATCGCCGCACAGTCCGAAAACAAGGAGCTTTTAGCGCGCCAAGACGAGCTGATTAAATTTATCGAGGCCAAGGACGGCTGGCAGATCGATAATAAGATCGAGCAGGTGCTGCAAAATTTCGGACTTAAAATTTACGAAAACCGCTCCGTCTGCACGCTTAGCGGCGGCGAAATTCGGCGCGTGGCGCTGGGCGCGCTGGTGCTTAAAAAGCCCGACGTGCTGCTGCTGGACGAGCCCACGAACCACCTCGACGTCTATATGGTGAAATTTCTAGAGGATATGCTGCTTAGCTCGAAGCAGACGATCGTTTTTATCAGCCACGATCGCTACTTCATCGACCGCTTGGCGACGCGCAGTATCGAGATCGAAGAGGGTAAAATTTCAAATTTCGACGGCGGATATGAGAACTATCTGAGGCGCAAGCAGGAGATGCTCGCTTCGCTCGAAAAGTCCCACGAGACGCTGCTTAAACAGCTGCGCGCCGAGGAGGAGTGGCTGCACCGCGGCGTAAAAGCTCGCCTAAAGCGCAACGAAGGGCGCAAGGCGCGCATCATGCAGATGAGGCAGGATGCGAAGAAAAACCCGGGCGCGATCCGTCGCGTGCGGCTCGAGCTGGAGCGCGCGAGTAGGAGCTTTAACGGCACGGGCGGCGACAATCGCAAAAAGATGCTTTTTGAATGCACGAATATCGGTAAAATTTTAAACGGCAAGGTGCTTTTCAAGGGCTTTTCGGCGCGGGTTTTGCAGGGCGAGCGCATCGGCATCGTAGGCGCTAACGGCGCGGGCAAAAGCACTCTGCTTAAAATTCTACTCGGCCGCAGTAAGATCGATGCGGGCGAGATCAAACGCGGCGAGATCAGGATCGGCTATTTTGATCAGACCCGCAGCGGTATCACGGACGATAAAAGCATAATCGAAATTTTCTGCCCCAACGGCGGCGATCACATAAGCGTTCGCGGCAGCTACATGCATGTATACGGATATTTGAAAAATTTCTTGTTTCCGAAGGAGTTTTTAGATAAGCCCGTGGGCGTGCTTAGCGGCGGCGAAAAGAACCGCCTGGCGCTTGCCAAGCTCTTTACCGAGCAGTACGATTGCCTGATCTTGGACGAGCCGACGAATGATCTTGATATCGCGACGATCAATATTTTGGAGGATTATCTGCTAAGCTTCGAAGGCGCGGTAATCATCGTAAGCCACGATCGCTATTTCATCGATAAGATCACGAATAAGCTTTGGGTTTTCGAAAAAAACGGCACGATCGATCAAATTCAAATGCCCTATTCGCAGTATTTGGAGTTTGAAGACGAGATGGCGGAGATTGACCAGATTGAGGCCGACGCTGGCGCGAGCGCGAGCACAGACGAGAGCGGCCGCGAAAACAAAAAGGAAAAGACGAGCGCTGCAAAACTTAGCTACAAGCAGAATAAAATTTTAGAGGAGTATCCCGCTAAAATCGAGGCTATCGAGGCGCGTATAAAGGAGCTAAATCACGCGCTCTCGACGCCTGAAATTTATCAAAAGCTCGGGATGCAGGGACTTTTTGAAGAACTTGAAGAAAAAAGAGGAACGTTAAACAGTATGGAAAATGAATATTACGAAGTGCTTTCGCTCGCCGAGAGCCTAAAGTAGGCGCGATGGTTTGGTTTTTGATCTTTTTATACGCGCTTTACACGATTTATAAAATTTCGCTCGATCTGCTCGAGCTAAGCTTCATCCGCGCTAAACTAAAGGAGCCTGCGGTGGTGCTTAGCGAGGAGGATTATCGTAAGGCGGGCGAGGTCGGCGCGGTAAATTTAAAATTTAATATATTTTCGCACTGCTTTTCGTTTGCGGTGGCGCTTATTTGGATACTTGCGGGTGCGGGCGCGTTACAGCGCGCGATATATGATCTAGCGGGCGACGGGATTTTTGCGGGGAGCTGCTTTGTAACGGCGTTTTTAATCATCGGCGGCGCGATATCGCTTCCGCTTGAGATTTACAAAACCTTCGTCAAAGACAGACGCTTGGGCTTTTCCACGATAACGCCCGCCGTTTTCGTAAAAGACGCGCTAAAATCGCTCATACTCACGCTGGTTTTCGGCTTTGCGGTAGCCTCTGCGCTCGTTTTTTGCGTGAATAGCCTGGGCGCGCACTGGTGGGTCTGGGGCTTTTTGCTAAGCTTCGGCATAGTTTTACTGATAAATTTAATCTATCCGACCGTTATCGCGCCGCTGTTTAATAAGATGCAGCCGCTAGAGCACGGCGAGCTAAAAGAGCGCATAGAGGGGCTTTTGCAGCGCTGCGGCTTTAAAAGTAGCGGTGTTTTTACGATCGACGCGAGCAAGCGCGACAAGCGTCTAAATGCCTATTTCGGCGGCTTCGGCGCGACGAAAAAGGTCGTGCTTTTTGATACGCTCATCGAAAAACTGAGCGAGGATGAAATTTTGGCCGTTTTAGGGCACGAGCTCGGGCATTTCAAACACGGCGATATTTTGAAAAATTTAGCGCTTAGCTTCGTGCTTTTGGGCGCGACGTTTGCGGTATTCGGAAACCTCCCCGCAGGCGTATTTAGCGCGCTAGGACTTAACGCGGACGGCGGCGCGACGCTGGTTTTTATGATTTTGTTTGCGCCGATTTTGCATGCATTTTTTGAGCCTGTAATCTCCAAACTTAGCCGCATGCACGAATTTAGCGCAGACCGGCATGGCGCGAGCATGCAGGATAAAGAGAGCATGATCGGCGCGCTAAAGAAGCTGGGCAGCGAAAATAAGGCATTCCCGCTCGCTCATAAAATTTACGCCGCGGTGTATCATTCGCACCCGAGCCTGTATGAGCGCATAAGAGAGCTTGATGAGGATCGCTGAAGCGCTAAGATGGGGCTTGCAGCAGTGTGGCTCAAAATACGTCGCGCGCGAAATTTTAAAGCTTTGCGAGCGACTTAGCGACGAGCAGCTCGTGCTAAGATGCTCGGAAGAGCTCGCGCACGAAGCGGAGTTTCGCGCTAAGATCATTGAATTTAAAGACGGCCGCCCGCTTGAATACATCACGCAAAGCTGCGAGTTTATGGGCTTTAAATTTTACGTCGACGAGCGGGTGTTGATACCGCGCTGCGAGACCGAAATTTTAGTGAAAAAAGCTCTTACTTTGGCGCAGAGCTTGGGCGAGCCGCGCATTTGCGAGATCGGCACGGGCAGCGGCATAATCGCTATCTGCTTAAAAAAGCTACTTCCTTCTTGCCGCATCACGGCTAGCGACATCAGCGCAGATGCGCTTGAGGTGGCGCGCGCAAACGCCGCAAGCTTGGGCGCGGACGTCGAGTTCATGCACTGCGCCTACGCGGATGGGATCGCGGGCGAGTTTGATCTCATCGTCTCAAATCCCCCATACATCGCAAATTCCTACGCATTGGACGCGCGCGTGCTGCAGGAGCCGAAACAGGCGCTGTTTGGCGGCGAGCGGGGGGATGAAATTTTAAAACTCATCGTACTGATCGCCGCACGGCGCGCAAAATTTCTAGCCTGCGAGATGGGCTACGATCAAAAGCAGAACCTGTCGGCGTTTTTGCGCGAGCAGGGCTTTAGAGCGGAATTTTACAAAGATTTGGCGCAGTTTGATCGCGGATTCGTCGCGCGAAATTTAAACAGATCGTAGGCGTGCCATGCAAAGCTCGCAACTACGCAGGCTGCTTTATTACAAAGCGTTCGGCTACCGCTACGTAGGCGCCGAAATTTTAAGCGGCGGCGAGCGATTTTTTAAGGCGCTGGACGCGCTGAAATCCGCTACCGCCGAGTGCAATCTCTGCGAGCTTGCCAAAACGCGCACGAAAGGCGGCGAGCAAAATTTTAAAAATTTCAAGACCATCAAAAATTTTAAAACTCCCGCGGGCATAAAACTTATGATCGTAGCTCTAGCGCCGGGCGTTAGCGAGGGTTTTGGCGGCGGTTTGGAGGCTGAAGTAGCAGCGGCGCTAGATCAAATTTGCGCGCCCGAGGAGATCTATTTTAGCTTTTTGATAAGGTGCGCGGTGCCGCAAAATAGGCGCATAAGCTCGGAAATAATTTTAAAATGCGCGCCCTATCTTGCCGACGAGATCAAAATTTTAAAGCCCAAAGTCGTGCTCTGCCTAGGGGAGCTCTGCTGCAAAATCGTGCTGCGAAACGGCGATTTGGCGGGCATGGACGTGCTGCACGGCTCGGTCTTTAACGAGGGCGGCATCAGCTTCGTGCCGAGCTTCGATCCCGCATTCATCGCGCAAAATCCGAGCAAAGCGGAGCTTTTCAAAGAGGATCTACAAAAGATAAAAGGACTGCTGTGAGGCGCATTTTGGCGCTTTCTTTGCGCGCTATTTTGATTTTGCGCGCGGCTTTTTGCGCGGGCGCCTAGTTTGTGGATTGCGCCTATGCGGATGAGATCGCGGGCGAGTTTGACCTGCTTAAATTTTGCGGACGAGCGGGATTTGGCGAGGCAAAACACAGATTCGAACCGCGGCGAGTTCAAATTTAAAAGCGAGAAAATTTCATAAAGCGGCGGGGCAAGGTAAAATTTAACGCCATTGCAAAATTTCGATATTTCAAATTTTGTTTTCTATCTGGCTATCTCGGGGCGCGTGAGGGGTTTATGTCGCGGCGTAGCGTTAAATTTAAACCTTAACGCCGAGCGAAATTCTATGTCGTAAAATTTTACTAAGCTCGCAAATTTTATTACCGCCCAAGAGCTCTGCGTATTTTTGGATTTTATGCCGAAAAGCCGGTCTGTGCTATGTTTTCACCACGCGACTAGGTAAATTTGAACTCGCGAGATAAATTTATCTCAAAGATTTGAAAAATTCTAAAATTTCAGCGCTAAATTTGATTGGCCTGCCGTCTTTTACGAAGGCGATTTTTACGTCCTGTGCGTATAAAAGCTCGCTGAAATCTACGTTTTTAATATCTTTGATCTTGTAAATTTCTTGTCGCAAAAGGGCGCTGGCGTTTTTAAGCGCGGCTAGGCTCGTGCGAATTTCAAGCGTGTCGCCGAGGCGCGCGGGGCGGAGAAATTTAGCGCAAAGCTCGCTAACTACGAAGTGTGCGTCTGTGCGCGCGAAGTCTACCCCGGCTTGCATAAGCGCTTCGCTTCGCGCCCGCTCGCAAAATTTAATGTAGTTGGCGTGATACACGATGCCCTGCGCGTCGGTATCTTCGTAGTAAATTCTAATCTTCATCCCGCGCGTCTTTCGTTGCCGCGACATCTCTCGCAGCCAGGGCGGGGAGGATTTTTGCGAAAAACAGCACCGTTTGAAACACGATGATGAGTTTCATGCACCACTCGCTAGCCGCGTGGATTTGGGCAAATTCCGGCGTCATCGTCGCTTCTGCACCGATCTTTTGGGCATTTATGACGTAGTCAGTAAAGTAAAGCACGAAAAGTAGGGCTAAGATGATATTTACTAGCGTCAGCATCAGGGTCGAAAGGCGCAAGCGAAAGGATTGCGATTTGTTGTTGTTGAAATTTATCATCTCAAAAACGAGGCAGATGACCGAGACTGCGATGAGGATGCCGCCGTATTTTACGAAGATCTCGCTCATTAGCTTGCCGCTTTGGAAGTGCGATAACACGCCATCTCCGATAATCTGCTGCGGGAAAAATACCACGGGTGCGACGAGTGCGCCGAGCGAGAGCTCGATGCCGATAAGGGCTGCGATGATGAAGATATAAATAGAAAAAATTGCGCGCATAGAAATCCTTTTAAATTTTGATAAATTTTAAATCGGACGTGATTATAGCGAAATCTTATAATCGTGCGCTTAAGCGTTTTGCAAGCGGGTTTTACGGGCGAATGGGTGCGGTCGGCAGTCGCGAATTGCGGCATATCGCGGTATAATGAAATTTTAGTTTGGATACGGTCGTTTACAAAATTTATAAAATTTTTACGGAGGCTGGAGATAAAATTTGTCTCAGGCGTGTTAAACATAAAATTTCATTATGAAATTTAAAATTTTCCAAATCGTTTTTTAAAATTTCTCTCAATTATTCAGCCCCCTTTAAGCATCGCTCTTGTATAATCACAATTCTGTTTCGCACCG
>NZ_CAKZTI010000057.1 GCF_937921625.1 uncultured Campylobacter sp. | reverse complement strand
GCAAGATGGGGTCTTGCCGCGGTGCGCGCAGGGCTCGAGCGTGACGTAGGCGCAAGCGCCGCGCAAAAGCCCGCCGTGGCGGTTTAAGATAAAATCATAGGTGAAGCTCGGCTGCAAGAGCGCGCTTTTTAGGGCTTTTGTGTTTTGAAATTTAACGCCGAATTTGCGGGCGTATTCGCGGGCGAAATCCTGTGCGAAATTTGCGTCCAGGTCGCACAGCGTGGCGAAAACGGCGTTTGCCTCGGCGTGCAAAAAGCCCGCCTTTTTATGCGCGCCTATACTTAGAACTCTGCCGCCCCTATCCAGAAGCAGGCAGCCCACGGCGGGGTTTGGTAGCGTCAGAGCCTGATAGCGCCACGCAGCCCGCAGCGCCAAATCCATGTAAAATTCGTCGTTCATAAAAGATCCAAAAATTTAAATTGTCCCGCTCCGCCGTGATTGCTTAGTAAAATTACGATGAGCCGTGCTAGTAAACAAACATCGTGGTGCGATTCGTAGCACAGGCGCTGTAAAACTCGCGGGCGCAGTATTTGTCGCGGGCGGTAAAATCCAAATTTACGACAAAGCGTAAAATTTAAAATTCTGCTTTGCAGCAAAAGGTTTGAAATTTTACCGCGTCAAAACAGCGCGTAAATTTTAAATTTAGCCGACTTTTAGCGCGACGTAAAATTCCTAAGCAACGCGCGAAGGTCACGCAAAAATTATCTTTTAGCGGCGCAGTGTGAAATTTCAAAGCGCCGCCCGGTAGCGTGAAAAATTACCTTTTATCGGCGTAAGATAAAATTTCAAAACAGGCAAGCGGCACCGGAATTTTAAAATTCTGCGCCGAGCGCCGCGAGAGATCAAGAGCAACAAGGAACCACCAAGAGCAACCGGGAGCTGTAAATTTCAAAGGCGATTTTAAAATTTAAACCTCAAAATTCCAAGCCAAAATTTCAAACCCGCAAATCCCGCGCGGCAAATTTTAAGCTTTATTCGCAAAATTTCAAATCTGCGCGCAGAGCTTTAAAATCCACGCCGCTACCACTGCACGTAGGTTCGCGCCTTTTTGATCTCATCAAGTCGCACGCTTACCTCGCCGCCGTCTGTGCGCAGTCTAAGCATGCCGCCTTCGCAGCCAAGCACCTCGCCGCTTAGCTTCTGCCCGTCCGTGCAGCTTAGGCGCACGAGCTCGCCGACGGAATTTGCGAAATGCTGCGGCTTGCTTAGCTTGCGCTCAAGCCCGGGCGAGCCGACCTCCAGCGTCCACTCGCCCTCAAGCGGCGGATCCACGTCGAAAATCGGCGAAAGCAGCCGCGATAACCGCTCGCAATCGTCCAGCCCCACGCCGCCCGCTTTCGTGATACTGATGCGGTAGATCGTTCTGCCGTTTTCGCTCACCGTCTCCACGTCGTAAAGCTGCACGCCGCACTCGCGCGCCAAAGCCTCTAAATCAACCATTTTTGCGCAGCTCCTCCTCTATTTTGTCAAAAAGATCGTCCATTTTGTTTTGATACTCCAAGCGGTCGTCAAATTTGAAGTGAAACGCGGGGCAGCGGTACCAGCCCTCCGCCTCAGCGCAGAAGTTTTGCAAATATCTCGCCACGCGGCCGAGCTTTTCGAGCACAAATTCCTGCTCGCGCTCGTCGAAGGCGTTTTTATCCAGATATACAAACGCGTCGTAGCGCCCGCGCTTGCACTCCACGTCGGTGACGCACAGCCCGCGCAAAAGCTCGTCCTCAAGGCTCGCGAGCGCTTCGGGGATGAGCTGCTTTAGCACGCTTTGCGTGCGAAGTCTTCTGAGTTCGGTCGGATTCATCTTTACCTCGCTATCTTAAATCGCCGCAGATTATACGGCGATGGAATTTTATTTTGCGTCTTGCGATGACGGAATTTTATTGCTTTGTCGCAGCGGAGCGTCCGTCTTGCGGCGATATAGAATTTTATCTCGCGTCTTTCAGCGACGCGAAATTTTATTTCGCTTGGGCATGACGATGCGGAATTCTATTCCACTTCGGCGTTGCGAAATATCCGTCCTGCGGCGACGCGGTCTGTTTAAATTTGACGCGGCTTGCGATGCGTCGGAACGTCCATTTAAATTCTAAGCGGTTTGCTGCGCGCTGGTATTGCAAACGGCGCCGCACTTTTTAAAATTTCGCTCTTAAATTTTAAAAGGCGCAAGCCCTGCTTTGAAATTATTTTAGCCCGCGCGCTTCGCGCTTAAATTTCAAACGCAGATCGCATAAAATTTATGGCTCGCGTACGAAAGCTCATCGCATAGCCTCACCGCTACAGCAGAAATATTTCCGCGCCAAGACGCGGTGCTATTCTGCGCCGTGCTCTGCTCGCCACGGCGCTATATTGCTGCCGCACTACCCGTCTTGGCGCCGCAATAATACGGTGCGCGGCGGCACCCTCTTTGCGCTACGCTCGCTTACTGCGTCGCTATTTACGATATCCGTTGCCGTCTTTTGACAGCGCCGCAATGACACCGCACGCCGTTGCGGTCTCATTTTGCGCCGCTTGCACCGTGCCGTTCTCCGCGTCGCTGTTTTGCCGCACACTGCGCCGATTTAGAATTTATCTTAAATTTTAAAAGCGCTTTGATGCTACGCAAAATCTAAATTTTACCGCTTTTAAATTTCAATTTCGCGATTAAATTTAAAATTTAAGTCGCGCGGAAAAACCGCGATCAGCAAGCGGCGTCAAATAAAATTTGATCGCAAAGCCGCGCCGCAAGAAAAATTTAAAACATTAAAATTTCAAAACTGGCGCTGCGCGGCAAAGCCTCGCGTAGAAACAGATAAAATTTAAAGCTTTGCTCGCGCGTTATACCATTAAATTTAAAAGACGAAATTTCGTGCCCAAATTCTACGAGCATAAAATTTCAAGGCGCGATCGAGGCTTAAAATTTAACCGCAAGCCGTGCAAACTAAGCGAATGCCCACGCGAAATTCCGCGAGCATTAGTCGATCGTAGCCTGCTCCTCTTTTTGCTTGTAGCTTTCGATAAAATCGCCCACGCGCATATCGTCGTAACCCTCGATACCTACGCCACACTCGAAGCCTTTGGCGACCTCTTTGGCGTCGTCTTTGAAGCGCTTGAGCGAGCTGACGTTGCCCTCGAAAACGATGACACCCTCTCTGATGACGCGGATCTTTGCGCCGCGAGCTATGAGCCCGTCGGTAACCATGCAGCCCGCGATCTGCCCGATCTTAGGCACGTTGATGACCTGGCGGATCTCGGCTTGACCCAAGGCCTCCTCGCTGATGATCGGGCTCATAAGGCCGCTCAAAAGCGCCTTGATATCGTCGATTAGGTTGTAGATGACGTTGTAGGTCTTAATCTGCGCACCGCGCTCTTTGGCAAGCTCTTTGATCTCGCCCGTAGGACGGACGTTGAAGCCCAAGATCACGCAGTTTTCGCTGGCGCTTGCCAAGGCGATATCGTTTTGCGTGATACCGCCGATGCCGCTGTGGACGATATCGACCTTGACCTCGTCGTTGCGGAGCTTCTCAAGGCTTGCTTTGATAGCCTCCAGCGAGCCCGCAACGTCGGCTTTGACAATCACGGGCAGACTTTTTAGTGAGCCTTCGGCGATCTTGGCGCTTAGCTCGTCGATGGTGACCTTGGTCGATTTGCTAAGCTCTTTTTGGCGCTGATGCTCGTAAATTTTGCTCGCGTACTCGCGCGCTTCTTTATCACTTGAAACGCCGATCAGTGTCTCGCCCGCACCCGGAACCTCGCTAAGGCCTATGATAACGCCGCATTCGCCAGGTAAAATTTGCTTTAGCGCCCTGCCCTTATCGTCGCTAAGCGCGCGCACCTTGCCGTATGCGATACCAGCTACTACGGTGTCTCCGACATGCAGAGTGCCGTTTTGCACGATGACGGTGGCAACTGCGCCGCGCCCCTTTTGAAGGGAGCTTTCGATGATGGTCGCTTTAGCCTGCTTGCTAGGATCGGCTTTGAGCTCCAAAAGATCAGCTTGCAAAAGCACGATCTCTAATAAATTTTCAATTCCCTCGCCCGTTTTTGCGGAGATCGGCACGAACTCGTAGCTGCCGCCCCACTCGGTAGGCATGATGTCAAGCTCTGCAAGCCCGGTTTTTACGAGATCGGGATTGGCATTAGGCTTGTCCATCTTATTTATCGCGATGATGATCGGAACATTTGCGGCCTTGGCATGCGCTATAGCCTCCTTAGTCTGAGGCTTGACGCCGTCGTCTGCCGCCACTACGATGATTACGATATCGGTAACCTCGGCTCCGCGCGCGCGCATCGAAGTAAAGGCCTCATGGCCCGGAGTGTCGATGAAAGTGATCTTCCTGCCGTTTTTTTCGACCATATACGCGCCTACGTGCTGCGTGATGCCGCCCGCTTCGCCGCTTGCGACGCGAGAGTTTCGTATATAATCAAGCAAGCTCGTTTTGCCGTGATCGACGTGTCCCATAATGGTGATGACAGGCGCTCTAGCGATTAAATTTTCTTCGCCTTCGCTGTCCTCGTAGGCCTTGATGTAATCAAACTCCTGCGACTCATCGATGATATTTACTTCGATACCGAATTCGCTTGCTAAAATTTCTATCGCGTCCTCGTCCAAAAAGTCGTTTTTCGTCGTCATCATCCCAAGCGCAAATAGTTTGCCGATGATCTCGCTAGGCTGCTTTTTGATCTTATCGGCAAACTCATAGACGCGGATCTCTTTTGGGATATTTACAGAGCTTACGATTTCGCTACCCTGCTCGCGAGGGGCTTTTTTATGCTTTTTGCGACCGCCGCGACTTATGCCGCCCTCACTGCTGAAAATTTGATTCTGCGAGGCGCGATAAATATTGGGTTGGTTTTTACTTTTGGTGCGATTTTCGGTCTGAATTGGTTTGACGGTGAAATCGGGCATTACCACGACATCTTCGTCCTCAATGACGATATCCGCCATCTCGTGATCAGGAATGATGTCGATTTTAAGGGCGTCTTCTTTTTTAGCCGCGGGAGCCTTTTTCTTTTCGATCTTTTTCTTTTTCAAATTTAGTTCGGCATTTGAAAAGATCGCCTCCAAGCTCGCACTTATCTTTTCGCGCCTAGGCTCGGTCCTATCTTGTGCCGCCGGGGCTTGAACTTCCTTTTTCTTTTTTACGATGACTAGACCACGGCGCTTTTGCAAGCTCTCGCTAGCTATACTATCGCCGCTATTTATCTGCACCGGCGCGGGCTTTGAAGCGGCGTTTTGCTTCTCCTCTTTCTCCTGCGCAGCGGAGGAAATTTCTTCTTTTTGATTTTGGGCTTTTTCGGTTTTCGCCTCGGGCTCTTGCGTCCGAGTTTTTTCATCGCTAGGCTCTTTGGCGCTCTGTGCAAGCTCTTTGGATTCGGAAGCTTTTAAGCTTTCCGCCTTTTTAGGGCTCTCTTTTTTAGCGGTTTTTTTAGTTTCGCTCTGTTTTTTAGCGGGCTTATTCTCATCTTCTTGCGCTTTTTCGGAGCTTTTTTTCGCAGGCTTTGACTTTTTCCCCGGTAAAATTCCCGTCTGAATATAATCGTAAATAGCGGCAGCTTCTTCTTCGCTTACTTTATTCGACGCGGTTTTTACCCTCTTAAAGCCCATCTCCTGCGCTTTTTCGATTATCTCTTTGCTTGCGTATCCAAGCTCGTCCGCGATATCTTTAATCAGAACACCCATTTAAAACCCTCTCCTTGATATGTCCCAAATCTGCACTAGACGCAAATTTAGATAGATATTTTGAAATTTTCTCTTTTTGATTTATGCAACCGTCGCAAATATAAAATTGTCTGTTTGAGCTTATATTTTTAAAATTTTGCAAAAAGGCGTGGAGTTCGCGCTTGGCGAAGCGCCCCCTGCAAATAACGCACATTCTAATCGGTTCGCTCATGCGATTATATCTTTATTTTTCTTAGTCAATATTAAAGCCGCCGTTGTCGATCTCTAAAATTTCGACGCGGAAGTTTTTAAAATTTTCGCTAAGGCAGGCTTTAAGCTTTGCGGCGTCGGCTCTGTAGACTAAATTTAAAAAGCTTGAGCCGCTTCCCGAGAGCGAGCTCATAAGCGCGCCGTTATCATAGGCGATCTCGCGCACCCCAAAAAGCTGCGGGAGCACGCCCATGCGCATCTGCTCGTGCATCTTATCGATACAGGCGTAACGCAAGCTGTCGTAATCGCGCCGCATAAAGCAAGCGGTCAGAAACGCCGCGTGCGAGAGGTTGCTAACGCAATCTTTGATCGAAAAGCTCTTAGGCAGCTTGCCGCGCGATTCGTTCGTAGGCATCGGCGTATCGGGGATGACGACGACCGCTTGCAGATCTTGCGAAATTTCGCATTTTTGCGTGCGAACCGTCTTGCCGTCCACGACGCTACTGACAAAGCCGCCGAGCGTCGCGGGCGCGATATTATCCGGGTGGTTTTCGTATTCCAGCGCCGTGTTTAAAATTTTAGCGCGATCGATCTCAAACCCGCAAATTTTATAAGCGCTTGCGATGGCGCCTACGATCACGGCCGAGCTGCTGCCCAGCCCACGCGAAAACGGGATGTTGTTGCGAAAAGCAAATTTAAAATTTATCTCTTGCCCGCCGCCTAGTTTTCTGTAAATTTCATTGAAAATATTCAAAAAAGCGTTGCCCTTCTTAAGCCACGCTCTGTCGCTGCCCTCACCGCTAAGCGATACGCAAAAAAACTTCTGCTCGGTAATTTCTACTTCGTTAAATAGCCCTAGGCTAAGGCCGAGCGCGTCGAAACCGGGGCCTAAATTTGCGCTCGTCGCAGGAATTCTTATAATCAAGCTCTCTCCTAAACCGCTTCTATGATGTAATTTGGAAGTATATCATCGCTTTTATTTAAAACCGATAAATCCTGCGGCAAAGATAGCGTGGCGGGGGCGCATTTTTTCATTTTGATTTCGCCGCGATCGTAAACGTAGCTGAAGTTTTTATTCGCTCTGATCGGTCCGAAGCCGCTTAGCTCAAAGCCACTAATGGCATACAGCGGCACATCAAGAGCGATGCTAAGCGTGCGCAATATCACGTAGCTTACCTTCATGCCCATAAAGCTGCCCGGGGTATTTGCATAGATGAGCTCTTTGATTTTATAAGTTTTTAGAATTTCGCTAAATTTAGCGACCAGAAATTTATCGGCTTTTTCGCCTTCAGCGCTTGAAAATTCCGCTATCTTAGCGCCGTTTTCATACACACCGAGCAGGCACGGAGCGCTAAGAGCAGCGATTAGAATTTCAATCTCTTTGATTTTGCAACCTTAAGCAAAGACTTTTTGATATTCGCGCACAACCTCGGCGGTAAGATCTACTAGCTCGAAATTTTTCGCGTCGGCAAGGACTGCCAAAGTGAGTTTATGATTTAGATCGTGGCTTCCCGCAAACGCCGTATAATCGCCCAAAATCGGAGCGCCCACGAGCGCAAGATCGCCGATCGCATCTAAAATTTTATGGCGGACGAACTCGTTTTCAAAACGCAAGCCCTCTGGATTTAAAATTTTATTCTCGTCTATTACGACGGCGTTTTCTAAACTGCCGCCTAGAGCTAGCCCCATGGAGCGTAGCACTTGCACGTCTTTTAAAAATCCAAACGTGCGCGCTCGCGAAATTTCTTTAAGATAGGCTTTTTTGCTAAATTCAAAAACATGGTGCTGAGTGCCGATGAGCGGATGGCTAAATTTAATCGTATAATCAAATTTCGGACTCTTGCTAGGGCTTAAGTGCACGAGCTTATCTCCCTCGCGAATCTCCACAGCTCGCTTGATGATGAGAGCTTTTTTATTCGCGTCAAGCTTTCTTACTCCCGCTTCGTCTAAAAGCATACAAAAGCTCGCGGAGCTTCCGTCCATCACAGGAATTTCATTAGCATCGACGATGATACGGATATTATCGATACCATAGGCATTAATGGCGCTCATTAGATGCTCTATTGTTGATATATAGCCTTTCTCGCTTCCTACGACGGTTGCCATTTGCGTATTTATGACGTTTTTCGGCTCGGCTTTAAAACTAACGCCAAGATCGCTTCTGTAAAATACGATTCCACTGCCCGCCTCTAAAGGCTCTAACGTAAGTCTGATAGGCTCACCTTTGTGCAGCCCGATGCCGACGTTATGGACTTTCTTAGCTATCGTTGTCTGTCTCATTTCTATCCTCGTTTTCATTAACCCGCGCATTATAGCGAAAATTTTAAAATTTACTTACCTTTTTCTATTACTTTTTTGGACGATTCTAAGACATCGGTAATGTTATCTTTCATCCACTTAGGATCCATCCACTCCTCGGGTCTTACGTCCACACCCTGAACTACGATGCCAAAATGCAGATGATCTCCGAAAGCAAAGCCGCTTGAGCCCGTCTGTGCTAGAATATCGCCCGGCTTTACGTCGCTGCCGACGCTTAACTGCGTCGCCGAGCAGTGTCCGTAGATGCCGTATAATCCGAAGCCGTAGTAAATTCCTAAATTTAATCCGAAAATTCCGTTTTCCTGCGCGAAAACTACCTTGCCGTAGTTACTCTCTTTGATATCGGCGTTTGCAACGCTTGCTAGATCAAGCCCCATATGCCAAGACTCGCTTACTTGTTCATCGTTCATAAAAAATATCCGATGATCGGCAAAGCTTGCTACCGCTGCGCCTTTAGCAAGCGGATAAAAAGGCTTTAGCTCAAATCCATTTATTTTATCCTCGTGCACCGCGCTAGTAGCGGCGTGCAGATCATCTCCATTTTTCTTACGCAGAGTTTCGTTTACGAATTTAAATTTCTCCAGATCGCTCATAGAGTTAAAATTCTGCGCGTATTGGCTAGCCAGATCACTTACTTTGCCGTTAATGAAGCCCGGATTTAGCTTGATAGTAGAGACTTTATATTTTTTGTCCTGATAAAAATATTTGATCTGCGAAATGCTTTCATTGCCTGCACGATCAGTGGCGACCGCTTCTGCGCGAAATTCCTCCAAATTTGCAGGCCACGCTACGAGAGACGCATAATAGCCATCTTTTACAAAAGGAATTGCTTTAAAAATTTTGCCATAGTTGGTTTTGACATAGACTTCGTTTAGGCGCTCGTCTTTTGCCGAAAATACAACTACAGCGCTACCGCCTTTGGTGATTTTATAGGATTGATTGATGATATTTATGACGGGCTTTTTGTCATCTATTATTATATTTGCCGTTTTTGCGCTCTTATTTCCTTGAGCAAAATTCCACGAGCTAATGTCGTTTGCAAAAACCTCAAGCTTGTAGTTTTTATCTTTATTAAGCATCAAATTTTTAGGAAATTGCACGGCAAGCTCTAGCGTCGTTTGTGGAACATTCAGCTCCTCATTTAGTAGCGGTATCGTGCTGGCTCCGTCGTTTAAGTTTACGCGGACAAGCTTAATGCCGGTATCGTCTGAAATTTTAATCTTTAAAGGCGAGGTTAAATTCCAATAAATTTCATTTTCCAGCGCAATTTGCGGAGGATTTTTTTCAAATTTAGGCGAGGTAAAAATTCTAAAGATTCCATAAACCAAAGCGCATATTATAATAAGAAATATTAAAATTTTAAGCTTCGTTCCATTGCCATTTCTACGCATAAAAGAGCCTTTGATATAATTTTAGAGCGCGATTTTACAAGCTTAACTTAAATTATCGGTAAAGCGAGGCAAAATTTAACGCAAATGTTTAGCGATTTACGAGGCGAATTTCAGATTTTAAATTCTCGCGATTTTAGAATCTCAAAATTTATGAGCTTTAAAATTTGGTGGCGCGCTAAATCCTATGCAGTGAAATTCCGCACACAACAAAGCGGCGTTTATCGTCTATATCGTAATCTTTAAAATTTCAATATTAGAATTTCTTTAAATTATGCTAATGGCTTGTATTGATTTTTTTAGAACACTTATACTTAAAATTTTGCCATACGAATGAAATTTTAAACTATCTTGATATAAAATTCTAAAAAATTCAAAGCAAGCTATACGTTTAAATTTCATCCTAAGCCGAGCGGAATTCCAATTAAATTTTAGATCAAACCGCCTACAATAATTCGGCTGTAAATTAGTGCGACAAGAAAAGCCAAAATTGCAGCGTTACTAAATTTTAAGGCGTGCGGTAGAAAATTCTACGCACGCCACAGCGTTCGCAAGTCGTCGCGTTTAATTAAATCTAGCGCCGATGCTAAATTCGAAGCTATTTGTGTCGTCGTGCGGCTTTTTATTAAGCGGCTTAACGAAGTATAGTTGCAAAGGCCCCATCGGCGTCATCCACTCGATACCAGCACCCGTGCTATAGCGCTCCTCCTCATTCCAGTCATGATCGCCGATCATTCCGTAGTCAAAAAACGTTACAAAGCGCATTTTAAGCCTATCAACCACCGGAAAGCTTAGCTCAAAGGAGTTATTGAAACTCTGCATACCGCCCGTCTCAATATAGCGGCAATTATTTGCATTTAAGCAGATCTCTTTTTTCGGGATACTGCGACCTTCGTAGCCTCTAATGCTTTTCATTCCGCCTAGGAATAGCTTTTCGTTGATCGGGATCTTTTTATTACCTTCCCACATATAGCCCGTTGCAGCTTTGTATCTAAAGATAATGTCGTGATCGATATAATCTCGCAAGCCAAAGTAGTAGTTAAACGATCCTCGAGCCTTGGTGTAGTCCATATCGCCGCCAAGACCCGCGTATTCTAAGCTGGCACTTGCGATCATACCGCTTCTTGGCAAGTAATAATCATCTGTGCTATTATATGTAATAGACGGGATAATCGAGCTTTTTAAATTCTTGCCATCTAAATAGCCCGCTTTGGCGTAATATTCGTTTAAGCCCTTAATCTCGCTTTTTTCGAGATAATACGTAAGGCTTACATCGGTATTACGCCCGATCTTGCGACCGCCCGTGATTGAAAATCCGTAAGATTTCTCATCGTAATCGTCCCAGTCATAGTCGTTGGCAAAGATCGATCCGCCCAAGCTATACTCAGAATCAAATACTCTAGGATTGGTTAAGCTCAAGCGTCCGCTTAACTGATCGTCGCTTTTTTCGACCGAGAATGCGCCGTGAAGACCGGTGCCGAATACGTTACGATCACTGATACCGCCGCTAAGTAAAATTCCATCCTCGCTGCCATATCCGATACCACCCGTGATAGAGCCCGTAGGAGCTTCTTTAACTGCGACTTCAAGATCGATCTGATCGTTAGAAACGCGGTTTTCTTTAATCTCCACCTCATCGAAATACCCCGTGCGTTTTAAAGAATTTAACGAATCGTTGTAGTCGGTTTTGCTATATAAATTTCCCTCGGTCAGATACATCTCGCGGCGAATGACCTTATCCTCGGTCTTATCGTTACCCGAGATCGTTACGTTTCTAATATAGACTTTATCCTCAGGGATGACTTGATACGTGATAGCGACCGTGCGAGCTTCTTTGTCCTGCTTAGTCTTAGGCACAATGCGCACATAGGCGTATCCCTGATCCGCGACTAAAGTCTCTAGCGTATTCATATCGCGGCGCAAACGCTCGGAATTCATTGTATCGCCCTTTTGAAGCTTGAAATCGTCCAAAACTTTTTCTTTATCAAGCTTGATTATATCTGCAGGATACTCGATATCTACGGAGCTTACGGTGTATTGCTCGCCCTCTTTTATATAATAAGTCAAATCAGCAGTGTAATTATCCATATCGGCATTAAGTAGTGGCGCCGAAACCTGCGCGTCTAAGTAGCCTTTTTTATAATATTCTTCTTGAATTCTATTTGCGTCGTTAGGAAGCTCGGCGGTTTTTACCTTGCCGTCGTTAAAGCCCCACATCCAGCCCAGCATCTCGCGTTCTTTATTGGCGACGGATGGCTCTATATCGTCATAATCGAGCTTGTCTGCGCCTACTAAATTTACCTTATCTATGATGATATTTTCGCCACGATTTACCTCGATCGTTAGCAAGATGACCGATTTATCGTCGTTTATCGGCTTTGGATAAAATTCCACCACGGTGTCGAAAAAGCCCTTGACTTCGTAGTATTGCTTGATGCGGGTCTCCGCTTTTTTAGCAGCCACCTCATCGTAAACCTGGCCCGGACGCAAGCCGATGAGCTCATTGATCTTGTCGCGATCATTGGTAACTACGTTTTTGATCTCGACCTTGGCGATGGTCGGTTTTTCGGTTACGTTGATAGTGACCGCGCCGCCTTGTTCGCTGATATAAACGTCGCTGAAATAGCCCTGCTCAAATAGTTTTGAAATCGCAGCATTGGTGTTCTCGCCGTTAAGCTCATCGCCCACCTTAAGTCCTGAAATTTGCTGTGCGACCTGTGGAGAAAGATGCCTTAGCCCTTCAAATTTAATGGATTTTATCTGCGCGGCGCATGCCACGGAAATCCCGCCTACTAAGAGTAAAAAAACGCTTTTTTTCATAAAATTTTACCTAAAAACGAAAATAATTTGCGTATAATACCACATTAAAATTAAAACTTGCATATATCAAAAAGGAATTTTATGAAGATAGGAATTATCGGCTTGGGTCTCATCGGCGGCTCTCTTGGGCTATGTCTAAAAAGCACCAAAATAATTAGCACCGTCTACGGCTGCGACATCAGCCGCGAAAATGAAAAAGAAGCTCTGAGGCTCGGGCTCGTGCATGAAATTTTAAGTCTGGAGCAGATGAAGCAAAGCTGCGACGCGATCTTTCTCGCGATCCCCGTGGAAGCAATTATTGAGACGTTGCAAAAACTAAGCGACTGCAGAAGTGAAACGACGATCATTGATCTGGGAAGCACGAAATTTAAAATTTTGCAAAACTGTCCTCCGCAGATCAGACGAAATTTCATCGCAGCTCACCCAATGGCTGGTACCGAAAACTCCGGCCCGCAAGCGGCATTTAAAGAGCTTTTAAACGGCGCAGTAGTCGTTATCTGCGACGATCATGGTGCGGATGAAGTGCATATCAAACGAGCGGTCGAAATTTTTTCGTTCGCGGGGATGAAGATCGTATTTATGGACGCAAAAAGCCACGATCACCACGTAGCGCTCATCTCGCACCTACCGCATGCGATCAGCTACTCGCTCGTAAATAGCGTACTAAAAGAGGAAAATCGCCGCAATATCATAAATTTAGCTGGCGGCAGCTTCTCCGGCATGAGCCGTATCGCCAAAAGCTCGCCGCAGATGTGGGTCGATATTTTTAAGCAAAACCGCACGAACCTACTGGGCGCGATCGACGCTTTTAAAAATGAGCTTGAAATTTGCGTACAGATGATTGAGGGCGAGCACTGGGACGAGCTTGAGGCGTGGATGTATGAAGCGCGTAAGCTAAGGGATATTATTTAAAATTTCACGCGATCTGGCTGCGCGACGGACGCTTTAAGAACGCGTCTTTAAATTCTAAAATTTCGCCTTCAAATAGCCTACGCAAATTTAAATTTTAATCCGCGCTATCCCGACACAAACTCAAAAATCTATGCATTCCTGCGTGAAAATTCTCTTTGAGGGAAACTCCAGCGCGCAAAGCCTCGCCTTCTCGCCCCAGTGCTTTTTATAAACACAGCCCAGATCGATATTTGCGCTAAATTCCGTAATGACGGGCTTTTTTACCGGCGTGTGCCCGTAGACATTAAAAATTCCATCATTCGCGCTATCATCTCCGCGCCCGCTTAGCACATGAGCGGCGAAGCTTTTCGCACGCTCTGCATCGTGTCTAATCCCCCACGCGCGACCCACTGCGGAGTGCGATACGACGAGGGCGCGACCGCTTTCATCACGCAAATCATACTCCAAGTAAATCGGCAGCCGCGAGACAAACCGCAGATGCTCCTTGCATTGTTTCACGCCTCCGTGACGATAATACGACGCTAGCGTCGCTTCACCGCCGTTATTAAACAGCCAGCTTTCGTCCAGGCTAAAAAATGCGTAGAGGTCATTTGAGCTCGTAAATTTGCCCGTCTTTGCGCACCTTAGTGCAGTTTTTGCGTTGCTTACAAAGCGCTTTTCGTGATTGCCCATCACCGCGTCATATCCGCGAGTGCGCACTAGCTCCACCACATCCGAGCTCGCAGGGCCTCGGTCGATCAGATCGCCCACAAAGCAAATTTTGCTATCAAATTTATGCGGCAGCTGCTCTATTAACGCCAAAAGCGATCTGTAGCAGCCGTGCACGTCGCCGATGATGTAGATATTTTCCATAATTTCTCCTTAAATTTTAACGCCCTCGCCTTTTAACGCGCGAGCTGTGATATAAGCGGTAGATAAAAGCTCTGCACTAAATTTTAAAATTCCGCGCGCTAGGACTTGGACGGATAAATCTGCTTTAAGACCTCGGCTACGACGATCATAAAAAGAACGATAAATATTAATGCGCTAAGCAATGAGGAATAAAACCTGGCAAGATGCAAATCTGAAACAATCAGCGCCACAATCATCATCCCTAAAAATGGCGATAGCATCCAAACCGCTGCTGTAGGCAAAAATAAATTTACGAAAAAATCAGTGAGCTTACCAAAATCCTTTAACTTTGCGGCAAGTATCGCGCAAATCCCGCAGAAAAATATCCACAAAAATAGGAAATATACGCACTTCTGCTGTAGCCATTCTAAGGGATCGTCAAACCGGACGCTAGATGTGTCAAAAATCTGCCCTATAAAAAAACCCATTAAACTTGAAATGCACATCAAGCAAAAACCCATCGAAAATGCGCAGGCTATAATTTTTAAAATAATCATCAGAGTTCCTAAAATTCTAAATTTAGGCGAAAAATTCCTCGATTAGCCGAGTCATTTCGCTCTCAGCAGCGACGTGGTTGATCTGCTCGCGAAAGCTTGCGGCGTTTTCGCGCCCCTTGGAGTATTCGTGCAGATGCTTGCGAAATATCGCCACGCCGCGCACGCCGTAGTGGCTTAACATCTGGGAGAAATGATAGAGCACGACTTCCCTTTTTAGCTCGTCACTTGCCTGTTCGCCCGTTTTGATCTCGCGAAAGATCCAGGGTCTGCCGATGACCGCGCGACCGATCATCAGCGCGTCTGCGCCGCTAAGGTCTCGCACTGCAGGCGCATTGGCGGAGTTTATGTCGCCGTTTGCGATCACGGGGATTTGCAGTTCGTGTTTGGCTCTTGCGATCGCGCTGTAATCCACCGCCGCGCTGTATCCGCCCGCTCTGGTGCGACCGTGAATAGCAATAAAATCGGCTCCTGCGCCTTGTACGGCGCGAGCGATATTTTCGATATCCACGGCGCCGAAGCCCAGCCGCACCTTCGCGCTCGTAAATTTTTTATTCGAATACTTTTTGATCGTCTCAACCAGGCGCGATAGGCGAGGCAGATCAAGCAGCAGCGCCGAGCCGGCGCCTTGCTTTACGACCTTGGGGACGGGGCAGCCGCAGTTTAGATCGATACCGTCGATGCCGTCAAATTTATTGATGAGCAAAACCGCCTTTTTGATAATTTCCGCATCGCTGCCTGCGATCTGCACGAAAAATGGGGTTTCGGCGGCATTTTTTTCGAGCATCTTTAGCGTCTTTTCGCCCTCGAAAACAAGGGCGTTTGCGCTTATCATCTCGCTTACGGTCGCGTCGCAGCCGAATTTTTTCACTACGCCCCGCAGCGGCGGATCCGAAAAGCCCGCCAAAGGCGCCAAAAATAAAGGGTCCCTTTTAAAAAAATCTTTCGTCATTTTAAATTTCTCATTTTGATTTCGTTTGAATTTAAACCTTTAAATTTAACTCCGCAGCGCTTGCAGCGGGTTTTGCCGCGAGCTTTAAATTTTAAATTTCATAGGCTACGTATTCGCATTTAGGCGCGAATTTTATTTTTAAGCTTAGCTAATTTACGTGGCGGCAAAACGGCAGCAAGAATGATCGCCACCAAATTTTATTTGCACGGCAAACCCGGCAAGCAGTTTGCAAAACGCCGCACGGATTTTAAAATTTCAGCACTTTATTCGGCTAGCAAGTCTTGCGCTTTACTTTTAAATTTTAAATTTCATCGCGTAAATGCAAAATCCGTTTACACGCGCACTACGCAAGCAAATCTTTTAAATTTTACCGCTTACGCGCATTGATTTTTCGATAAATTTTGAAATTTAAAATTTGCGCGAGTTAGAATTTTACCCGCACTTTAAAATTTATCGCGCAGGCTGTGTTTAATAGACGCAAAGAGCTTAAAGGCAGCCTCTCTTACCCGCATAAAACGAACTCGTAAAATTACCGAGCTAAAATAACAGCGACGCAGGGACGTTTTTGCCGTTGTCGCGCAAAAATAGCAGAATTTTAAACTTCTCAAACTCCTCACCGTCGGCAAGACTTAGCTGCTCTCTAAACTCGTCGATCATGCCAAGCTCATATAGCGTGTACAGATATGCCTCGGTCGCTTCTTGATTCTCGTTTTTGAGCCGCTCGAAAAAGGCTTTGTATTGCTCTGGAGCGAGATGATTTTTTAGCTTTTTGGCAAAGCCGATAAAATCCTGCTCGCTAAATTTTTCATTATTTACGAGATCGAAAAGCTCCTCGCTGCTGATCTCAAAGCTCGCGTCATTCACCGCGCGATCCACTAAAATATTTACCTCGGCTACGTCTTGAGGAATTTTATAGGCCTTGATCTTATCGTAGCTTCCTTTGGCAAGCGCTACGGCATAGGCTTTTTTAGTGATATTTTCACTATAAACGCCTTTAGTTTTTAAAATTTCATACGCATACGCAGGCTCGGCGTCGAGGCGGTTGAGTTCGTTTTGTAAAAATAGTCCGTTATCTTTAGGAAGTTTATATTTTCGCAGATCCGCCACTTCGCCGTTTTTAACCTTCTCGATAACGCCTATGACCTCCTTTAGATCCTCATTTTTGACATCTATGCCGGTGCTATCGTACCACGGAGATAAAATTTTAGTAAGCTCGCTCGGGTCTTTAAAATACTCGGTTTTAAAGTCTTTATTGGTATCAAGACCCAGCAAAACCTCTTTACTCATCGCATCGTATGCGCTTAGATCCTTTGCGATCGCCCTTTTTGTGCGGTAAAAAGCAAAGCTATGAAAAACGATATGAAAAATCGCCAAAATCATATATAAAATTAACGGCAGTACGATCCACACCGCCACAGGAAGCGTAAGCGTAAAACCGAAAAGCCCCAGTGTATAGCTACTGCTTTGCTGCGTAAAAACTAAAATCGCGACGATTGCGATATAGACGATCGAATATAAAAAGAATTGCTTGGTTTTCATAGCTAACTCCTATTTTGCTTTTCCGCCTGTTCCTTGCACGAAATGCACAATCTCGCCTCTGGATTTACCTTAAGGCGCTCTAAGCTTATCTGCTCGCCGCAGCTCTCGCAAAGCCCATAAGTGCCGTTTTCGATACGTTTAAGCGCGCTTTCAATCTCTAAAAACGCCTTTTGTTGATTAACATTGAGCGAGTATTCGATGCTTAAATCCGTATTCATGCTCGCTACGTCAAAATCATCCGCAGCTTTATTTTCGCGCAATTCCGAAATTTCATTTACAGAGCTATTAATATTGGCGATGAGTTGCTCTCTTTTTTCTTCTAAAATTTTCTTGTAAAATTTCAACTCGTTTTTTTTCATTCTTTCCCTTTATTTGTGATATGGATGGTTTGCGTTAATGCACAATGCGCGAAAAATTTGCTCAAAGAGCAAAAGTTTAGCGATTTTGTGCGCTAACGTAAGCCTGCTAAGACTAATTATTTTATCGGCTTTTGCCTTAAAATTTTCACTAAGCCCATAAGCGCCGCCGATGAAAAACGACACACTGCTTTTATCCTTTAGCATACTCGCAAATTCCATGCTATCTAGCTCCTGTCCGCGCTCATCCAAAGCTACGACGTATCCGCTAAGGCGCGGTAGATAAGCTTCATCATACGCCTTAAGCGCTAGCTCGGCAGATGTGCTTTGTGCGCGAGCGATATTAGCGTTAAAAAATATATCATCTCGCACCGCGGCAAATTTAGCCGCCATTTTTTTATAATCGCTTATCGCGCCTGCGAACTCGTCCGCGCCCTTTTGGATGGAATTTACCGTTATCTGCACTACTCTTCGCTTCCATCTTCGTGCAGCGACTTATCGCTCGTGTCGTCAATCTGCACAGCGTTTTTGCTCAGCACGTTGATTATATCGCTTAAATACTGCCTCATCTCAGCTCTAGGCACGATCGCATCAATTAATCCGTGCTCGAGCAGAAATTCCGATCTCTGAAAGCCCTCCGGCAGATCCGCGCCGATGGTTTGCTTGATGACGCGCTGCCCGGCAAAGCCGATAAGAGCGCCGGGCTCTGCGATAATGATATCTCCCAGCCACGCAAAGGACGCGCTCACGCCGCCCATCGTAGGATCGGTAAGAATGGATATGAAAGGAATTTTATGCTCGGATAAAATTTTAAGCGCGGCAGAGGTTTTGCTCATCTGCATTAGCGAAAAGGTGCTTTCTTGCATCCTAGCACCACCGCTTGCGCTTACGATGATTAGCGGCTCGTTTTTATCGAGGCTGCGCTTTACGGCACGCACGATCTTTTCGCCCTCCACGGAGCCCAGGCTTCCGCCCATGAAGTTAAAATCAAACACCACGAGCTGAATTTTTTGGCGACTTATAGCGCCCTCGCCTGCGATCACCGCGCTGAACCTGCCTGTTTTTTCCTTGCTCTCGGAGATGCGCTTTTTGTAGGATTTTTTATCGACGAATTTTAGTGGATCGACGGGCTGCAAATTTTGATCGTACTCCACGAAAGAGCCTTCGTCGCAGATCAGATCGATGCGAGCCTGCGCGTCAAAACGCAGATGGTAGTTGCACTTCGGGCAAACGCTATGATTTTGCTCGACCTCTTTGCTATACATCAGTGCGCCGCATCCCGGGCACTTTATCCAGTGCGTAGGAGCTTCGCTAGGTGCGGGCTGCGTTCTACGTATTTTTGAAAATAGATCTCCAAAATTCATATGATTTCCTTTAAATTCTATAAAATGAAACTTCTGATTATAACCTAAAATTCTTTATTTAAATTTATATGTGAATTTCGCTAAAATAGGAAAATGCAAGGATTTATATTAAAAACGACCAAAGTTAGGGACGAGGACTGCATCGTGGACGTGCTGAGCGAAAGCGCGCTCGTGCGTGCGTATCGCTTCTACGGCGCGCGCCATTCAAACATCATCCAGGGCTATAAGATCGACTTCGAGCTCTCGCAAAATCCAAACTTCCTCCCTCGTCTTAGCGGCGTGATGCATTTGGGATACGCGTGGCTCGCAAGCCGCGAGAAGCTGCTATTTTGGCAGCAATTTATGCGGCTTTTGCACGCGCATCTAAAAGATGCCGAGCATCTGGATAAATTCTATTATGAGCTGCTAAACCGAGCTGCTATGTGCTTTGGCAAACAAAATCCGCGCCGCATAATCGTAGAAAGCTACGCCGAAATTTTAAAATTTGAGGGGCGGTTGCACGACGAGCCGTATTGTTTTTTATGCGACGAAGAAATTTTAGAAAATATCGCACTGTGCCGCGGCTTTTTGCCTGCGCACGAGCATTGCGCGCAAAGAACGGGCTTTGCGCAGGATGAAATTTTAGAATTTTTGCAGAGTAAAAAGACGCTAAATTTAAACGACGAGACGGCAGAGAGGCTCTACGACATAACGCTTGAGGGGCTTTGATCTGTAGCGCGTTTGATATGGACGTGAAATTTCAAAACTCAAGCTAAATTTTAAAATTTCGTAGAATTTCAAAATTTTATGAACGGGCGGCTTCGTGCTTTATTTGTTTTGCTCTACAAGGCTGAATAATCCCGCATTGCGCGGGGTTTGCATTAAATTTTAACTGGACTAGCTAAAAAGCTTTTTCATCGCCTTAAAAAACATTGCGGTGAGCGGATTTGATTTGCCTGAGACCTTTGCGATCCAGCTCTCGTAGGTCTCGCCTTTGCTTTTTAAAAAGTCCACGAGCGCCTTTTGGCTAGCCTGCATACCGCCGTTTCTTTCAGCATCCAGCAATGCCCTATAAATTGGCTCTATAGTTTCGATCGCAGATCTTGGCGGAGCCTTGCGAAATGCCGTGTATTCGGTGATCTGCCCTGTCACGGGATCTTTTTTAGAAGTAAATTCCGTAATGACCCAATAAAAGCGCCCGTCTTTGGCTAAATTTTTAACTACGGCGGTAAAATCCTTGCCTTGTTGTATCGTATCCCACATGAGCTTAAACGCTATGCGCGGCATGTCCGGATGCCGTATGATGTTATGCGGCTGCCCCAAAAGCTCAAGCTCACTATAGCCACAAATCATACAAAAATACGGATTTGCAAACGTGATAATGCCCTTCGGATCGGTTTTGGAAACGATATAGCGCTTCTCATCGAGTTTGATTTCCTGATTAATCGGAGTCGGTCTTTGCATTTTTAATCCTTTGCTTAAAAATTTATTGCAGAGTATATAAAATTTTTCTTTTCAGAAATATTAAATTTTCGTTAAATTTTTATAAATGTTAAATCTTTAAGTGAATTTTTAAAATTTAATGTATAATCTCAAATCAAAATTTCAAAAGGCAGCGCGTTGAAAAATCCCTTCCTATCGCTTAAATACTCAAATTTTAGAATTTATTGGATCGGGATGAACCTCTCGCTGATCGGCTCTTGGATGCAAAGCGTCGCGCTGCCGTGGCTAGTGCTAAGCATCACCGCAGACGCTTTTAAGGTCAGCCTTGTAGCCGCGGCGAGGTTCTTGCCCGCGCTACTTTTCACGCCGTTTTCCGGTGTACTGCTCGATAAGTTTAATCGCAAAAAGATCCTTCTGCTCGCTCAAATAGGCATGGCGGTGACTGCCTCAATTTTCGCGGTTATGAGCTTTTGCGAGCTATATTCTTTCGGCAAAATTTTATTTTGCGCTTTTGCAAGCGGCATCTTTACCAGCATGGACGCCCCGAGCCGTCAGTCGATGGTAAAAGACCTCATCGACTCGCCCCGCGATCTAGCCAACGCCATAGCGTTAAATTCTATGTCCTTTAATGTCGCTCGTATTGCAGGACCCGCACTTGCGGGGATCGTGATGGCGCTGTGGGGCGTGGGCTTTTGCTTTTTATTCAATGCACTTAGCTTTTTAGGCATCATCGTTTCGCTGTTTTTCATAAAAATTCCGCCATCCGTTACTACGCTATCTAGCAGAAGCGGAGGCGTTTTTGCCTCGATCGGTGCTGGAATTTCGTATGTATCGCACAAAAAAATTCTAAGCGAGCTAATGATAATAGTGCTTATCGTAGCGACGCTGGTGCCAAATTACAACGTAACGATCTCGGCGCTTGTTAAGCTTAGCCTAGACGCGGATGAGCGAAGCTTTGGATATTTGATGTCGGCTCTAGGCGTGGGGGCCTTTTGCGGCGCGCTTTTCATAGCAGTCTTTGATAAACTCGGCATCCGCAAAATCAGATCGTGCGCGATCGCTATGGGGGTGAGCTTAGCTCTTACCGGGGCTGCGAATTCCTTCGCATGGGCTGCGGCAGGGCTTGCCGTAACTGGATTTCTTTTCGTAATCACAAACTCAAGCATCAACTCCACCGTGCAAATGCACATAAGCAACGAATTTCGCGGACGCGTGCTTAGCTTATACGCTCTATTTTTAATAGGTAGTACGCCATTTGGAGCGCTCATATCGGGCTTTTTTACAGAGCTACTGGGCGCTCGCGTAGCCCTTGCGATCTGCGGTGCAATTAGCATTTTGCTACTGCTGGCGCTATTTTATGGCTTTAAAATACGGCGCAGGACGCATTTTATCTTTCGAGATAAAGCCTAAGCCAAAAGCTGCATTATCAAAATTAACCTTATTTTTACGATGGGATTTTAGAATTTCCGCCAAAATTCAAAGGTAAGGAGTTTTTATGAATAGACGAAATTTCTTAAAAAGCACCGCCACGATCGGCACGCTAGCGACGTTAAATCTAAATTTAAACGCTAGCGCGGTTACAGGCGGGACGGAAAAGAAAGTCGCCAGCGTCTGCGAGATGTGCTCCTCGCGCTGTCCTATCGAAGTGACCGTAAAAAACGGTCGCGGCGCTCTCATCGAGGGCAACCATCGCTTTTCAAACAAAACCTCCGTCTGCGCTCGCGGCGGAGCGGGCATCAATCAGCTCTACGACGATCAAAGGCTCATTAAGCCGCTCATTCGCGTAGGCGAGCGCGGCGAGGGCAAATTTAGAGAGGCGAGCTGGGACGAAGCGCTTAAAATTTGCGCGCAGAGGCTAGACGAGATTTCGCAAAAATATGGCCCGCAGAGCGTGGTTTTTACATCCAAAACGGGCGAGCACCACACTCAGATGATGAATTTCGCCTGTGCCTACGGCAGCCCGAACATCTACTCGCACTGGTCCTGTTGTCCGATCACCTACAATATCGCCGTGCCGCACACCTTCGGCGCTAATATGCAAAGAGACTACGGCGACGCAAAATATATCGTAAATTTCGGCCACAATCTTTTTGAGGGCATCGACATCTCAAAAACCAAAAAGCTCGCAAAAGCCGCGAGTAGAGAGGACGTAAAGCTTTTGGTGCTCGATCCGCGCTTTAGCGTCGTAGCTTCCAAAGCTGACGAGTGGCTGCCGATAAAACCGGGAACCGACGCGGCGTTTTTGATGGCGCTAATCCACGTCTGGCTACGCGATAACAAATACGACAAAAAATTTATCGAACAATACGCCGTAGGGCTAGAGGAGCTAAGGCAATCCGTAAAGGATACGACGCCGCTTTGGCAAGAGGCCATCACGGGGATCAAAGCGGACAAGGTAGAGCGCATTGCAAATGAAATTTATGCCGCGGCTCCCGCAGTCGTAATCGATTGGGGTCATAAAACCACGACCGCTAAGGCTGAATATATCCGCACGCGCGCCATCGCGATCGCAAACGCGCTGATGGGAAACGTCGAAAAAAAGGGCGGAATTTACTTCTCTAAAGATTCCAAAACCTTCAACACGCTTTGTAAAGAGGATCTATTCCCTACCATCTCGAACCCGGATAAAGGCTTTAAAATTCCAAAGACCGCGCGCATCGACGGCTGCGGCGAAGAAGGCAGCGAAAATTTCTTCGTGCCGCGTAAACACGGCGTTTTGATGCAGATCGCACCTACGATTTTAAGCGAAAAACCGTATCCTGTAAAAGGCTGGGTCAGCACGCGCTTTAACCACCTCATCAACGTTGCGGGCGTGGATAAGAGCGTAGAGGCGATCAAAAAGCTAGACTTCGTGCTTGCAATCGACGTGTATATGAGCGACTTCGCGTGCTTAGCCGACGTGATCTTGCCCGAATCCACCTATTTGGAGCGCGACGAGTCGATTCAAAACAAAGGCGGCACCGCGCCCGGATTTGTGATGCGAAACAAAGCCGTCGAGCCGGTGGGCGATACGAAGTGCGGCTATGAAATTTTTAGAGAGCTTGCGAGGGTGATGAAGATCGATAAGGACTACACCTGGAACAACATCGACGAATACCGCATGCAGCAAGCCAAAGGCAATGCCGAGCTAATCGCAAATTTAATCAAAAACGGCTACGTAAGCTACAAGGTGCCGAAGCTATACTACCGAGAGCCGAAGCTCGTGGCTAAATTTATCGATAAATATCCTGCCGCGGCGGAGTTCGTGGACGAAAACGGCGAAATGAGCTCTCAGATGAAATTTAAAACCCCGAGCGGCAAGATCGAGCTTTTCGCGCCGAAAGTGGAGGAGCTTTTCGCGGGATACGGCTGCTTAAACACAGAGGGAATGGATGTATTCGGCGGGCACAAATACTGCCTGATGACCGGTAAGACCGCGCTTCACACCAACGGCCACACTCAAAATGTCAAAATTTTAAACGATATGATGAGCGAATCGCCGGTTTGGATCAGCCCTGCTTCTGCAAAAGCGGAGGGACTAAAGACGGGCGATATCGTGAAGCTCAAAAATAAATTCGGCGAGCAAAAGGCTAAAATTTTCGTCACGCAAGGCATCAGGGACGATTGCCTATTTTTATACCACGGCTTTGGGCACGTAAGCCCGGGGTTAAAGCGCACGAACGGCATAGGCACCAACCAAAGCGTCCTTCTCGATCCCGCTGCGGGTCCTGTGGTAAGCACGATGGTAACCAACGTCGGCGTCGATATAGTTAAAATTTGAAAGGGGCGGTTATGAAAAAACTCATAATGATTCACGACGAAAATTTATGTATAGGTTGCCAAGCCTGTTCGGTTGCGTGCAGAAACGAAAACGGCGTACCGAGCGGCGTTTATAGGCTGCAAGTGCACGGCAAAACAAGCGGCGTTTTTCCAAATTTAAAGCTCGATTATTCGCGCGCCAGCTGCGTTATGTGCGAGGATAGCCCCTGCGTGGACGTCTGCCCTACGGGAGCGAGCTTTAAAACCAAAGACGGCGTAACGCTCATAGACGAGAGGCTTTGCGTCAGCTGCAAATACTGCATCCTGGCCTGTCCTTACGACGCTAGATTTGTCGATCCTATCACTCACGCTATCGGCAAATGCACCTTTTGCTATACGAACCGCACAAGCAAAGGTTTGCAGCCTGCCTGCGTAAGCGTGTGTCCGACCGACGCTTTGGTTTTTGGAGACGTAAACGACGCAGGCTCAGGGGTAAACAAGCTGCTAGCCAAAACGAGCGTAGAATATCCGAAAGCGTATCTAAACACCAAACCGCGCCTAGCGAATATCAAAAACAAAAAAGGAGGACGCTATGAATAATATGTGGGGCGATATGAGCCAATATTCTGAAATTTACTGGCCTTGGCCGATTGCGATCTATCTATTTTTGGCGGGTCTTAGCGCGGGAGCGACGATGGTAGCGCTTTTAGTCAAATGGAACCGCCACGAAAGCGAGCAAAATTCTATCTGGGACGCGATGATTAGAGCGGGCGCGATCACGGCACCGCTTACGATCTGCGCGGGGCTTTTGCTTTTGATCTTTGATCTGGGCAAGCCTCTTACCTTCTATCTTTTGCTGATCAAATTTAACTTCGGCTCTGTAATGAGCCTCGGCGTGGCGGCTCTTTTAATCTACGTGCCGCTCAGCTTTGTATTTGCGCTGTGTGTGTTCGGCGAAGAAATTTGCAAAGAAATTTGCAAATTTAAGCTATTTGCATTCCTGCGCTCTATCGTAAATTTACTAAGCTCATTCGCCAAAGCTTCCAAACTCTTCGAGCGGGCTTTATTTATCCTTGCTCTTTGCGTGGGCGCATATACTGGCTTTTTGCTAAGCGCGGTGATGAAAATTCCGCTTTGGAATACTCCGGTGCTGCCGATTTTATTTTTGCTATCGGGCTTTTCCAGCGGCATCGCGGCGAGCATTTTAGTTGGACTTCTGTTTTTTAAAGGCTCGTTAAACAAAGATAGCATAAAATACCTTTTGGTGCTTGATCTGCGCGCGATACTCTTTGAGATTCCGCTTTTGTTCATTCTATTTGTCGGGATGTATTTTGAGGGCGGCACTAGCGCGCTCGCGGCACAGCAGGCTTTGACGCACGAGGTTTACGGCAAAATTTTCTGGATCGGTGTTTTAGGCACGGGGCTCATCGCTCCGATCATCATCGCCTTTACGGCGTTGAAAAACCACGCCTACAAGCCTGCGTTTATAGTTTTAAATTCTTTCGTCGTGCTTTGCGGCGTCATTCTGCTTCGCTACTTCGTTGTATATGCGGGGCAAATTTGCACGGGAGCGTAGTCTCGCTCCCGATTTAGGGAGTGGGTTTGAAAATTTTACTTTTAGAGGACGATTTTGAATACAGAAGCAGCGTAAGCGAGTATCTCACGGAGCTCGGCTACGAGGTGGACGAATGCGAAAGCGGCGACGCAGCCTGCGATAAAATCGCCGCAAATGCTTACCACTTGCTGATTTTAGACATTAAGGTGCCGGAGGTTTCGGGCGAAGAGGTGCTGAAATATGCGCGAAACCTCGGTCTTAATACTCCCGTAATGATGATGACCTCGCTCGGCGACATCGACGATTTAAGCCAGTGCTACGAGCTTGGTTGCAACGAATATCTAAAAAAGCCCTTCCACCTAGCCGAGCTTAAATTTAGAGTAAGCGAGCTGATGCGAAAGTATTTCGGCGACGAAAAGGGCGCCGTCAAGATCGCGGATAAATTTCACTACTTCGCAAATTTAAAAATTTTAAAGCGCGCGGACGAAGAGATATCGCTAAGCGCCAAAGAGATCAAAATCATAGAATTTCTACTCGCCAATATCAAAAGGTTCGTTAGCGTAGATGAACTCATCGCCGACGTATGGGACGGCGAAGCGGGCAGCGTCGATGTGCGCGTGCATATCAGCAACCTCCGCTCCAAAACGAGCAACGACTTCATCCTCTCCAGCCGCGGACTCGGATATAAGATAAATGCTTAAAGGGTTTAAATTTACGCTTTTTAGCGCGATTTTCATCATCGGCGCCTTTATAAGCGAGAGTCTTTATATCATCTATTTAAATTCCAAAATCGAGGAGAGCGCCGACGTCGCCGAGCTGATACAAAAAAGCAGCGAAGCCCTAGCCGGCGCGGATCTGAATCTAAAAGACGAGCTAATCTACGACTACGCGATCCTAAATGCAAATGGCGAAATTTTAAGATCAAACCTAAGCGTGCAGCCGCCGGATTTTGCATTTATCACGCTGAAATTCGGCGGGCGAGTGTTTTTTAAGCGCCATTTTCTACATGAGGGCAAGCTATATTTTTTCGTCATCTCAAAAAAGATAAGCTATGCCAAGATAGAATTTATCGCGATCTCCACGATCTTTATCACGATTTTCGTAGCGCTCATCATCGCGCTGTTTAACTACAAAATCATAAAAAATTTCTACGCGCAGCAAAGTAACCTCATCAAGGCGTTTTTCAACGACGCGATGCACGAGCTAAAGACCCCTCTGGGCGTCGCGCTCATCAACACCGAGATGCTTGGGCTGCGCGACAAACACACGGCGCGAATAAAATCCGCGCTTAAGCAGATGGTAATTACTTACGAGGACGTAGAATACTTCATCAAAAGCGGCAAGATGAGCTTCAAAAGCCGCCGCATCGATATGAGCGAGTTTTTGAGCGCTAGGATAAATTTCATCTATCTGGTCGCAAAAAGCAAAAACATAAGCTTGCAATCGCGAATAGCGCCAGATGTGAGCGTTTTTATGGACGAAACCTCGCTAATGCGCCTCATCGACAACACTCTAAGCAACGCCATAAAATACTCTCGCCCTGGCGGCAAAATCATCATCGGGCTGGAAAAAAGGGTGAGCATAGCGGTCTTTAGCGTGCAGGATTTCGGCATCGGCATAAAGGATACGAGCGCGATCTGGGAGAGATACTCGCGCGAAAACGCAGCTCTTGGCGGATTCGGTCTCGGGCTAAACATAATCGATAAAATTTGCAAGCGCTACGGCATCGCAAAAAGCGTCAGCTCGAAGCTTGGCGAGGGCAGCACCTTTTGCTACAAAATCCCGCTGTTTAAGCAGAAGCTTTTGGACTAAAACGGTGCGTTAAATTTGGGCGCAAATTTTAAAATTTAGAAGTGAAATTTCGCGGCTAGGGCTTTTTAAATTTTGTTTTAGCGCGGCTTTTCAGCCGTCTTTTGCCTCTCTACTACCTAAATAATATTCTTTCAATGGATAATTTAGATTTCCGCAGTTGTCCAGCTCAAAACCCTGTTTTATATCAAACGACGCCCTGTTTCTTTCCTGATAATATTCTTTGATTTTTTCAGAAAAATTCATTCTATCAAATAGGTATTCGGAATGATTGCGTTGTATATAATTTTTATAAATTAAAACAAACTTATCTAACAATATATGAATATTTGGTCCTTTGTAAGCGCCGTCTAGAATAATTATCGGTCTATCAAACCCGGCACTCATATCATTTAAATTTATCTTTATATATTTCTTTGGGTCGGTTTTTTTAGCCTTTAATTTATTCATAAAAATTTCCTCAAACGTCTCATTATTATCATGATGCGTTTTTAATATTTCAAACCAATTCGATAAATTTATACCTTCCAATTCATAATACGTAAGTTCATATTTGCTGCGCCAGGAACTGCCATAGGCATAGGTCCTATAATCATTGATCATTTGTTCTAGTTTTAACTCATAATCCAAATACTGCCCTATTGCTCTTTTATACAGCTCCTCTTTGGGTAAAATCCTATCCTCTTTTAGGCAATATCCTTGCTTGTATTTGTTGTAATCGGGGAGGGAAACTACGGCGAAGCCTCGCGAGGTGGAGTAATCTGGAATTATGCGAATAAATACGGCGCAAAGTAGCGCCGACAGAAGCAGCGCGCCTGCTAGCGCTTTAAATTTAACGGATTTATAAAATTTCATACCGACGCTCCTTTTAAAATTTAAAATTTCAGCGCAAATTTCCGCGATCTTGCGATTAAATTTAAAACGCTGCGCTACTGCGATAAAGCAGGCAAGCGACAGGCGCCTAAATTTAAATCCCGCCGCTAGCCTTCGCGGTGCAGAATTATATAGCCCAGCTTCGTGCCGTTTTCGTCCGAAAACGCCCTCACGTAAAAATAGTGGCCGTCCTTTTTGATAAAGCTCTGCGCCCCAAAATCAAGCGTCGCCAAAATCGACAAAACGTCGTAATCCGGCGCGCTATTTACGACGATAAAGTCCTTGATAACGCCTATTTTATCGTAAAAGCAGTCGGTCTCGAACCTCTTATCTACGAGGATAAAAATATCGTTTCCCATGCGGTTGATCTGCGCGATGACATGCTCGAAATCGAGCATTATCTCGGCGCTTCCGATAAATTTACCGTCGCTAAAAACAGGCGAAATTCCGCGCATAAAAACCCCGCATCGCCCCATCTCCACAAGCGCTTTAGGAAGCAGGCTCTGGCGGATCTGCAAAAGCGAATGGCGAAAGGAGCTCAGATCGTCGTTGTAAAATTCGTCGCTCCAGCTTCTGGCCAGGCTTCTGGTATTTTGCGTATGAAAATGTATCTTCACGCCCGTATAGAAGGGCACCGCACTCAAAATGTCTTTGTATTTTTTCGTCACATCCATACACTCGCCGTGTTTGCCGCTCTCAAAGCAGCGCACCACGTCGCTGTTCTGCGATAAAATCAGCGAGATCGCAAAGGCGTTTAGCTTCTCTTCATCGACGATCTTTTCAAAAAGACTCGCGCTAAAATCGAACTGCTGCTTGATTTTTATCTCGTTTTCCTCGCTTTTAAAGCGCAGGTAAAACGCAAAGGTGGCGACGCAGCAAGCAAGCGCGAAAAGGCTTAGGTATTTTTTGGAGCGCGCGCCTATCATCTAAATTCCATTTTTAAATTTGCCGCTAAAATTTCTGCAAATTCGCTAAATTCCGGCAGATCGAGTTTGCCGTTTCGCATCTTTTTTCCCCAGACGGACTCAGGGAAAAAGCTGTCATTTTTGAAGCGCGCCTGGACGTGAAAATGCACGCGCGGCACGTAGTTGGCGAAGCTTGCGATGTTGATCTTATCGGGCGCGTAAAACTCCCGCAGGCTCTTTTCGCACTGAAGCACAGCGCGCCACAGATGCGCCAGCGTCGCCTCGTCGCAGTCGCTAAGTTCCTTAAATTTCGCCTTCGTAAAGACCTTTACCCACGGCACTTCGTGCTCCTCGCGCTCCACGTAAATCATCTCGTCTTCGTAAATCATCGCTTCTCCTTGAAAATGGAATTTTAATGCAAAGCCCATTAAAGCTCGGTAAATTCCTCTTACATAAATAATATACTAAAATACATTAATTAAATATATCTATAAAATCTCGATATACTCGTGATTTTTATGCTATAATTCTATTTTTTAAAAGGAATATATATGAAATCAGTTTGGGTAATGATCCTATGCGCCGCGGCGATTTTGATGATTACGATGGGCATTCGTATGTCATTAGGTCTTTTCGTGCAACCTATAATGCAAGCAAATTCCCTATCCATCGCGCAAGTAAGCTTTGCGATGGCAACTACGCAGCTGGTATGGGGCTTTTCGCAACCTCTTAGTGGGATACTTGCAGACAAGCTCGGTGCCTACGTCGTGCTGTTTTGGGGCAGCGTGCTTTTGGCGATTAGTTGCACTCTTGTGCCGTTATTTAGTAGTGAAAGCGCGCTTGTATTAACGATGGGTTTTGGGCTTGCACTGGGGCTTGGCGCGGGTAGTTTTCCGATTCTAATGAGCCTAATGGCAAAGCGCCTGCCATTTTCTATCCGCTCGGTTGCTAGCGGAGTGCTAAATGCAGGCGGCTCGTTCGGGCAGTTTTTATTTGCGCCGATGATTGGGTTTTGTATCGCAACGCCTGCTTTGGGATACGGCGGCGCATTTTTTACGCTCGCAGGGCTAAGTCTGCTAATTCTGCCGCTTGCGAGACTTTTAGCAGGCGGTAAAATTTTATTTGGCGAGCAAACCAGCCTGCATGAAGAAGATAAGCGCAGCTTAGGCGAAGTTCTGCGTTTGGCACTGCGCGATAAAAGCTATATTTTGATAAATTTAAGCTTTGCTACGTGCGGTTTTCACGTAGCATTTTTAGTGACGCACCTGCCTAGCGAAGTAGCATTAAGCGGGCATGGCGCGCAGGTAGCGTCCTTTTCGCTCGCACTGATTGGTATCGCTAACATCGTAGGCAGCTTATTCGTAGGCTGGTGTGTTTCCAAAGTGCGATGTAAAGTCATTTTATTTTGCATATATGCCCTGCGTATCGCTCTTATTGGTGCTTATGTGCTCTCGCCCAAAGATAGCCTTACGTTTTATATCTTCAGCGTGGGATTAGGATTTACCTGGCTAGCGACCGTACCGCCTACTGCGGCTGCCGTAGGTAAGCTGTTAGGGACGCGATATTTAGCAAGCCTATTTGGATTTACGATGCTTTCGCATCAAATCGGCGGATTTTTTGGCGCATATATCGGAGGTCTTGCAGTGCGGGCATACGGCGCGTATGATTATATGTGGTATTTGGATATGACGTTAGCGGCTATTGCAGCTCTGCTAAGCCTGCCTGTGCGTGAAGCTAAGATGAAGCACGTTAAATTTTAAAAATTTTATGGGATTTTGAAATTTACGGACGGAATTTTCGCAAAATTTTGCAAGCTAAATTACGACGAAATTTTGAAATTCTTAAAATTTTAAAATTTATCGGATTTTATGTTTCGCACTATGAAATTTCACTTTAGCTTTAAAATTCCGCTACGATAAAATGCAAAATCCGTTTATGCTTTCAAATTTAGCTGAGACGAGATTTTAAATTTTATAGAATTTTGAAATTTTAAAATTTCGGCTCGTGCAGCATTTTAAGAGCCGGCGCGAGAGCATCTGCAAAGCCTTTAAATTTTTCAAATTCCTCCGCGCTAAGCTCCGCGCTAAACTCCGCTCCCGCAGCGCCGAAACTCGCCTCATAAACAAAACCCGATTTTTTAAAAAAATGTTCAAATTTAGCCACCGCCGCAAACGGCACGAAAAACGCGCACTTCTTACGCAGCACGAATTCCACTAACTCTGCGGCGTCCGTAGCCGCGTCTATCGCGGCATTTGCGCTACTAGCGTATGCGCGCACGAGCCCGCCCGTGCCTAGCTTGATGCCGCCGAAGTAGCGCACCACGAGCACCGCGGCATTAATTAGCTCGGCGCCGCGAAGCGCGTTTAGACACGGCGCACCCGCGGTCGATTTGGGCTCGCCGTCGTCGCTCGAGTTTTCTACGATCTGCCCGGGCTCATTCAGCGCGCGATACGCCCAGACGATATGCCGCGCCTTGGGATGCTGTTGCCGCAACTGCGCACGCAGCGCCTCAAAGCTCGCTATCGGCGCGAGATAGGTGATGAAGCTTGATTTTTTGATCTCCTGCGTGGCGCTGATCTCTTTTTCAATCGTTTTCAAGGCTTTCCTTTGCGGAATTTTATCTTTTTTGCATTATAATAAAAGTTCAAAAAAAGATCAAAGGAGCTTCATGATCCAGACCTGTTTATTTCCCGCGGCGGGCTACGGCACGCGCTTTTTGCCCGCGACCAAATCGCTACCAAAAGAGATGCTTCCGATCCTTACCAAGCCGCTGATTCACTACGGCGTGGACGAGGCGCTGGAAGCGGGCATGGACAATATGGCATTCGTCACGGGTCGCGGCAAGCGCGCGCTAGAGGATTATTTCGACCGCAGCTACGAGCTGGAGGATCAAATTTCAGGCAGCAGCAAGGAGTATCTGCTCGACGAGATCAGGGCGCTTATGAAGCGCTGCACCTTCTCTTTCACGCGCCAAGAACAGATGAAGGGGCTCGGCAACGCGATTTATACGGGTAAAATTTTAATCCGCGACGAGCCTTTCGGCGTGGTGCTAGCAGATGATCTGTGCGTGAACGAAAAGGGCGAGGGCGTGCTTGCGCAGATGGTTAAAATTTACGAAAAATACCGTTGCAGTGTCGTTGCAGTAATGGAGGTGCCGCCGCAGGACGTAAATAAATACGGCATCATCGCAGGAAAGAGCATCAGCGACGATCTGATAATGGTCTCGGATATGATAGAAAAGCCCGAAGCTAGCGAGGCTCCGTCGAGCTTAGCCATCATCGGGCGCTACATCCTAACGCCTAATATTTTCGATCTCATCGAGCAGACGGCGCCCGGTAAAAACGGCGAGGTGCAGATCACCGACGCGCTTTTAAAACAGGCTCAAAACGGCGTGGTGATCGCGTATAAATTTAAAGGTACTCGCTTCGACTGCGGCTCAGTAAAAGGCTACGTGGAGGCGATCAAATATTTCTACGAGCGAGAATTCGGCGATGGTAAAAAATGAGCTGTTTTTCCCACCGGCAAAAGAGGGCGCGCTAGAGGAGGTAGCGGCAAAGATCCGCGCCGAATACGAAAGCGGCGAGATAGGCTACTACCGCTTGCCGCAGCAAGGCGCGGGCGTAATAGCACGGGCGGAGGAATTTTTTAGCGCACGAAGCTACGACGGGGTCGTGCTTTTGGGCATCGGTGGCTCCAGCGTGGGCGTGCGGGCGCTTTATGAGATGCTGCGTCCGCGCGTAAGAAAGAATTTGCGCTTTGAAATTTTGGATAATCTCGACGGACACAGTGTAAACCGCGCGCTTGAAGGGTTAAATTTCGCTCGCACGATTTTCATAGTATCCTCCAAATCGGGCGGTACGATCGAGACGATCTCGCTTTTTAAAGTGGTTTTGCAGCGTTTTGGAATTTCAGATTTAAAGACGCTAGCAAAAAATTTCATCTTTATCACCGATGCGGGCTCGCCGCTTGATATCTTCGCGCGCGAGCACAGCGCCTGCGTGATAAATATGCCTGCTAACGTAGGCGGCCGTTTTAGCGTGTTAAGTGCGGTAGGGCTAGTGCCTGCAGTTGGGTTAGGTCTTGATGCAAGCGCGATGTTGCGCGGGGCTGCCGTCGCAAAAGAGCGGTATCTGGATGAAATTTTAGCAGGCGATCCCGCTAAAATCGCGGAGAATAAAATTTTACGAAAAGCCCATCACTACGCCACGCACAAAAGTGCGAAAATCAACATCCTTTTTAGCTATGGCGACGCGCTGCGCGCATTGGGTGAGTGGTATGTGCAGCTCTGGGCGGAAAGCCTAGGTAAAAAGATCGGCTTTAGCCGCGAGGGACTTACTCCTGTAGGGCTTGTAGGCTCGCGCGATCAGCACAGCTTCCTTCAGCTCATAATGGACGGCGTAAAGGATAAGACCGTGACTTTCTTAAAGCTCACGGACAACGGCACTACAGACGCGGTACCTAGTATCAGTCTGCAAGGCCTTGAGGGCTGTGACTTCGTAAACGGCATGCGACTGGGCGAGGTGCTAAATCTTCAGTGCGATGCTACGCTGCAAGCCGTGCTAAACGAGGGTATCAGCGTCGATCTTATCGAGGTTTCGCGGCTTTGTGAACAGAGCATGGGCGAGCTATTTTACTACTTCGAGCTGCTAACCAGCGCTACTGGAGCGATACTGGGCGTCAGCACTTACGATCAGCCGGGTGTCGAGGTGGGCAAGAGAATTTTAAAATCGCTAGTTTTGAAATCGCGAGATTAGAATTTGCGGCGCTAGCTAGACGGAATTTCGTCGGGTCAAATTTTACTAAAATAAGATTTTGCTCGCTCCCTATTTTACTTAGGCTAAATTTTATAATTTTAAAATTTACGCCGCGAAATTTTGATTTCGCGCTATGAGCATTTGGAATTTTGTCGCAAAATTTCACGGCAGAATTCCAAGATTGCACCGCGAGGCGTAAAAATTTTGCGACTTGCAAGCGCACAGGGAGATGAAATGAAAATCAAAGGGATCGATCACTTCGTCCTAGTTACGGAGGATCTGCAAAAATGCGTGGAATTTTACGAAGGGATTTTGGGCTTAGAGCATGTTTGCGAGGGCGGCAAACACAGCCTGCGTTTCGGCTCTTCAAAGATCAATATCCACACCTGCGCGGGCGAGTTTGCGCCGTTTGCAGCGCGTCCTAGTGTAGGCTCGGCGGATTTTTGCCTCATCTGCGAAGATCAAAGTGCGCAGCAGCTCAAAACGGAGCTTGAAAGCAAAGGGGTGCAAATAGAGCTTGGCGTCGTGCCTCGCACGGGCGCGCGCGGCGCTATGCAAAGTATCTATCTGCGCGATCCTGACGGCAATCTCGTAGAGCTCGGCGTATATGAAAGCGGCGATGATTAGCGCGTAAATTTTAAAGGCAAAATTTCAAGCGGAGCGTTAGAATTTAAATTTTTTAAATTCTATTTTTCATTAAAGATCGATATTCTGCGGATTAAATTGTTTATCCCGCGGTACGCTAATTATGTATCGTTTGTATATTTTTTAAACCTTATCTTTTGTTTTTAGAATTTCATAAATTTGTTCATTTTATTCACTATTATTTTTGCAATATCATAAGGCGGTTTCCAAAATAAATATCCCTCTGTAATATCTATATTTAGCGTATCCAAGAAATATTTTTGCAGCTCATCAAACTCCTTTTTATTATTGATCGTAAATACTTCGGAATCGGAGCCATTGCATATCAATAATTTATCACAAAGCAAGAACCTAACGGTTTTCTCAAATAGAATATAGTAGATAAATTTAATAATGGGCATCAGCAATAAGCCCATAATTATAAAAATAAACATATAAAATTTAAAGTTGTATAATGCCACGACGATCATTATAAATAAAACTAAAACACAAAATTTAATTTTCACATCAAATGGCGCAAAATTGGGAATCATATAAGCATATCTGTAAACGGAGATATTTTTTAACGATATCTCTTTTTCGCATCTGGTTTTATTTTTAAATTCTATTTTGTCCTTCATAAAGGTTATCGTTTTTTTGCTATTTATAAAGCTCGCTGCGTATATAAAGAAAAATGCGGTGCCATAACCTAGCAATATTTTCATATAAAACCTAAATTTATACTCGCCGTCAAAATTCTGTATCAAAGAACAAATTAATAAAATTCCAAGAGCTATCAGCCAAAACAGATCATCTAGCTTTTTTATAACTATCGGGTATTTGTCGTAATCTCTGGCTTTTTGTTTATTATAATTTTCCATTATTTCAAGCCCCTCTTTAAAAATAGATATAAATTTGTAATAGCTTAATCGACAAAAGACTTTTATATACGTTGCCTGACTCTTTCTTCGCGACCTCTTTCCTCGTCATTTTATCCTCCTCGTTAGATAAACAAATAATCTTTCTTAATGTTATTTATATTTACGCTTTTTCGTAAAAAATATTCTTTAATTTCATCATAAATTTTTTGATTATAGAGATAAACGAGATAATATCTTGGATAAACGGGTTTGCTCCTAAACCATCTGCCGTATGAGGGGCGTGCGATCCTAATAAACGGCAAAATTCTAAACCCTTTTAAATTCCTATTTATAAACAGATAAAGTATTAAATTTAATAAAAATCCGAATAAATATGTAAAGAATACCGCTATAAAAAATATATTCCACCATGTTACGCACATAAAAATAGCGATAAAGTATAAAAATATCTTTTCAGATTTTCCTATCTCATATAAACTTGCCAAAATTCCGATAGAGAAATTTAAAGATAAAGCGTTTTTGTCAATTTCGCAGCGTTTTTCAACTAAGTCGTCGCTAATAAATTCTATATAATTGTTTGTAAATTTTATCTCTTGTCTAGGGCAGATTACGGTAAATATGGATATTATAACCGTAGATAGTAAAATAATGAATAAAATAGCAAAATACTGAACTATGTCGATATCATCATGATTTATAAAATCTATAATTAAAAACGCATGTAGCGTAGAGATCGGCAATAATAGGACTAAAAACGAATATACAAAAAATTTTTCATAATTTTTGATTGCTATCGGCTCTTTGTCGTAATCTCTAGCCTTGGAATTCTGCTGCAAAGAGCCGCTATCATCCGAGATAAAATTTTGCGGCTCTGCGTTGTTTTCAAAGGCAGAATACTGAGCCGCTTTGGCTTCTAAATTTAAATCGTTAGTAGCGGAATTCGGTGCTTTGGAATTCGGAGGTTCAGAATTCAGGATTTCAAAATTCGAGGCTTCGAAATTCAAGGTTCTAGAATTCGAAACTTCAAAATTAAAGGTTTCGGAATTCTGGATTTCAGAATTTTGGGCTTTAAAATTTTCGCCGTTAGAATTTTGTTCCAAGCCCCGCTTAGACTCTTGATGCCGCTTTTGTAGTAGCTTTCTTAATTCCTCAAGCCTGCTTTGATCCATTTGCCGCCTTTAAATTTGATGGACGCGCCATTTTATAGCGCCACCGCTTAAAGCTCATTAAATTTTACCGCTCGCCCGCTATGCGCCGTTTGATCAAAATTTAGCCTTCATATCTTTGCAGCGATTTTTTATATGTTTTTGCCGCCGCGCAGCCCGCGCTCAGATATACCTCGAACTCCTCGCTAGTAAGCCTGCGCGGCTCATTCGCAAGCCTCGCCGCAGCCGCTATACCCGTCGCACAGCTAGCGCTTGTACCGAAATTCGCTTCATTTACGATCTCGCCTCGTCGGATTCGGTTGCTAAAGCCCGCTGCATGCGCTATTTTCGGCGCATACTTTAAAGAAAAGCTTAAATTTCGCGTTTGCAGATTTAAAATTTTACCCATGCATTTGCGCGGACCCGCGATAAAATCGCCATTTTGTATGAGCGGGGCGACGGCAGAGCCGAGCTGGCCGCTCTCCGCCGAGCCGGGTAAGCAGCCCGCCAAAAGCTCTGCGCCGCTTAGGACGCGCAGGCTTCGCACCAAAATCCCGCCGCCGCTTTGCGGGACGCTGCGAAACGAAATGTCAAAGCCGAAATTGTGAAAGAATATCTCGCCCGCCCGCGACGTGCGCTTGTAGGTGTTGCGATCCGCGCCCGTAAAATACGCCTCGATCTCCGCAAAGGCGAATTCCGCGCCGCTTACGCAAAGCACATAGTTTTGCAGCAGATCGCGCATGAAATTTTCGATCTTCGTCTGCGCTCGCTCGGCGTCGAACTGCGCCTGCGGCGGCTCGTCACCGAACGCAAGCGCTTGTCTGACGCCCGGCTCCGACTGCGATGGACGGACGTTAAATTTTAAGTATGCTTGCTCGGCATTAAACAGCGGCTCGGCATTAAATTTTAAAATTTCAGCTTGCTGCGCACCGCTAAAATATGCCTGTTTGCCGCAAAATTCCACGCCGCCTTGTAATTTTAAGGGCTTGTCGCCGCTCCCGTCTCTCGCGCTTCCTGCAAGTTTATGATTTTTTGAAGCGAGCTTTGAGCCCGCCGAAATTCCAAACTCCGCCGCGTCGATTTTTGAGAAAAATTTTTCTAAATTTTCATCGCCCAGCATTTTGCTCTTCCGTAGAATTTCCTTCGCGCTTTATCGAGCTCGCCTTGTTGCCCATAGTGTCGGATTCGCCGTTGTTTGCCTTGGCGCGCGTTAAATTTCTCTCGCCGTCTGTTGTGTTCGTATCACCTCGCACTAAATTACCGCCGCTACTTGTCGTATTTGTTTCGCCGCCTTTAAAATTTGGAGCTTCGCAACGATCTACACCTAAACGCTCGAAATAATATCTCTCTCGCTCACCTAAGTTTTCCACTCCCCTTTCGCATACGCGCTTGATATACGCCTTGCTAGGGTATCTAAGCCGATTGAGCGCCAATTCACTACCCGCGTCTGCGCGCTTTATCAGCTTGGCGATGCAGGCATCGTCCTCTTCACTATTTGCGATATAATCCCATACGCCACAGTATCTATCACTGCCCAGCGTCGTAATCAAAAAATAAACCCAAAGCAGGATTATGGCGATCGATATGCTTCCTTTTATTTTTAAAGATCTCTTTTTTACCATGTTTTTCCTTGAGTAATAAATTTTAACTCATTTTTTCACAAATTTGACCAACGGCATAAAATTTACGATATCGCCCTCAAGGCTAATCTTATTGCCCAGCATTTTGCTCTTCCGTAGAATTTTCTTCGCGCTTTATCGAGCTCGCATCGCTGCCCACAGTATCGGCTTCGCCGTTGTTTGCCTCGGCGCGCGTTAAATTTCCCTCGCCGCTCGTTGCGTTCGTATCGCCTCGCGCTAAATTACCGCCGCCGCTCATCGTACCTGCTTTTCCGCCCTTTGATTTGGGCGTTTTAAAGCCAAAATTCTCACAGCGATCTCCTCGAAAATCTTGGAAATAATATCTCTCGCGCTCGCCTAAACTTTCCACCCCTTTTTCGCACACTCGCTTAATATACGACTCATGCGGATACCTTAGTCTGTTTGCCGCTAGTATATCGTCGGCATCCGCTTGCTTTACTAACTTAGCGATGCAAGCATCGTCTTCTTCGCCATAGCCCAAAAATACCTCTCTTACATTGCAACACGAGCCGCTGATTTTTATATATAGGGCGCACAGAATAATAACTCCTACAATTAGCAAAAAAATTTGACTTTTACTGGCTTTCAATTTCGCTTTATCGCCCGACATTTGACCCTCCCGCAGAATTTATATCGCGTTTGATTACGCCTGTTTCATTGCGGACTGTATTCGCACCTTCGCGCGTTAAATTTCCGTCGTCCATTGCGTTCGTATCGCCGCTCGTCGTATTTGCTTCGCCGCCCTTTGATTTGGGCGTTTCAAAGCCCCAAGCTTCGCAGCGATTTTGGATGTAGAGCTCAAAATAATATCTTTCGCGCTCACCCAAGCTCTCCACTTCCTTTTTGCATGTGCGCTTGATATACGCCTCTTGCGGATATCTTAGCCGATTTGCCGCATATATATTACCCGCGTCCGCTCGTTTTATCAGCTTAGCGATGCAGGCATCATCCTCCTCATCATGCCTGCCTGAAAAAAATTCTCTCGCGCTACAATACCCGCCGCTACCGCTTACAAACGCGGCATAAATAATAATAAGCGCCAAAACTAACACAAAAACATGACTTTTACCGATTTTCAAGCTCGCCTCCTTCGCGATTAAATTTTGATTTTTTCCGCAGATTTACGATTTGCGGGCGGATCGTAAACTCGCTCACGTTAGACTTCGTGCGCAGAATTTGCAGCGTAAAATTTGCGATCTCCCCCGCATCCACGAAGCTAGCCTCATCATCTGTAGGCTCGAAGCTCAAATCCTCGTAAAACGGCGTTTTGGTGACATCGGGGTTGATGCAGCTTACTCTGATCTGCTTGCGCGCCTCCTCGAAAAGGCAGAGCAGAAACGCCCGCAGCCCCGCCTTGCTCGCGCTATAAACCGCGCTAAAGCGGCTAGATCGCAGCGCCTCGATCGAGCTAATGCCGATGATATGGGCGCGGTTGCGCTTTAAATTCGGCAAAAGCGCCCGCGTGATGATGATGTTTGCGGCAAGATTTACGTTTAAAATTTTTAAAATTTCACTCTCGCTCATCGCCTCAAGCGGCGCAAATTTCGCCGTACCCGCGCATAAAATCAGCGCGTCAATACCTTGCGCCGCAGCCAGCGCGCGGCACTCCTTCGCTAGCGCGTCCGTATCCTCAAAGCGCGAGGCCAGCGTTAAAATTTCATAGCCGTTTTGTCGCAGAAGCTCCGCAACCGCGCTGCCGATACCGCCGCTTGCGCCCGTGATCAATGCTTTCATCTTTTCTCCTTTAAATTTTAATGCCGCTTCGGCGCGTTAAATTTAGCGCGCCGAGTAAATTTCCCTACGCTAAATTTACATGACGCGCTGTATTTGCCGCTAAATTTGCGCGGTTGAAACAGTCCGCGCCGCGACCTGCGCTGGGTAAAATTTTAAATTTAACCCGCAGACTTCTTGCTGCGCCGCCGCTTTGTAAAATTTCATCGACGCTCGCTGTGCCCGCCCGCACGATTTATAAAATTCAATTTTATAAAGCCGGGCATGCCGCTAAATTTCGCGCCGTATTCTCGTCGCCGCATGCGAGCCGGCATAGGCCGCGACGTCTGCGGCAAACAGCCGCATCTAAGGCTGCCGTATCTTTGCGAAATACGCCGCCTTCATCGCCTCCTCAAACGCGTCGTTGCTTTCGTACTCGCAGCCCAAAACCTCGTGCCATAGGCTCGCATCCTCCATACAGAGGTAGAAAAACACCCGCTCGCGCCACGGTGAAAGCGCGTCCGCGGCAAATTTAAAAAGCTCGCGCTTGATCTGCAGCGGGTAGGACAGCTTGCCGTTCGCGTCCGCAAGGGGCATCTGCAGAATTTTGCTCCGCAGCCCGCGAGAGCGCAGCTTCTTGACGACGGGCTTGATGAAGGTAAGCGTGCCGAGCGAAATCATCGCGACGCCGCTTGGATCAAAGCTGCGCAGTAGCCGCTCAAAAAGCGCGCCGTAATCACTCCGCCACCCCTCGTACCAAACCATCGGGTGAAGGTGAAAGCCCACCAAAATGCCGCGCGCCGCGAGCGCTTCGGCTGCCGCCAGCCGCGCATCCAGGCTTGCGCTTAGATGCTCCTCGTTTGCAATGATCGCGGGCGTATTTAGCGAAAAGGTGACGATGAGGTTGCGCGGGATCTCGCGCTGCAGGAAAAACTTAATATTGTTCGACTTACTTTTAAGCTCCAAAATCACGTTTTCATGCCGCGCCGCAAAATCGCATAATGCGCTTAAAATGCCGAAGCGATCGCCCCACATAAGCGAGTCGGAGCTCTGACCCGTGCCGATGTGGTAGCTGCGCGCGGGATCGAGCCGCAGCCGCGCTAAATTTGCCGCAAAATTCTCGTCAAAGCCGATTTTCCCGTGCTTGTAAAAGGAGCCGATCGCGCAATACGAGCAGTCAAAGCCGCACGAATTGACCGCATCGAGCGTCAGCAGATTGCAGCAGCGCGTGTTTTCGCTCGCCACCGGACAGCGCCCCAAAGCGATGCGGTCCGCGCGAAAGGATGAAATTTCAAATTTTTTTGGCGTGTAATCGCTTTTGAAGCTTGCATACGAGTGCGGGCGCGACTTTAGCTCAAGCCAAGCCTCGCGCACGAAATTAAAAATTTGCTCGCCGTTTGGGACTTTCCCTGCTTTATTAAAATTTAGCTCGCACCGCTCGCTCGCAAGTAGCTCATAAACGGGCGTCTCGCCCCACGCCTCAAAATCGCTCGCAAACTCCGCAAGCTGCTTTTTTTGCTGAAATGAAAAGTGAAATTTCTCAAATAGCGCGCCCAAAAACGCGCTTGATCGCTCGCTCAGATTCACGCCAAACTGCGTGCCTAGCTCCTTTTTCGCCTCCGTCATCTTGCTCCGCTTCGTTTAAATTTTGCAAATTATACTTAAATTTCGCGCGCCGTCACTGAAAATCGTTGAAATTTCAGATCGCGCCGCAGAATAGTCGCTCGAAATAGAAGGCGTAAGCTAGCGTAATAGCGACGTTTAGGATCAAAATTCCGCCGAGTATGAGCTTTTGCGGGATTTTTTTGACGCCCGTTCGGTAGTAATACGGCAGGGCGCAGAAAAACGCGGGCAGCACGAGCAGAGCGATACCTAGCGGCACGCCGCCGACGCCTATCTCAGCACTGCGCACAAACTGCGCCATGGCGGGGAATTTATGAATGGCGAATATGGCCGCTGCAAAAAGTAGCTGCACGCAGACGCAGTAAAATAGGTAGCGCACGCCTATTAGGGCGTCTTTTAGCCATAGCCCGATACAGAAAAATACTAGCAAAAGAGCTAAAAAGACCAACAAGGGCGGATCCGCGAACATATCCGCCGCGGCATACGCGCAAGCCGCGATGCATGCGCACGCCAAGAGGGCAAAATACAGATAAGAGTCTTTTATTTTCATCGTTTCTCCTGCGCCTCCGCAATACCTTCAAATTCCGCGTCGTATTTGGCGTATGAAGCCAAAATTTCATCTCTCGGCTCGGTTTTTTGCATACGCTCTCGTGGTTAAATTTTGCTCTTTATTGCGGCGCGGATTTGCGGCAGGCGCGCCTTTACGAGCTCATAGACGAAGCTTTTACAAAGCCGCTCGTCGCGCAGATTATCGCTTACGATCTTCATCATCGCCCACGGCACGCCCGCGCGCTCGCAAGCACCCACGAAAAGCGCGCTCTCCATATCGTAAAGCCTGATACCGCGATTTGCACGCTCGCGGGTAGCGCCTTTTGCCGTGCACGGCGCATTTTGTGCTGCTCGTGCTGCGGTATTCATCGAGACGCTGTGCCCGCCTACCGCGATTTGTGAGAGTTTTACGCTCGCTAAATTTTGCGCCTCGACCTGCGTCGCGCTTTGTGTTGCGGCCCGCACCGCGTCGTGCGTGAAATTTTTTGTATCTGCTGCATCGTTCATTCCTTGCGTTACGGCTTGTGCGTTTATCTCGCCGCATACTTCGATCGCTGCGATATTTGCTGCGCTCGCCTGCTCCGCCGCGTTTAAAATTTTAGGCTCGCTCACGCAGATTAAATTTGCCCGCAGCTTGCCGTCCAAACTCGCGCCGTAAAATTCCAACGAGCCCATATCGTGGAATTTCTGCTCGCAAACGTTTTGAAATTTTAGAGCCTGCGCGCTGTGCCCCATCGCCCGCGAGCTGTAAAGCTCCGATCCGTCCTCGCCGCAAAATTCCTGCACTGCCGTGCCGTCAAAGTAAAACGCCTCGCTGATTTGCACATTTGTATCCTCGCAGCCGCAGACGCCTATGTTTAGCGCAAAGTCCACGCGCCGCGAAAGTAAAATTTCACCGAAGCGCTCTGAATTCTGCGCGGAATCAAAATTTAAAATTTTAAAATTTTCAGCCGCATTTTGCGCAAAGCCAGCTTCTGCATCGACGCCGCAGAGCGCGCCCGCGTCCAAACGATACTTAAATTTTGCGTCCGCGCCGCGCCGATCCTCACGGAGCTCGCGCCCAAATTCCGCACCTGTATCGGCACTGCAAACAAATTCTGCGCCGGGTTTGCTCTTAAATTCTGTTTTTATACCGCCTGCAACGCCCGCTTCAAATTTAGCCCCAAACCTCACGCCGCAGATGTATAGAAGCATCTGCTCGCCTGCGAATAGATCGCCGCCGCGAGTAAGTTTAAAACTCTCGATTATCGCTTGGGCTTCGCAGCGCAAAGCCGTGCAGATTAGTATCATCGCCGCCCCTTCCAAAAGCGCAATTTTAACAATTTGAGCTATAATGTAAGATTAATTTGGCACAAAAGGGCGAAAATGAACGATCTCATCACCATCACGGGCGCGCGCGAGCACAATCTGAAAAATATAAATTTGCAAATTCCAAAGGACAAACTCGTCGTTTTTACCGGTCTTAGCGGCAGCGGCAAGAGCACGCTGGCGTTTGATACGCTGTATGCCGAGGGGCAGCGCAGATACGTCGAGAGCCTAAGCAGCTACGCGAGGCAGTTTTTAGATCGCGTAGGCAAGCCTGACGTCGATAAGATCGACGGTCTGACGCCTGCGATCGCGATCGATCAAAAAACGACGTCGAAAAACCCGCGCTCGACGGTCGGCACGATCACTGAAATTTACGACTATCTGCGCCTCTTATATGCGCGCGTGGGGGTGCAGCACTGCCACAAATGCGGCAAGCCGATCTCAAAGATGAGCTCCAGCGACATCATCGCCGAGATTATGAAGCTGCCGCGCGGTGCAAAGGTGATCTTGGGCGCGCCCTTGGTGCGCGAGAAAAAGGGCAGCTTTGCCGATATGTTGCAAAGCTTGCGCGAGCAGGGCTACGTGCGCGCTCAGATCGACGGCGTGCTGGTGCGACTAGACGAGGAGATCGAGCTAAGCAAGACGAAAAAGCACTCGATCAAGGTCATCATCGACCGCACGACCATCGACGAGGAAAATTCCATTCGCATCGCAAGCGACGTCGAAAAGGCGCTCAAGCTCAGCTTCGGCGAGCTTGAGGTGGAGATCGCAAACGCCGCCGAGCTTGGGCTTGCGCAGAGCCTGATCCACTACAGCGAGCATATGGCGTGCTTTGATTGTAAAATTTCATTCAAGCCGCTCGAGCCGCTCGCGTTTAGTTTCAACTCCCCAAAGGGCGCGTGCGAGAGCTGCGACGGGCTAGGGATAAAATTTAGCCTCGATCTGGGCAAAATCATCAACGAAAATGCCTCGATCGAGGGCGGCGCGATCAAGGTGATGTCGGGATTTAACAAGAGTTATTACTATAAATTTCTGCTCGGGTTTTGCGAGGCAAACGGCATAAACGTTAAAATCCCGTATGCAAACTTAAGCGAGGAGCAAAAAAAGCTGATTCTCTACGGCAGCGTCAAAGAGATCGATTTTTACTGGAAAAAACACAAGCTCGTGCGTAAATTTGAGGGCGCGATCAAATACGCCTACGATCTGCTCAAAAACGAAAGCGATCTGGACGATTATATGAGCGAAAAAATCTGCCCAGACTGCGGCGGGTTGCGCCTACGCCCCGAAAGCCTAGCCGTAAAGGTCGCAGATAAGGGCATCGGCGACGTGATAAATATGAGTATCGCAGACTGCGTGGAATTTTTCAGCGACGAAAAGCGGTTTTCAAATTTAAGCGAAAAGGACGCGCAGATCGCTGCGCCGATCCTAAAAGAGATCAACGAGAGGCTGTTTTTCTTAAAGGATGTGGGGCTTGGATACCTCACGCTGGGGCGCGATGCGCGCACCATCAGCGGCGGCGAAGCGCAGCGTATCCGTATCGCAAGCCAGATCGGCTCCGGTCTTAGCGGCGTGATGTACGTGCTTGATGAGCCTAGTATCGGGCTTCACGAGCGCGATACGCAAAAGCTCATCAAGACATTGCGAAGCTTGCAGGAAAAGGGAAATTCCGTAATCGTCGTCGAGCACGATAAAAAGACGATCGAGGCGGCGGATTTTGTCGTGGATATCGGCCCAGGAGCGGGTAATCTAGGCGGCGAGGTCGTATTTGCTGGGGACGTCGCGCATCTGCTTAAAAGCAATACGCAAACCGCGCTGTATCTGAATAACCAAAAGGAGATAAACTACCAAAAGCACCGCAAGCAGGAGCTTTGGCTTAGCATCAAAAACGTAAATATCAATAATATCCACGGCCTTTGCGCAAAATTTCCGCTGCGAAATTTAGTCGGCATCACGGGTGTTAGCGGCAGCGGCAAGAGCTCCTTGGTGCTGCAAACCATACTGCCTACCGCGCTTGAGGAGCTAAATCGCGCCAGAAAAGTGCACGCGGTAAAGGGCGCTAAAATTTCCGGGCTTGAGAGCCTGGATAAAGCGATCTATCTGGATCAAACCCCGATCGGACGCACCCCGCGCAGCAACCCCGCGACCTACACGGGGGTGATGGACGAGATCCGCGCGCTTTTTGCCGCGACGAAGGAAGCGCAGCTGCGCGGATACAAGATCGGCCGCTTCAGCTTCAACGTCAAGGGCGGGCGCTGCGAAAAATGCGCGGGCGAGGGCGAGATCACGATCGAGATGCACTTCCTGCCCGATATCAGCGTCGTTTGCGACGTATGTCACGGTACGAGATACAACGCGCAGACGCTTGAAATTTTATACAAAAACAAAAGCATAGCCGACGTTTTGGCGATGAGTATCGACGAGGCGCTCGAGTTTTTTAAAGCAGTGCCTAAAATTTATCAAAAGCTAAAAACGCTCGCGGACGTCGGGCTCGGCTACGTTTCGCTCGGACAGCCCGCCACGACGCTTAGCGGCGGCGAGGCACAGCGCGTCAAGCTCGCCAAGGAGCTAAGCCGCACCGATACGGGCAATACGCTCTATATCCTAGACGAGCCCACGACTGGGCTTCATTTTGCAGACGTAGATCGCCTGGTAGCGGTGCTGCATCATCTGGTCGATCTGGGAAATTCCGTCTTTGTGATCGAGCACAATCTGGACGTCATCAAAAACTGCGATTATATCATCGACATGGGGCCCGAAGGCGGCGAGGGCGGCGGACAGATCGTCGCTTGCGGCACCCCAGAAAAGCTCGCGAAAGATTTTAAAAAGACAGGTAGCTACACGGGGGAATTTTTGGCGCAGGAGCTAACGGCGATGAAGAGCGCGAGGAAAAATAAGCGAGGTTAAAACGCCTTATCCGGAGGGCAAGAATGGATCAAAGCAGGCTTGAGGAATTAAAAAGGTTACTACAAAAGCGACATCAAGAGCCGAAGCGGAGCTTGGAGCAAAATTCTAACGGCAAAAATTCTAAAGCCCCAAATTCTGAAATCCAGAATTCTGAAGTCTCAAATTTTGAAGTTTCGAATTTTGAAGCCCGGAATTCTGAACCTCCGAATTTGGAATCTTTGAATTCCAAAGCTCCAAATTCTGCTAATGATGCTTTAAATTTAGAGGCCAAAGCGGAGCAGAATTCTGCCTGTGAAAACAACGCAGAGCAGCAAAATTTTATCTCGGATGATAGCGACTCTTTGCAGCAAAATTCCAAAGCCAGAGATTACGACAAAAATCCGCTAATCATCAAAGATCATACTTATTATGACTATATGAAATACTCTATAGTTCCTACTATGGTAGGCTTGTTAATAGCGCTTGCATTTGCCACTATCGTAAATCCCATAAACATTAAAATGTTTCGCCTCCTTCCTTTGGTCTTGGTAATATTCGTAACAAATTTTATGAATAGAGACGGCGCATACTTCGTGTTTTATAACGATAAAATTTTATATTACAATAAAAATAAGATTCGTAAAACGTTCGAGATAAATACAATCGGCGCTATGGCTTTAAGCTTTGACTGGAGATGGAGCTGGAAACAAAAAATACCTATTTATATAAAGGTCTTTCTTGTTCTTTGGTTTTTACTCGGCTGCTATACGACGGGAGAGCCGATCAATGGCGTGGCGATAATTTTTACTTTTTGCTTTTCCATTTTAACTACCAAAGCCTATATGCATCTGCTTAACGGTAGCCTTAGTTTTTTCGGTCTTCACGATCAGCTTGTGCTTTATAAAGAAAACGCTGAGGTCGAGATACTAAATATTCTGATGGCAAATAAAGAGGAGTATCTGCAGCTGAGAGATTATTTTATGCAAACGATGCAAAAAGATATAAACAATCTTCAGCGCACGATGTCGATTTTTAATGAAAAGATAGAATTTAGAAAATTTAAATTTTAAAGGAGCATGTTATGGAGCAAATTGAGAAGGCAAGGAAAATTTTAGCCATTGCGGCTAGATAACAGAATTTCACGCAACAAATTCCATCCCGCGATACGGCGGAATGGAATTTGAAAGCAGCTCATTCGTAGCGAGTAAATCTAAAACAGAATTTTAAAATTTAAATCCCAAAGACGCTAGCCGTTGTATCCTAAGCGGCGCATATTTGCGCACGCGTCCTTGTAGCCGTAATAGCACGAGATGCGGTATAGATCGATGGCGTTGAATTTATTCTGCTCCACGCCCTCACCTTTTTCAAACATCGCTGCGAGCTTCTGGCAAGCAGGGAAGTTTTGGGAGAGCGTGCATGCGGCATTGTAGGCGTTGGCGGCAGAAGCATAGTCGTGCTTGGAATACATAGAATCCGCAAAATTTAAACACATCGCGCCATTGCCGTTTTTGCACGCATCGCTTTGCACGACGCTGCCTTGCAAGTTCATCGGGCGGATTCCGTCTTGGACATCGGCGAAAGAATACTTGCCGCTTTTTGGCGCATCGACTGCGCTTTTTGGTGCGTTGCTTACGCAGCCTGCTAAAAACACCCCGGCGGCGATCAAAGCTAGAATTTTTTTCATATTTTGCTCCTTAATTTTTTGAAATTTGGCGACCCAAAACATAATAGGTCTCTTTGCCCGCGACTTTCTGTAGTTTGAGCTTAAATTTTTCCGACCAAGCCCTGATGATCTCCTCAACAGCGGTCTTGCGCTCCTCGTTTGTAGCGTCGTTTTTAATCTTAAAATATGGGTTTGAATTCGACATCGCCACATGCGCACCGTAAATTTTAAGCTTATCGTTCAGCCCCACGATGCGATCAAGCTCGTTATCCTCAAAATCACACTTCGATAAAATTCCTCGCAGCTGCGCTACCGTCGCGTCGTTTACGCTATATCCTAGCGCTAGCAAAATTCCATCTTCACTCATTCTCATCCTTTCAAAAAAATTTATTTGTTCGCTTGTGAAATCAAAACGCCTTCGATTATGCTTTTTATATCGCCGTCTAAAATCGCATCGGTTTGGCTATACGCCTCGCCGCTGCGGTTGTCCTTAACCTGCTGATACGGGAAAAGCACGTAGGAGCGGATCTGATGCCCCCAGCCAATCTCACTCTTAGGCGCGTTTTCGTCCTTTTCGCGCTGCTTCATCAGCTCAAGCTCGTAAAGGCGCGACTTTAGCACCTTCATCGCCGTTTCTTTGTTTTTGTGCTGGCTTCTGTCGTTTTGGCAGTTTACTACGATACCCGTTGGGATGTGCGTGATACGCACGGCGCTTTCGGTTTTATTGATATGCTGCCCGCCTGCGCCGCTTGCGCGAAACACATCGACGCGGATATCCTTCTCTTCGATATTTATCTCGATATCATCATTTAGCTCAGGGCTTACCATTACGCTTGAAAAGCTCGTATGTCTGCGCCCTGCACTATCGAATGGGCTTACGCGCACCAGGCGATGGATACCGTTTTCGGCTTTCAGATATCCGTAAGCGTTCTCGCCGCGCACGATGAAGCTGACATCCTTAAGACCCGCTTCCTCACCCTCTTGAAAGTCCAAAACCTCGATCTTAAAGCCCTCTCGCTCGCAAAAGCGCAGATACATGCGGTATAGCATACTCGCCCAGTCGTTGCTCTCCGTACCGCCCGCGCCCGGATGGATACTGACGATAGCGTTTTTATCGTCGTTTTCGCCGCTAAGCATCATAGAAATTTCTAAATTTATGATCTTGTCCTCTAGCTCGTCCGCTTCGGCAAAAAGCGAGTTTATCGTCTCCTCGTCGTTTTCCGAGTTTGCCAGCTCATATAGAGCTTTTGCATCGTCTACGGCATTTTTAGCGTTTAGAAATTTATTTAAGATATTTGAAATTTTAGTTTTTTCCTTGCCGATGGCGCCTGCTTTTGCGACGTCCTGCCAGAGATTTTGATCGTTTTCAAGCTCCTCGATCTCTTTTAGGCGCGCTTTAATGTTCTCTGGTTTTACGACGCCAGCGATATTTTCGACTTTAGTACTTAGGGTTTTTAAAAGTTCCGTGTATTCATAATTATCCAAAATTTAAGACCTTTTTATGCTTTTGGCGTGATTATAACATATTTTGGATTAAGGTTGTTTATAAAATTTTATTTAAGGCGGGCATTATTAAGCATTTATCTATCAGGGATATCAAAACCTGCTTGATATTGCCATGATTAATCAGTTTAAGCTCCGTCGATAGATCGGGCAAGGGGTCGTTTAGTAGCAGTTTTAGCTTTGCTTCTTCTAGCTTCAACTTTTTGCAATCGGCTTTTCTGTCTTCAAGCATAGACACCACTAGTCTTAGCTTTTCTTTTGTCATTTCGCTTTGCACGAAAGTACCTTATACACGATAATGGAACATAAAAAAGCTGCAATAGAGCAAGCAAAATACGCCCAAATTTCTCCGATAGTTTTTTCAAGAAGCGCGTGCAGCCCTAGCAAAAAGAATACCAAGCCTATAATGCAAATTACGCCCGTAATTATATTTAGTAAAACCGAGTTGGCGCTCTTTAAAAAAGAGCGCCTAATATCGCTAGCTTGAGCGTCTACGAGCTCTACTACCGAAACTATAAATTCAGATATGCCGGCCATTATTTTTTCAGCAGCCAGGCGAGCAAAAATCCGACGCCCGCAGCGATAGCGACGCTTTTTATCGGGTCTTGTTTTATCGTGTCATTTACGCTTTCTATGCCGTCTTTGCCTTTGAGCCTTAGATCATCTATATATTTTTTGATCTCATTGCTGTTTAGCTGATCCAAAATTTTATCTTTAGCAGACTCCGCACGCTCTACGCCTATGTTTTTGATAGACTTCATAATCTCTTTAAAATCCGCTTTTAAAGAGTCGATATCTTTTTTCAAAGAATCTAAATTTGTCTCTTGAGTAGCCATTTTCGCTCCTTTTGAAGTTTATTTTAGAGCTAAAGCTCGTGGTAGATTTTAGTACTTATTGATTAACGCTCGCTAAATAGACCGCCCTTTCGCGCTTAATTTATACCTTTAATATTTTTTGATATAATTGCCAGCCTAATATTTTATATTGAAAAGAGAGAACAATGCAAATTATTAGAAGCGTAGAGGAGCTAAAAAGCTTCAGAGCATCAGCAAGCGGCAGCATAGGCTTTGTGCCTACGATGGGGGCTTTGCACGCGGGGCATGCGAGCCTCATAAAAAGAGCGCGAAACGAAAACAACATCGTAATCGTCTCCGCATTCCTCAATCCGGCGCAGTTTTTGCCCGGCGAGGATCTAAACAGCTACCCAAAAAACGAAGCGGGCGATATTAAAATTTGCGAAAGCCTCGATGTAAACGCGCTTTTTATCCCGAGCGCGGATGAAATTTACGGCACGGAGGAGCCAGCGATCATAGCACCTAAGCCGATAAGTGAAATTTTAGAAGGCAAAACGCGTCCCGGGCACTTCGACGGCGTACTTAAGGTGCTAAATAAGCTTTTTAATCTAACTCGTCCTAACAACGTTTATATGGGCAAAAAGGACACCCAGCAGCTTTTCATCGTGCAGAAGATGGTAAAGAGCTTTTTTATGCCTATAAATATCATCCCTTGTGAGATCGTGCGCGAGAGCGACGGCTTGGCGCTTAGCTCGCGCAACGCCTATTTGGACGAAGAGGGCAAGCTTATGGCGCTTAAGCTTTCACGCTCCTTGCTAAATGCCAGCTCGCTTATTAAAAAAGGCGAGATCAGCCTAAACATCGTCCGCGAAAAGATGCTTAGCGTGCTTGAGCCGCTGGCGGTCGATTACATAGCGTTCGTGGATTATAAATTTAATGAAATTTCGCAGATCAAGCAAGGCGATACGATAATCCTGCTTGCCGCAAAGGTTGGCACAACCCGCCTGATCGATAATATCTGGCTGTAAAATGGCAAAACTCCATCTCGTTTCTCTAGGCTGCAATAAGAATTTAGTCGACTCCGAGATCATGCTCGGGCGTCTGCAAAACTACGAGCTCACGGATGAACCTGCAAGTGCGGACGTGATGATCGTAAATACCTGCGGTTTCATCGCAAGCGCCAAACAGGAGAGTATCCGCACGATTTTGAAGCTTAGCGAGCAGAAAAAAAGCGGCGCGCTGCTGGTCGTCACGGGCTGTCTGATGCAGCGCTACAAGGATGAGCTCATGCGCGAGCTGCCCGAGGTCGATATTTTCAGCGGCGTTGGCGACTACGATAAAATCGATGAGATGATTTTAAAAAAGCAGAATTTATTCAGCCCACAAACCTATCTGCAAAGTCCCGCGATTACCTCTTCACGCGTGATAACGGGCTCGAACTACCACGCTTACGTTAAAATTTCAGAGGGCTGTAATCAAAAATGCTCTTTCTGCGCCATTCCGAGCTTCAAAGGTCGCCTAAAAAGCCGCAGTATCGAGGACATCGAAGCGGAGATACGCGGCTTAGTAGCGCGCGGATTTTACGATTTTAGCTTTATAGCACAGGATTCCAGCAGCTTCGGTCGCGATCTAAGACGCGGCAAAAAGGATGGATCGAATTTTAAAGGCTCCGAAGGCGAGTTAAATTTTGCAAGCTTTCGCGACGGGCAGAATTCCGATGACTCAAGCGGCGGCGCGGCAGATAAAATTTCCACTCAAAGTAGTAGGCTCTCCTGCGATAAGGGCTCTGGCGGCGAGAGTGCGGACGACGAAAGAGTCCACGAGCAGGACATAGATCTAGTCGCGCTGATAAAACGCATCGAAAAAATAAAGGGCGTCAAGGTCGCGCGCGTGCTGTATCTCTACCCCACCAGCACCGACGAGCGACTCATCCGCACGATCGTGGACTCACCCGTTTTCGCAAATTACTTCGACATGCCGATTCAGCACATAAACGACAAAATGCTAAGCCTGATGAAGCGCGGCGCGAGCGCGGCGCGGATCAAAGAGCTTTTAAGCTTAATGCGTGCAGCGCCTAATTCATTTCTGCGCACGGGCGTCATCGTCGGACACCCAGGCGAAACAGACGTAGAATTTGACGAGCTTTGCGACTTTTTGCAGGAGTTTAAATTTGATAGAATTTCAGCTTTTGCTTACAGCAAGGAGGAGGATACGGCGAGCTTTGCGATGCCGCAAATCCCCGCACGGACAATTAGCCGCCGTCTGAATAAAATCGAAAAAATCACGCGCGAGGCGATAGATAGCAGCATGCGTGCGCTCGTAGGCAAAAAGATACCCCTAATAATCGAAGGTGCCAGCAGCGAGGGCGAGTTTTTTTACGGCGCCAAGCCTCTTGCATGGGACAAGGACATCGACGGCGAAATTTTAATCAACGAAAGCTACGTGCAAAATCTAAAAGTAGGCGGTCTATACGAGTGCGAAATCACGGAATTTGTTGGCGATAGACTGCTTGCGCGAGTACTAAAAAGCTCGCAAGGACAATGAAAAACTCGCCCGAAATTCCAAGCAAAATTCTAGCCTTGCTGCGGGCTGGCAAAAATCTGCTTGCTTTTTCGCACGGCGTCGATAGCACGGCGCTTTTTTACCTTCTGGACAAGGCTGGCGTGAAATTTGACCTTGCGATCGTGGACTATAACGTCCGCTCGCAGAGCAAGGACGAAGTCGATTCGGCGCAGCAGCTCGCAGCCAAATTTAACAAACAAATCTACGTAAAAAGCGTGCGACTGGGCGCTTCAAATTTCGAGCACGAGGCACGCGCGGCCAGATATGAGTTTTTCGGCCAAATTTGCCGCGAGCGGGGATATGAAAATTTGATCTTGGCGCATCAGTTTGACGATAAATTCGAGTGGTTTTTGATGCAGCTTGGGCGCGGTGCAGGGCTTAGCGAGCTACTAGGCATGCAAGAGCTTGAGCCCCGCGATGACTACGTGATCGCTCGTCCGCTTCTAGGCGTGCGAAAGTGCGAACTGGAGCGGTTTTTAAAGGGGCGAAACCTAAAATACTTCACCGACGAAACGAATTTGACGAACCGGTTTAAACGCGGCTTTATTCGCGCGAAATTTAGCGAGCCGTTTTTAAACAAATACTTTAGCGGCGTAAAAAAGAGCTTTAAATTTTTGGCGACCGACGCGTTAAATTTAACTCCCGAAATTTCTAACCCCGCACCTAAAATTTATCTTGTAAAACGAGGCACAAGCGAGCTTCGCGGCGTTGATCAGGCATGCAAGCGACTAGGATTCGTGCTAAGCTCGGCGCAGCGAAACGAATGTGCGCGCTGCCTAGAAAACGGCGCTGACTGCGTGCTAGGCGGCAAGGTAGCCGTGGGCGCGAGCAAAAATTTTATTCTCGTAACGCCATATATCAAAGCGGCGATGGAAAAGAAATTTAAAGAAGCGTGCAGGCGGCTTGCTATCCCACCGATAAACCGCGGATTTTTATTTGTCATGGGAGCGGATCTTGCGCTATTTGAGGAGCTTTTATGAGCGTTTATTTTACCTCCGATCTACACTTCGGCCACGAGCTGGTGCTTAAAAAATATCCGAATTTTAGAAAAGGCACAAACGTAGCCGAGATGGATGAAAATCTCATCGCCGCTTGGAATGCGCTCGTTACGCCCGAGGATCTCGTCTATAATCTAGGCGACGTGTCCTTTCACAAGGATTTTGCGCACACTTGCGAGTTACTTCGCAGACTAAACGGGCGACATTTTTTGGTGCTCGGCAACCACGATGGGCGCATCGCCGCGATGAAAAACGAACTGCTAAGCGGACGCAAGGCGGACGGCAATTTTATGTTTGAGCAGATCGTGGGCTACGCCTTTGTGCTCCTATCGCATAAGAGAGCGGCTCTGTCTCACTACCCGATGATCGAGTGGGCAAACTGCCATTATGGCGCGCTGATGCTCTATGGTCACCTGCACGCAGATATCGCTGAGGTTTCGGGCAGAGCGCTAAACGTAGGTTTTGATCTGCACGGCAAAATTTTAAGCGAGGACGAGGTGTGGTCGTACCTCAAGGACATCCCGCCCAAGGCGCATCACGCAAGCGAGCTAGAGGGCATTAGCGAGAACGACGATGTGGAGCAAAGGCGGATTCTGATAGAAAATTTTTTACGTAAAATTAATCAGAGTTCGTAAAAAATAAAATTTGCGGTGCAAGACGGCTCTTTGCGGCAAATGAGCTTAAATTTAAAATCGAGCTGATTTGAATATGAATGATTTTATCTAGCCAAAATCCATTATGTAACGCGAGATAAAATTTAATAAAATGCGGCACAAACAGGCAACTAAATCGTATCAAGCAAGCGCAATTGCAAAGATAAAATTTTAAAATTCTGCCTAGGTACGGAGCAAAAATATTTGATCTAGCGAGCTTCCAGCATCGCGATTTTGTTGATGTAATCGGCTAAATTTAGATTTATCAGATTTGTTTTGATGAAGATGCGTGTGAAAATCACGTAGCCGATCTCATTACTAAGCGTGCCGTCTGAGTAGATGAAAACGTTGGTGAGAAACTCGCTATTTTCGGATTTATAGAAGGTCTCGATCTGAAAATTTAAAAGCTCGTAAAATAGCTCGTCAGTATCGCTCATCGCTGCCTGCATCTCCTCATCGATACGCATTATGTCGGCATAGAGTACGCGCTCTTGGTTGGCGACGACAAAACACGCGCGGTTATTAAATTTCAGTGCGAACATCGCCATGTTTTCAAAATCGCTTTGATTTTTTAGCAAGAAGTATAAAATTTTAAATAAACTAGCGTGCGAGCTAAATTCTATTCCAAAAGTCTCATCCGCCGCCTGTGCACTTGCGCGAGGAAATTCCACGATGAAGCTATCATCAACTTTTTGATAAATGCTATTTTCTTTAATCATATAATCCTCGTTAAAATACACTCTTTGATTTTCATCGTCAATCAGTACGCAGGAGATTAAATTTTTATCACTCAGATCCGCAAAGCCCGCTAGCGAGGCAGCCAGATCGTTTTCTTGCGCTATAGAAAAGCGATCGGATTTCTCATCCAAAATTCTTTTGCCAAAACCCAATTTTCTATAAAAAAACTCGCATGCGTCGGCACTTTTAGCGACGCCGAGGAATGATTTTGCTTTAAATAGTGCCATTTTTTCTCCTAAAATTGCAATTATACCGAAACACTATTATTTCAAACTAAAATTTAACGTCCTGCTCGGCGCTTGCAAAAAGCAGTTGCCTGATCGCCTCTTTGCCCGCATCGAGGCTAAGCCCAGTTAAATTTAACGGCGCGCTGAGGCTGTAATTTATGCGTGAAAACGGCTTTGGCAATACCATCTCGTCCCAGCTATGAAATTTCCAAAAACTGCTCGCTTCGTAATTTAGCGCGTAAAGGTCTAAGTTTAGCCGCTGCGCAATGATCACGGCACCGTCGGCGACGCTGTGAAGCGGACCGCGCGGACCGTCTGGAGTGATGATGACGTCTGTGCCGTTTTTTATCTCTTTGATCGCACCCATAAGCGCGCGCGCGCCGCCTTTGAAACTGCTGCCGCGGATCGCACCGATGCCAAAATGCGAGATCACACGCGTAATTATCTCGCCGTCTTTGTGATCCGAGATGATGACCTTGGCGCGCCTTTTGCTGTCGAAATCCCGCAACCACCAGCGTCTATAAGCAAAGCTCATCATCGCTAATCTTCCATGCCAAAATACGACGACGCAGGGCTTTTCGGGCAGCTTCGTGGGGGTAAATTTAACCCTGCACGTTAAAAAAATACACCAAATCAGGATAAAAATGAGATATTCGGCGACGCGGAAAAACAACCGCTTTTTAAGCGATAACTTGTCCATAAAGCGCCATTCTGGCGGTCTTTTCGATACGTACTCTGCGCGTTTTTCCTAGTAGCTCCTCGCCGCCTTGCGCGCAGATTAAAAAATTTGAAAAGCTTCTACCGTACGCGGTGCCGCCCTCGCGCAGCTCCTCGAAATATACGTCAAAAATTTTATCTTTTTGCGCCCCTGCGATCTCGTCTAAAATTTTAGCGTGAGCGCTTTGCAACCTGCTTAATCTTTCGCTTGAAATTTCATCATCCAACGGCTTTAAGCTTGCCGCTGGCGTGAGCGGTCTAGGGCTAAATTTAAAGGAAAAAACCTGCTCAAATCTCACCGCTTCTAACACCTCCATCGTCTCGGCAAAATCCTCCTCGCTCTCGCTCGGATAGCCCACGATGATGTCGGTGCTAATCGCCACGCCCGGGCAGCCTTGGCGTAGCTTAAGTGCGCGGTCCAGATACCACTGCTTGGTATATCCGCGCTTCATATCGCGCAAAACCTTGCTAGAGCCGCTTTGCAGCGGCATATGCATCGATTTGCAAATTTTAGGATTATTGCAAAAAACGTCCAAAAATTTATCGTCCATATGCAGCGGATGCGGGCTAGTAAAGCGGATGCGCTCGATGCCCTCTATCTCGCTAAGCCGCACGAGCAGGTCGCTGAAGTCGATTTCTTCGTGCGCGCTAGAAAAGCGCTTGCCGTAATTATTGACGTTTTGGCCGAGCAAAAATATCTCTTTGGCACCGCGAGAGGCGGATCTTTCGGCTTCGCGCAAGATGATTTGAGCGGGGATCGAAATTTCATCGCCTCTAGTCTGCGGCACGATGCAGTAGGAGCACTTTTTGTCGCAGCCGATCATTATGTTTATGAAGGATTTATATGGCGAGCTCGCAAAATCGCCGAAGGCAAACTCGCTCTCGTCGTAGTTTATGTCCGTGCTGATAAATTTTGGCGTAAGAACGGCTTGCGAAATTTTAGATACGTTTCTGGCGCCGAGTACGAAATCCACAAAGGGTGCGCGCTTAAAAATTTCTCCGCCCAGATGGCTTGCGGTGCAGCCGCAAACGCCGATTTTAGAGCCCTTTTTTCGCGCCTTATCAAAAGCTCCGATCTCGCTAAAAAGCTTATGCACGGGCTTTTCACGCACGGAGCAGGTGTTTATTAAGATCAGATCCGCGATATTTACGTCATCGGTAATCTCGTAATCTTGCTCTTTTAGCTGCGCGATAATATGCTCGCTATCGCGCACGTTCATCGCGCAACCTAGGGTCTGGATGAAGAGGAGTTTGCTCAAAGGATATGCACCTCGTACATATACTCGTTTTCGTTCAGCCCGTATCGCACTATGCGTTGATACACGCTAAAACCCTTAGTGTCGAAAAAATCCACCAAAGCGGCTAAATCTTTTTGAGAATTTTCTCTATCCAGATAAAATATTTTCTGTCCGCTCTTTTCTACTTGGGCTTGCAAATCCTCGATCTTAACGCTTTTTGGCTTAGAAGCAAGCTCCGTTCTGGCAAGTTTTAGCTGCATGATCTATCCTTTCATTTATCTTTATTAAACCCGCGAGTTTAGCGAAATTTAGATAATAATTCGTTTAAATAAAAATAAAGTCAAAATTCCATATAATATCGCACTTCAAAATTTAAAATCCAAATTTAGTAGCACGAAATCAAATCTTAAGGAAAATTTATGGAAAAAATCACCGACATCATCGAGTCGATTGCAAATGAAAAGGGGCTTGAGCTCGCGGACGTCAAAGAGCGCGTCAAAACGGCGTTCATCCAGACCGCAAAAAGACTTTTCGGCGAGGAGTATCTCTACGACAGCGAGGTTGATCCGCAGACCAAACGCGTCAAGCTCTACCAAAAGGTCCACGTCGTCGCAGATGATGACGAGCGACTCAATGATCACAACTTCATCGCGCTAAGCGAAGCCAAAAAAATAGGCGAAAACGCAGAGATCGGCGATGAGCTAAGCTACGAAATAAATATCGAAAACCTCGGTCGCACGGCTTCCGGCGTGCTGGCTAGAGAGCTAAATTTTCATATCCAAAGGCTGCTCGAAGAGAAAATTTTTGAGAACTATAAAAGCAAGGTAGGCACTTTCACCCACGGCACGGTCACCAAGATCGATCACGACGGCACGACCTACGTAGAGATCGAGGATACGAAGGCCTTTATGCCGCTTAAAAACCGCATCAAGGGTGAAAATTTCAAAATCGGCGACGTGCTGCAAGCCGTCATCAAAAACGTAGCGATCGACAAATCTCACGGCATCAGGCTGGAACTTTCGCGCACCAGCCCGAAATTCCTAGAAGCCCTGCTCGCCGCCGAAGTCCCCGAGATCAAAGACGGCAGCGTCATCATCCAAGCCTGCGCCAGAATCCCCGGCAGGCGCGCCAAAATCGCGCTTAGCGCCGTCTCGCCAAACGTCGATCCGGTGGGTGCTACCGTCGGCAAAGGAGGCGCTCGCATCGACGCGGTGAGTAGATTTTTAAGCAAAAATTTGCAAGACGGAAGCGGCGGTGAGAGCATCGACGCGTTTGAATACTCCGCAAGTCCCGAAATTTTGATCACTCGTGCGATGGCGCCCGCGATCGTAAACTCGGTCAAAATAGCGCAGGACGGCAAGGCGATCGTCTATGTAAACCCCGATCAAAAAAGCAAAGCGATCGGCAAAAACGGCCTAAATATCCGACTCGCCTCGATGCTGTGCGGCTGCGAGATCGAACTTATCGAAACCGGTTCGGCGAGTGAGAAAAAAGTCTCCACGGAGGAAGGTCTTAAAAATCTCGAAGCGCTTTTCGGCGAGCTGTAGAGCTCGCGCGCTTTGCTTTTTGAAATTTTGTAAGTTACGCGCTCTATGAAATTTCATGCCCACCAAATTTTGAAAATTCAGTAATTATTGGAATTTTGTAATTTAGTGCTCTACAAAATTATATATTACATAGAATTTTACGTCGTTCGGAATTTTAAAATTTAGTGTCAAAGCAAAATTCTGACCGAAATTTTGCGGCACGGAATTTCATTTATATGTGCTCGAATTGACGCGATATTTAAATTTACATAGCGCGCAAAATTCCAGCCCAAGCTAGGTCGTGCCTACCGCTCGTATAAAATTTCAACACCGCCGTAATGCCAAAACGCCTTCGGCGCGAGGTATTCGCCGCCTAGGACGGCTAGGTTGAGTTTGAAATACTGCGGCGAAAATTCCGTTATTTTTGAAATTTCCTGCTCAAGTAACGTTGTGCAGTAGAGATTCGCTTCGCCGCGAGGTCTTAGCGTAAAACTCTCGCCGACGCGCCTAAGTAGAGAGACAGCGAGGCGCGCCTTTTGCTCCTCGCTTAAAAATTTCATCCGCACCGCGCCGAAGTCTCGCGCATGCGCCAAGAACTCGCGCATCGAAACAGCCGCGACGCCGTCTAGCCCGCCCTCGCCCGTTACCGCGTGCACCACCAAAAGCGGGCGCTCGCGCACGATCATGCCTACGTGCGAGTATTTAAAATCCGTCGCGGTCGCGATTATGCGGCTGTCGGTGACGTCGCCTAGGCGAAAGACGAGATCGCCCGTGCGTAGGTTTGATAAAATTTCATCCGGTACCCGTAGCGGCTCTTTTGCGGCAGATGCGCGCGTGAGCATCCAAAGCTCGCCAAGCCCGCTTGTGGCAAATATCAAGCAGATGAGAAACTTTTTCGCTAAAGCGAGACTTTCCACTTGCCGTCTTTTTTGACGAGTTTAACGCTCTCGGTGCGGTTCGTGCCGTTTTTAAAAGACACGACGACTTTTACGAGCGCCGATTTCTCGTCGCTATTTTGCAGCTCGCCCGAGACGCCTTTTAACCCGTCGCGCTTGGAGGCCTCCTCCTTGCCGGCACCCGCCATTTGCATCAGTTTGCCGTTTATCATCTGCATAGAGCCATCGTCCGATCTGTCCTTATCGGGTATATCTATAGCATCCACCAAAGTCTTAGAATCGCCCTCGTATAGGGCTCTGATGAAGTCCTCGGCTACGCCTTTCGGGTCGCTGCCGCAGCCCGCTAGAACGAATATCGCAATGAGCGCGAGTAGAAATTTTTTCATAGGCTCTCCTTGTAGAAATCTTGGAATTTTATATATGAGCAGTAAATATTTTTTAAATTTGAGCCCGCCCGCTCTGGCAAATTTTCATCGCACTGAATTTTTCAGAAAATCTATTTTACGGCGCTTTTGCTGTATTAGAATAGAATTTTCACATTCACGAACAAGATTACTCTCTCGAATAAAATTTTATCTCGCTAAAGCGAAATTTTACCCAACTATCTACGCGCTGTGTTTTATAGCACTAGGGATCGCATTCGGTTGAAACTCGCCCCAGTCGCATCAAAATCGCATCTTAGTCTAATGAAACCGGAATTTAAGCCCCGTTTTGCAGTGAAATTTTAAAATTTTGATTGTCGCCTTTGTCGTGTCGATCGCTTGTGATTTTGCTTTTTATCGCGACGCCCACAAAATTATAAGCAAATTTTACCCAAATAGGGCTATAATCTAACAATTTATTTCACAGAGGAAGACCATGGAAACTTGGGTGGCTTGGGCGCTCGCGTCGGCGGTATTTGCGGCGCTGACTGCGATATTTGCAAAAATCGGGCTTGAAGGCATCAACTCCCACTTCGCGACTTTTATTCGCACGATCATCATCGCCCTGTGTCTCGCCGTGTTCCTGCGCTACGCTAAAGCCTGGCAGCCGCTATCTAGTCTGAGCCCTCGCAACTGGGTATTTTTGATACTAAGCGGATTAGCTACGGGTGCATCATGGCTAGCGTATTTCAAAGCTCTGCAAATCGGCAAAGCTTATCAAGTAGTACCGATCGATAAACTAAGCGTGGTACTCGTTGTAATCATAGCCGTGATATTTTTAGGCGAGCGCCCGAGTCTTCGCGAATGGCTCGCACTAGCACTCATCGGCGCAGGCGTGATGATGTTGGCGTTTAAACAGGGTAAAATTTGCTTTAAACCTATCTCTTGTAGTCTTTTTAACCGCCACGCTCGCGTTACGCCATACGCTTTGTCGTCAGATAAACCCACTGCCGCTTCTGCAAAATTGCCACCCTAAACCGCTATGATCTCTTATGGCTTGACATTTAGCCTACACGATTTCTAGGCATTAGCTGAAACGCGTCGGTAATCGATTTGCCGATACCTTGCTATAGTTAGGCGGTCTTTAGGGTAATTTTAGTTCTGCTTAAAAGCAGTGAGATTAAAATTTATGAAAAATCAAGAATTTACACCTTAAAATTCCAAAAAATATCGGCTCGCCGTACCATAAAATAAAATTGCATCCGCAAGTTTAAATCGAACTGTAAACTTCTAAATCTACAGTATAGTCGATCACAAGCTAATTACGCAAGATTCGAATTAAAATCTTGCACACTTCCATAGCTCCGCCTAAATCTATATACTTGCTACGTAGATCATACATTTGTCGCAATATAGAATAATAAGCTAAGATCGGGAGAAATTTTACTCTCCCTTACCCTTCTTACCCCTCTTACCTTTAGCCTTAGATGATCCCTCTTCTTTAGCTTCGTCTTTCAACTTAGCCGTAGAGCTTTTTACTTTACCATCCTCATTCATAGCCTTATCCATGCTATCATCCATTCTCTCTTGCATCTTTTCTGATTTGGTATTTGCTTTAGCCTTAGCAGATTTGGCGGTATCTTTAGCTTTTTTACTTGCTTTTTTCTTGGCAGATTTTAGATCACTAATGTCGGTCTGTCCGCTTACGGCAAGATCATCTTTAATAAGCTCAAATCTCTTATCGCCTATGCCTTTAATGTTTTTGATATCCTCGATATCTTTAAATTTATTATCCTTGCGGTAATCTATAATAGCCTGAGCTTTTGCCTCTCCGATGCCCGGAAGCGCCATAAGCTCCTCTTTACTTGCAGTGTTTAAATTTACTGCTGCTAGCATAAATGCAGGAAGCGATAGAAATAGTGCGGATTTAAATAGGTTTTTCATTAAAAGTCCTTTGAGGTTAAGATATCTGTATTGCCAAATAAAACGTCTATTAGAGTTGAGCGTATTGCATACCTATCCCGCGCCAGTGCTAGAAAAGGAATGCGCCCATATGCTATTACGCTACCTTGCAATACGGTAAGAATTATATTTACGCAGGGCTTAAAGGGAGATAAATTTAAGAGATATATTGAAATTTTATCTGCTTCGATCGTTTTATTAAATAAATACGTTAAATTTTAGCTTGATCTTAAAAAGCAGATAGGCGATAAAGCTAGATAGATTAAATTTAACAGCGCTTTTTTTGCTTCTCTTTGGAGACCGAAAAGGATAAAGCTAGATATATTAAATTTAATACCGCAAGCATTGAAACTGGATTTGGATTTAAATCATGTAAAAAGCTAAGCGGCGGTACTTATGAAATTTAGCCCTACCTTACCGCGCACGGAGACTTTTTACGTGCAATACTAGACGCATACGGCGACACGGGATACTGGTGTTATGAAAGGGCACGGATACCTTACGTGCAAAGCTAGACGAGCAATCTTCATAAAATTTAGCCGCATTCGTAAGCTTGCTTTTGTAGGACATGCTTTTCTGGGCTTGATTTTTAATAGGGTTTTATCTGCTTATGGGACGCTTCATTATACTAAGTAACAGCGCTTGCCAAGCTTTATTTGGCATATAGTTTAAATCATACGAAAGCCTTATAAGTTGCCGGCGGCTTTATAATTTAGATATAAAAGCGCGGCAATGTATTAAAAACGAACGAATGGATAAATATAAATTAATATAAATGAGGCTAGGAGAGGCTAGAAAGGCGGCCGCGCCATAGAAGTTAAAAAGTAAACGCAACAGATAGTATTAAAAACGATACGAACAAGCAAGTATTATAGAAAAATTTCAATCCGTATCATTTTTCACTCAATATAAGTCAAATTTAATGCAGAGTTTTGAGATTTTGTAATGATGGAGGGCTAGATTTAAAATTTGTATTTGCAGAAGGTTCTAAAATTCTAAAAGGCTATAGAATTTTAAATTTATCAAGCAATATTTATTGGCTAAAAAAGCGATAATCCAAAGATGCCGGAATAGAATTTAAATTGAAAATTGTATGGAAAGTTATGGAATTTTAACAAAGCCTGCAGCGACCTACTTTCCCCGTCCGAGTAACGGATAGTATCATCAGCCAGGACGAGCTTAGCTTCTTGGTTCGAGATGGAGCAAGGCGTTTCCTCGTCTGTATAGCCACAGGCAGTGTTAAATAAGGGATTGCTTTTGTTGTTTGAAGCGGTACTGAAATAGTTACGAATTAGCCCTGTAGCATACAAGCTTTACTCGTTCTTACCTATTCGCCTCATATTTAAAAATACTTCGTCGTAATCTAAAACTTAGATTAATCGTAGATTACGGATATCTTTTATAATCTCTTATTTAACACTGCGTTCATCGTTAAAGCCAGATCTTGTTTTATAAAAACAAAGGTTGATAAGGTATAGTAAAAATTTACTATTTCGAATTGAGAACTAATTTTTTGCTAGGCGAGGCAAACGAGCAAAGACAAGGGAGCATACGTATGGTATGTGACCGAAGTCTGCAGCGAAGTTTAACGAAGCATAGTGAAAAATTAGGAATCAATTTTATCCTTAACAAGGAAGTAATGCTTAAAAGATAAGCAAACGAGCTATTAGTACCGGTCAGCTAAAGGACTTTCATCCATTACACATCCGGCCTATCAAACTAGTAGTCTACTAGAGCTCTTAAAAGAAGATTCATCTTGGAGTCGGCTTCGAGCTTAGATGCTTTCAGCTCTTATCGCATCCCGACTTAGCTACCCGGCGGTGCTCTTGGCAGAACAACCGGTACACCAGTGGTCGGTTCAACCCGGTCCTCTCGTACTAGGGTCAACTCTCCTCAATCTTCTTACGCCCACGGCAGATAGGGACCGAACTGTCTCACGACGTTCTGAACCCAGCTCGCGTACCGCTTTAAATGGCGAACAGCCATACCCTTGGGACCTGCTCCAGCCCCAGGATGCGATGAGCCGACATCGAGGTGCCAAACCTTCCCGTCGATGTGGACTCTTGGGGAAGATCAGCCTGTTATCCCCGGAGTACCTTTTATCCGTTGAGCGACGGCCATTCCACTCTGGGCCGCCGGATCACTAGAACCGACTTTCGTCCCTGCTCGGCTCGTGGGCCTCGCAGTCGAGCCTGCTTGCGCTCTTGCACTCAGCGGCCTGGTTGCCGACCAGGCTGAGCAGACCTTTGTGCGCCTCCGTTACTCTTTAGGAGGCGACCGCCCCAGTCAAACTACCCACCTGACACGGTCCCCCGCCCGGATCACGGCGCGGGGTTAGGATGCCAGAACGTCGAGGGTGGTATTCCAAGGGTGACTCCCCAGGGACTGGCGTCCCTGGTTCGGCGTCTCCCACCTATCCTCTACACGACGAACCGGCAGCCAATGTCAAGCTGCAGTAAAGGTTCACGGGGTCTTCCCGTCCTTCCGCGGGTAAGTCGCATCTTCACGACTAGTGCAATTTCACCGGGTCTATGGTTGAGACAGCGTCCAAATCGTTACGCCTTTCGTGCAGGTCGGAACTTACCCGACAAGGAATTTCGCTACCTTAGGACCGTTATAGTTACGGCCGCCGTTTACCGGGGCTTGGATTCGCCGCTTCGCTCTCGCTGACGGCTCCTCGTGACCTTCCGGCACCGGGCAGGCGTCAGACCCTATGCGTCGTCTTACGACTTCAGCAGAGTCCTGTGTTTTTGATAAACAGTCGCTTGGACCTCTTCACTGTGGCCGCCACCAGCTCGGGGGGCAAGCCCCTCCACCGGCGGCGGCACCCCTTCTCCCGAAGTTGCGGGGCAGTTTTGCCGAGTTCCTTAACCATAGTTCTCCCGATCGCCTTGGTATGTTCTACCCACCCACCTGTGTCGGTTTGCGGTACGGGCCCCGCGCGGCATCCCTAGGGGTTTTTCTCGGGAGCATGGGCTCACTCACTTCACCCAGTCGCTTCGTCAGCCACCTCAGCCCTCGCGGGCGGCGCGTTTCACAGCCGCCCGGCCTACGTGGCCTCACGGGGACGTCCAGAACCCCGCTGAGCTACCCTTCTCCGTCACCCCGTCGGTGATGGCGCCGCGTCGGGGGTGCAGGAATGTCTGCCTGCTGCGCGTCGGCTACGCCTTCCGGCCTCGCCTTAGCACCCGACTGACCCTGGGAGGATTAGCCTTGCCCAGGAAACCTTGGGTTTACGGCGGGGGCGTTTCTCACGCCCCTCTCGCTACTCATGCCAGCATTCTCACTTCCGGCCGGTCCACGGGGGGTCGCCCCCTCGCTTCGCCCCGGACGGAAAGCTCCCCTACCACCCGCGCTCGCGCGCGGGTCCGCCGCTTCGGTACCGTGCTTAGCCCCGTATATTGTCGGCGCATGTCCACTCGACCAGTGAGCTGTTACGCACTCTTTGAATGGGTGGCTGCTTCTAAGCCAACATCCTGGTTGTCTGAGCAAACGCACATCCTTTGCCACTCAGCACGGACTTGGGGACCTTAGCGGGCGGTCTGGGCTGTTTCCCTCTCGAACACACGGCTTAGCCCACATGTTCTGACTCCCGGGCTCTGGGCCTGCGGCATTCGGAGTTTGATTGGACTTGGTAGGCGGTGAGGCCCCCGCACCCATTCAGTGCTCTACCTCCGCAGGCAAACGCCCGGGGCTAGCCCTAAAGCTATTTCGGGGAGAACGAGATATCTCCGGGTTTGATTGGCCTTTCACCCCTATCCGCAGGTCATCCCCCCAGTTTTCAACCTAGGTGGGTTCGGCCCTCCGCGGGGTCTTACCCCCGTTTCAGCCTGCCCACGGATAGCTCACCCGGCTTCGCGTCTACGGCGCGCGACTCAAGCGCCCGGTTGGGACTCGCTCTCGCTGCGGCTCGCTTCAAAGCTTAACCTCGCCGCACACCGTAACTCGCTGGCTCATTCTACAAAAGGCACGCCGTCACGCCCCGAGGGGCGCTCCGACTGCTTGTACGCACACGGTTTCAGGTACTGTTTCACTCCCCTCCCGGGGTGCTTTTCACCTTTCCCTCACGGTACTCGTCCGCTATCGGTCACAGGAGAGTATTTAGGCTTGGAGGGTGGTCCCCCCAGCTTCCCACCGGGTTTCACGTGTCCGGCGGTACTCAGGAACCGGTCGGCAGTCCCTGCGGGTTCGCGTACGGGGCTCTAACCCTGTCTCGCCGGCCTTCCCAGGCCGTTCCGCTCCCGCGGGGATTTGTCACTGCGCGACGACCGGCCCTACAACCCCGGCGGGGCCGAAGCGCCCGCCGGTTTGGCCTCTTCCCCGTTCGCTCGCCACTACTGGGGGAATCTCGGTTGATTTCTCTTCCTCTGGGTACTGAGATGTTTCAGTTCCCCAGGTTGCCTCCTCCGCGCCTATGTGTTCGGCGCGGGGTGCCGGGCCTCTGGTCCCGGCGGGTTCGCCCATTCGGAGATCCGCGGGTCTGGCGGGCATGTGCCCCTAACCGCGGCTTATCGCAGCTTGTCACGTCCTTCGTCGGCTTCCTGTGCCAAGGCATCCACCGTGTGCGCTTACCATCTTCTCTTCGATGGCCTCGTACGTACACATACGTTGCGCCCGGGGCCTTCGCCCCCGGCGCGATCAGATGCGATCTTCTTGAAAAAAGAAAACTTTTCGTCTTTGTCACGCTATGCGGCTCTCAGGGTACGGCGAGGGCGAGCCCTCGGGACCGGACACTGCGCGCCGGGCGCGGCGAGAGGCAAGCCTCAGCGGGGTCGGGCGGGATCGCCCGCGCCCCATCGCCCCCGCGGGGGCGTGCTCCCTAGAAAGGAGGTGATCCAGCCGCACCTTCCGGTACGGCTACCTTGTTAC
>NZ_CAKZTI010000056.1 GCF_937921625.1 uncultured Campylobacter sp. | reverse complement strand
AGCGTATAATAAAATTAGCAAGAGAAAATTTTTAAATCTAGTGATATTGGCATTGTATTTGCAAGCGTCTTCAATTACTAGTCCAGAAAATTTATAAATAGCGATTTTATCAAAATTAGAAGTCTTTACACTTTTATGTATCGAATATACGTCGTTATAATTTTTGCATAAAGAATTATATTCTATTCTATCGGAATAGAAATTTAAAAATTTATGTTTATTAATAAATAAAATTCCCACCAAAAAAGTAACGGCTCCTAAAAATTGATATGCCCAAGCACTTCCTCTACAAAAAAATAGAAATATAACTAAAAATACAGCTAAGATTAAATAACATTCCGTACTGATTTTAGTCCAATAATCCTTGATTATAAAAAGCGGTATTTCAGATTTCTGATTTGCAAACTCCATAAAGTAAATATCCTGAATCTTTTAAAAAATTTAGTTGTCATTTTACCATTGCTCGGCTTAAATTTATTATAAATCAATCTTTTTATACTATACAATTTTAAAGTTTGCATTTTTACCAAAAGAGCCTTTAATATTTTTAATCTTTATAAAAAATTCCACACTAAAATCCGTCGTTCGCATACTCCTAATCTATAATTTAAATTACGCTTAAACTAAATTCACAATGATCCGTCGCTGCTGCTTTCGCGGGGTTTAGGAAGCGGCGAAATTTTAGTGTAATACTCCTCCTTGCCGTTGTAAGAGCTGCTAAAGACGCCGTCCGGGACGGTGAAGTTGCGCTTGGTTTGCGGATATTCTTTTAAATAGGCATCTAAAAATTTTGCAAACACCGGTGCTGCGGTACGTCCGCCGCCCTCGACCTTTCGCATCGGTTTATAATCGTCGTTGCCATACCAGATTATGATCTGCAAATCCGGCGTAAAGCCGCAAAACCATGCATCTATACTATCATTTGAGGTACCTGTTTTGCCCGCTATGTCGATGCCTTGCACGCGCGCGCGAGTACCGGTGCCGCGCTGCACGATATTTTTTAGCAGCGTAGTCATCAGATACGCCTGCTCAGGGCGCAGCACGCGGCGTCGCTCAGGCTCGATAAAGCGAGTTTTGCCGTCCTTATCGGTAATCGAAACGATAAATTTTGATTTTGCAGTAATCCCAAGCCCCGGGAACATCGAATACATCGTGGAGTATTCAAGCGGCGAAATTCCGTAGCTGCCGATAGCCACTGACAGGGCGGGCGGGACGTTTTTAAAGCCGAACTCGCCCAGCTTTTTTACCGCGCGATCAACGCCGATAGATTGCATCAAATTGATCGAGGCAAGGTTACGCGAGCGAGTTAAAGCTTCTTTGATCGTGATATAGCCGCTGTAAGTCTTGTCGTAATTTTTCGGCTTCCACGTTTTATCGCTGCCATCGTCGAATTCTCTAGCTATATCGGGAACTTCGGTCATCGTCGAGTAGCCCATATCAAGGGCGATTTGATAGACGAAAGGCTTGAAGCTGGAGCCGGTTTGGCGCTGGGATTGGCTGGCGCGATTGAAATTTGATTTCGCGTAATCCACGCCACCTACTAAGGCTAAAATTTCGCCGTTTTGCGGATGCGTGACGACCATAGCGCCGTTTACGTTGCTTGCATTAGCGTCTTTGTTGCGCTTTAAAATTTCATTGTAGCCGAAAACTAATGCCTCTTGCGCCATCGCTTGCGCCTTTAAATCAAGGCTCGTATCTATGCGATACCCGCCCGTGCGGACATCCGGTAGAATTTTTTCCGCTTCTTTTATGATCTCATCTACGGCATACGGCGCTGCGTTTTGCGTGAGCGTTTCATTATAAATCGTAGGCTGCTCGTTCATCGCAAGCTCATATTCGGTCTTATTTATCCAGCCGAGCTCATGCATCCTATAAATCACGTTATTGGCGCGCGAAAGCGACAAATCCAGGTGCTTAGTAGGATCAAAGCTGCTAGGAGCTTTCGGCAAGCCCACTAAAATCGCGATCTCTTTAAGGCTTAAATCTTGCAAATCCTTTTTGAAATATCCCAAAGCCGCCGTGCGAATGCCGTAATATCCGTGCCCAAAATACACTTCGTTAAAGTAACGCTCTAGAATTTGTTCCTTACTTAGGGCGTTTTCTATCTTAAGCGATAAGATCGCTTCTTTGATCTTGCGATCAAGTTTCTTTTCGCTCGAAAGAACTAAATTTCGCGTGATCTGCTGCGTAATCGTGGAAGCCCCTTCGACAAATTTCATCGCTTTGACATCCTTAATAATCGCCCTAAAAATCGCCTCGACATTCACACCGCCATGTTCGAAAAACGCCGTATCCTCGATAGCTACAAGCGCCTCGATCACGCGGCCTGGAATCTCGTCGAATTTTACGTAAATTCTATTTTGTTCATTAAAAACATTGGCTATCAAATTGCCGTTGCGGTCATAAATTTTAGTCGTAAGCTCGGGATGATAATCGATGATCGAGTCCGATTCCAAGCGGATTTGTGAGTAAAAATACAAAAAAATTCCGCCTGCAGCAAACGCACAAACCGTAATAAAACTAAATAAAATTCTTACCATATAAACCTCTTTAAAATTTCCAGATCAAGCCCCATCGCCGTGAATTTTGACCCGCGCGAGCTTAGGATATATTTTTCATTAAAGCCCTCGATACTCATCGCACCAGCCTTGCCGCACCAATCGCCGCTAGCGATATAGTCTTTTAAATCCGCTTCATTAAATTCCGCAAATTCAAAGCTTGCGACGCTAAGTGCCGAAAGCTCTAACGCCTTACTATAAAAAATCATCGCAGTATAAACGGCGCAGCTAGCACCGCTTTGAGCCCGCAGCATCCTTAACGCGTCCGTTTCATCCCGCGCCTTGCCCAAAATTTGACCGCTGGCAAGTACGGAGCTATCGGCAAACAGCACTCTATCATAATTTTTATAAATTTTAAAAAACTGCGTTTTCTTGGCCAAGACAACGCGGTAAGCATAGGTGCGTGCATCGTCCTTGCTAATGCCGCTTTCGTCAAAATTAAAAGGAATTTGCGTAAATTCTACGCCGCTATCCTTTAGAATTTGCGCCCTAGTAGGCGAGCTGGAAGCTAAATAGATCATCAAAACTCGCCCACCGTCACGCCTAGATAAACGCAAATCAGCGTAACTACGATATTTAGTGGGATGAAATATTTAACGACGATGATTAAATGCTCATTCGCCTCAAGCTCATCGCCTGCATCCAAAGCTCGCTTCAAAGATGAAATTTTATAATGCATGTAGATAAAATTTAGTAGTATAAAGCTGGCGCCAGCCCATAGCGTCGCAATCGCACCTTTTACCATAGGATCTGAAAATTTAAAACTTCCGCCGTCCGCAAGAAAAAATCCACTTACGCAAACGATCACCAAAAATAGCGCAAAGAACTGCTCATAGCGTTTCATATATCGTAAAATTTCTGCAAATTTTACATCCTTCGCATCCGCTTGACTTTTACTGCTTAAATTCATAAAAATCCGCGCGATCAAAAATACGCAGATCTGCGCGCAGACCAAAAAAATCACGCTTAAAATGTGAATCAGCGGCAAAATTTGCGAGGCTTTGATGAAGCCGGTATCGATTTCGTTCAAATTTTACCTTTTGCGTAAGAGATCGCCTCTTTGATCGCTTCTTCGATTTTTAGCACGTCCTTGCCGCCTGCGGTCGCAAAATCATCGCGTCCGCCGCCGCCGCCGCCTAAAATTTGCGCCGCGAGTTTAACCCACTCGCCCGCTTTGATCGGCGCATTTTTAACGCCCGCTGCGATTGAAATTTTGCCGTCGGTGCCTACTTGCATCAGCATTATCACCGCCTTTTCGTGGCTATTTTTAAACTCATCTATCATAGTTTTTATATCACCGCTTTCGACCGAGGCTACGCAAAGTTTGGTATCACCGACATTTAAAAAAGCCAGTGCATGAGAACTGCTTGCATGCTTGATCTGATCTTTTAGCGATCTGATCTCATCTTTTAATTTCTCAATCGCGCGGAGAGGCTCAATCCCCTTCAACTCCGCAGAAATTTCAGCAAGCTTAGCGCGATTTTGAAGCGCCAAATTTAAAGCAGCGCGTGAACAAACCGCCTCGATACGCCTAACGCCCGCACTTACGCCACTTTCTTTGACGATAAAAAACGACCCTATCTCGCTTAAATTGCGCACGTGAATTCCGCCGCAAAGCTCCTTGCTAATCTCTCCAAAGCTCACGACGCGCACCTTTGAGCCATATTTTTCGCCAAAAAGCGCAATCGCGCCGCTGTTTTTAGCGTCATCTATATCCATAATCTCGGTTTTTGCCGCACAGCCCTTGCAAACGGCATTATTTACAAATTCCTCGATTTTAGCTAGCTCCTCGTCGCTAAGTGCCTTAGGATGCGAGAAGTCAAATCTTAAGCGGTCTGCCTCGACTAAGCTTCCTGCTTGAGCGATATGAGCCCCTAGCACCGCACGAAGCGCCGCGTGTAAAAGGTGCGTCGCGCTGTGATGGCGTGCAATCTGCTCACGCTCCTCAGAAACCTTGAGCCCGACGATATCGCCAATTTTTAGGTTACGATTAAGGCGTAAGTGGGATAAATTTAGCCCATAAAATTTCTGCGTATCAAACACATCGGCTATGGACTCTACTTCGCCGCTATCGCCTGTCTGACCGCCGCTTTGTGCATAAAACGGAGTGATATCAAACATCGCCCAGCCGATATCACCGGCTTTGAGCTCATCCACTTCCGCAAAATCCTCGTTAAGTAGTGCTAAAACCTTGCTCGTGCGGCTAAGCTCTTCGTAACCGCTAAATTTATTCTCACCAAATTTCTCTAGCAGTGCCTTGAAATCGCCACGGACATTTTTATCGCCGCTGCCCTTCCATGCGGCCTTAGCTATCTGCCTTTGCTCGCTCATAAGCGCGTCAAATTTAGCCTCATCCACGCGCAAATTTTTCTCGCGCAGCATATCGGCGGTCAGATCGAGCGGAAAGCCGTAGGTATCGTATAACTTAAACGCGACCTCGCCGCTAAAAATTTCTTTAGTGCGTGCAAGCTCCTCGTTAAAAAGCTCGATGCCGTTTGCCAAAGTGGCGAAAAACCGCTCCTCTTCGAGTTTGATCTGCTCCTTTACGGCTTGCTTTTTCTCGTTCAAATAGGCGTAGTGCCCGCCCATTAGCTCGCATACTTTATCCACGAGGCGATACATAAAGGGCTCTTTTATACCGAGCAAATAGCCGTGGCGAACGGCACGGCGCAGAATTCTACGCAAAACATATCCCCTGCCTTCGCGATTAAAATTTGTTCCCTGCGCTAGCAAAAACGTAACCGAGCGGATATGATCGGCGATGACGCGATAGCTTGCGCCGCTTTCATAAACGTAAGGTTTGCCGCAAAGCTTTGCAACCTCATCAATTAGTGGCATAAAAAGCGAGCTGTCATAGTTGCTAAACTTGCCCTCCTTAATCGCCGTGACGCGCTCAAGCCCCATGCCCGTGTCGATGCTAGGCTTTGGAAGCGGGCTAAGCTTGCCGTCTTTGCTGCGCTCGTACTGCATGAAAACTAAATTCCAAATCTCTAAAAAGCGGTCGCCGTCACCGCCCATATAATCCTCGGATGAGTGAAAATGCTCCTCGCCCTGATCGTAAAAAATTTCGCTGCACGGACCGCACGGACCGGTATCGCCCATCGCCCAAAAGTTATCGTGATCGCCGAAGCGGTAAATACGCTCCTGCGCTATGTGCTGCGCCCAGAACCCAAACGCTTCGTCGTCTTTCTCGTGCACGGTAACGTAGAGTTTTTCTTTGGGAAGCTTTAAAATTTCGGTTACGAACTCCCACGCATAGGCGATCGCTTGCTCTTTAAAATACTCGCCGAAGCTGAAATTTCCAAGCATCTCAAAAAACGTATGGTGGCGCGCGGTGTAGCCGACGTTGTCTAGGTCGTTGTGCTTGCCGCCGGCGCGGATGCAGGTCTGACAGCTCGTGCGGATAGGCGGCGTCGGACGCGGAACGGCTCCTGTAAATATGCTTTTAAAGGGCACCATGCCCGCATTCGTAAAAAGCAAGCTATCATCATCGGGCACCAACGGCGCGCTGGGGATGATCTGATGGCCCTTGCTTGCAAAGAAATTTAAATATTCGCTTCTAATATCCATGATTTGTCCTATTTCAAGTTAAATTTTAAAGGCGCATTTTAGCTAAATTAGATTTTAAAAACTATAAAATTTTAACCATTCTTAGTTATAATGGCGCGAAAGATTAAATTTAGGGCATAACGATGAAAAAAAAGATAGCGATCATAGGTATGGACGAGCTTGGTCAAAAGCACTTCAGCGAGCTAAGAAGGAGCGATTATTTCGAACTTGTAGCGCTTTATCATAAGGGCAGCAGTGAAAATTTCGGCCCGCGCTATCCGATCTTTGATAATCTAACCGATCTTTTTAACGTCGCCAAGCCCGATGCCGTAGTCATCACGGCTCCCCCGCCATCGCATAAAGAGCTGATTTTAAAATGCCTGCCGTTTACCAAAAATATCTTCGTAGAATCTCCGCTCGCGCAAAGCCTAGCCGAAGCCAGAGAGATAAATTACGCAGTCACTACTAACGGCACGCGCCTAGCCGTAGGCTACTCCGACCGCTACAATCCAGTAATCGTATCCTTGCTACGCGAGCTTGCCAAGGGGGATAAAATTTTTTCGATGAGCTTTGTAAGCGGTTTTGCAAACGATGATAGAGCAGATATCGTCGCCAATGCCCTTTTTAGAGATATCGATCTTGTGCGGCTGCTTTCTCACAGCGAGATCGCCTGCATAGAACTTAGCAAAAATATCTCTAAAGAGCGCACTCTAGCCGCATGCGCGACGCTTCACACAAAAAACGGCTGCTATTGCACGCTAATGCAGTCCAATCTCTATCCGATCAGACGCCACGGTATAGAGATTTGCACCGACAGCGGTGTGTATTTCGGCGATCTAATCTCAATAACTCTTTTTAAAATTACGCCTGACGGGCGCGTAAATCTGCGCGTCGATCGCGATGACTTTTCGCTGCGCCGCGAACACGAAGCATTTTGCGCGATGTGCGACAGCAGTACTAACGCAGGTCTTGCAAGCGTCGAGGATGCGATAAAAATCAGAGAAATCATCTCATGAAAAAAGCCCTAATTTTGCTCAACATGGGCGGTCCGAACAATCTGAGCGAGGTTGAAGTTTTTTTAAAAAATATGTTTAACGACCCCTTTATTTTGGGCATTAAGAGTGATTTTTGGCGTAGCGTTTTAGCTGCGCTCATCGTAAGAAGTAGAGCGGCGGCGGCGCGTAGCAACTACGAAAAACTGGGCGGGCGCTCGCCGATATGCTCCATCACCGAAGCGCTTTGCGAGCGGGTAAATTTACTCGCGCGAGCAAAATTAGACGCAGGATTAAAATTTGAAAATGCAGATGGTGCGCAAAATTTAAAATTTCAGAGCGCAGCTAAATTTCAAAATGAGATAGAATTCCAGGGCGCCGCAGGTGAACCGCCGCAAGAGGCACAGAGCGAGCCGACGCAAGACGTTCTATTGCAAAACCAGCCGCCGCGGTATGTCCCGACGCAGGGCGAGACGCCGCAAAATGAAGCGCCGAAGAATGAAAAACCGATAGACGAGCTGGTTTGCGATTATGCGATGAATTACACGCCGCCCTTTGCGGAGGACGTGCTTAAAAAATACGCGGATTTTGACGAGATAATTTTGATGCCTTTGTATCCGCACTTCTCAAAAACTACGGTGCAATCGAGCCTGTGCTCTGCCGAGACGGCACTTAAACGGCTCGGTATAAAAAATTATAGAATCATCGACATCTTCTACGACAACGCCGCTTACAACGAAATTTTACTAAATTTAATCGCAAGCTGCGTCGCAAAATTTAGCGCGGATGAAATTTCGCAAATTTCACTCATATTTTCCGCACATTCGCTGCCTGTAAAAATGGTCGCCGCGGGCGATCCATACGAGGCGCAGGTAAAGGCGCACGTGGAGATTTTAAAAGATCTACTGGCTGCGCGCGGGATTAAATTTAAAGAGATTATTTTGGCGTATCAATCGCGCCTTGGCCCCGTGAAGTGGCTAGAGCCCAATGTCGCGGACGTCTTGCGGGATCTGCAGAGCAAAAAAGCGCTGATATTCCCGATCGCGTTTTGCGTGGATAACTCCGAGACCGATTTTGAGCTGGATATTTTTTATCGAGCTAGTGCGCGCGAGCTGGGTTATGAATACTACGAAGTGTGCAAATGCCCAAACTCCCGCGAGGATTTCGCGAAATTTATACTCGCGCAGGCACTGTAAATTTAGAGATTAAAATTTAATCTTTTAGTTTGGATTTTTTATATTCTTTATGAAGCTTGAGGATTGAATACAATGCGGATAAAAATAGCAATATACTAGTTAAGGTTAGTATATTTCTTTGAAAATATAAATTATCCCAATCCTCTGCATTTGAGGTATGTATTTTTGTTCCATCGCAATACCCGTATTCATTTAAAAATCTTTCCGACATTTTAATTTTTACGCAAATTTGATCTATATAGTTTTTGTAAATTAAATCACAAAATTGCATACCGAATTGTTCATAATCCGTCTTGCTATTTCCGATATGCAGATCAAAAATTTTACCGCTTCCTCGCACGGATATATTGCAGCCGGTTCCGCCACGATAGCTATCATATTTATGAAATTCGCTTATAGTTCCAACAAAAACAGAAGGATCTTCTATATTTTTTCTACTAGGTGCGCTTTGATATGCTATCAAAAGAAGTATCGGTGCGATAAATGAAACGCAAACAACGATTAGCGTTATAAAAGTATGCTTCCGATCGAAGCCGAATTTAATCAAATCATACCAATAATCTACGTAGTAAAGCGGGTTTTTTATTGTATTCCTTTAGTAGCTTTTGGCAAATCAGAATATTCTTGTAGCGATTTAAAACCACCTGTAATAAGTACACCTTTTATCAACACTTCCTCTACTCATCTATATCTCCTTTATTAAAATTAAGGCATTGGAATTTTGAGCGTCAGAATTTTCCTGTGAGCCTCGCTCTAAATTTTGACGTCGTTCGTTTAGAATTTTCTTTAGCTCTTCGAGCCTTGCCTCGTTCATCCTTATCCCCGCTAAACCGCCTATTTAGAAGTCTAAATTTAAACCCCAAGCAAATCTCAGAGCTTTCCTTGTGCGCCTTTATAGACATTTTTCACGTCGTAAACCAAAGAGCCCGCGTAATCAAGCTCAAAAAACTGCTTATGCGCTACGGCGATTACGACGCAGTCAAATTTGTGCAAGTCGGGCTTTTGCAGCAGATCGATGTCGTAGTACCTCTTAGCGTCGGCGGCGCTCGCCCAAGGATCATAGACGCTTACTTCGCAGCCGAAATTTTTAAGCTCGTTTATCATATCCACGACGCGCGTATTGCGGGTGTCGGGGCAGTTTTCTTTAAACGTAAGTCCCAAGATCAAGACCTTTGCTCCCTTTACCTTTTCGTCGTATTTTATCATCATCTTAACGACCTCCGTAGCGACGTAGCTTCCCATATTATCGTTAATGCGGCGGCTTGAGAGGATGATTTCTGGGTGATAGCCCACCTCGGTCGCCTTCTGCGCCAGATAATATGGATCGATGCCGATGCAGTGTCCGCCTACGAGCCCCGGACGGAAGCTTAAGAAATTCCACTTCGTAGCCGCCGCATCGATGACGTCGTTCGTGTTGATACCGAGCTTACCGAACAGGATCGCAAGCTCGTTGATAAAGCCGATGTTGATGTCGCGCTGGGTGTTTTCGATCACCTTTGCGGCCTCGGCGACTTTGATGCTGCTAGCGCGAAAGGTGCCGTTTTGAAGTATGCTAAGATAGACGCTATCTACGACGTCCAAAGCCTCCGCAGTGCTTGCCGAGACGATCTTTTTGATCTTCGTGACGGTATGAATTTTATCGCCCGGATTGATCCGCTCGGGCGAATATCCGCAGAAAAAATCGCGGTTAAATTTTAGCCCGCTTACGCGCTGCAACACCGGCACGCAGTCCTCCTCCGTAGCGCCCGGATAGACGGTGCTTTCATACACGACGATGTCGCCCTTTTTAAGCACGGCTCCGACGCTTTCGCTGGCCTTGAGTAGTGGCGTAAGATCTGGGCGATTTAGCCTATCTACGGGCGTCGGCACGCACACGATGTAAAAATTACTCTGCCTCATATCATCTAGCTTCGCGCTAAATTTAAGCCCGTTTTGAATCGCTGCGGCAAGCTCCTCCTGGCTAAGCTCCAGCGTGCGATCGTGCCCGCCGCGCAGCTCATCTATGCGCTCTTGCGAGACGTCAAAGCCTACGACCTCGTGTTTCGCCGCAAACGCCGCCGCCAAAGGAAGCCCAACGTAGCCAAGCCCGATTATCGCTATTTTCATTTTTCCCTCATTTGCTTTCATATTCTCCTCTTTTCTTTGCGTTAAATTTTATCGTTAATTCCGCAGCTGCACGGGCATACGACGCGAATTTAATAGCGCCGCGTCTTTAAATTTAAACAGCTAAGCTCACTCGCTATTTTACTTGCGCTGCTTGCACGGCGGCAAATTTAAAATTTTGCCTTGATACGGAATTTTACGCCACGTAGAATTCCGCATCGCGATAAAATTCCATCTTCGTTCCGTTAAAATTTTACGCCGCGAAATTCTATGCCGCCAAAATTCCGCGCCGTAAAATTTAAACGCCGATAAATTCAAAAAAGCCGCGCCGGATTCCACGAATTTTCGTCGCCGCAAGTCGCAAAATTTCAAAAAACCTCGCGAAATTTAGCAAATTTAATCTTTAATTTCAACTGCCTCATCCTTGATCTCGACCTTTTGCGTGGCGTTTGCGTCGGCTGCGGGCTTTAGATAGCCCTCCTCAATCAAAATTCCTACCGCTCGCTTAAAGATCGGCAGCGCATTTTGAGCGGCGTAGTAGCTGCCCCTTTTAGGCTCACGCACCAAAACGCCGATCGTGTAGCTGGTGTCCGCGTCGTTGGCAAAGCCGAAAAACGAGCTATTATAGGCGCTCGAATAGCCGCCCCCCTTAGCGATACGCGCAGTGCCCGTCTTGCCGCCGATTTGCAGCCCCGCTACCCGCCCTTTGCGCCCCGTGCCGCTCTCAACCGTTTTGATTAAAATTCCTTTTATTACGTCAGCGGTAGGTTTAGAGATTACCTGGCGGGTTTCGCTTTCGTTGACGATGTAAGTTTTGCCATTATTTTCGAGATTTTCGACTAGGCGCGGGCTAATCATGACGCCGCCGTTGTTAAAGACGGTATAGGCATTGAGCATCTGAAGGAAGGTCATCTGCGCGCCGTAGCCGTAGCTGATCGTAGCTTTGTAAATTTTATTATTCAGGCTTTTGATGCTTGGGATATTTCCGCTTTGCTCATACGGCAGATCGATACCCGTTTTTTGCGACATACCGAAGTTCATCAGCCCATCATAAATAGCCTGCCCCTCCAGCCGCTCTGAAATTTTAATCATTCCGATATTTGAGCTGTGGATGATGATCTCCTCGCCGCTCATCTGCTTTGCAGGATGCGTGTCGCGAATCGTGCGAGTACCAAGCTTATAGCTGCCGTTATAGGTATTGATGATCTCGCCCGGTTTGACGGCTTTGGCGTCGTAGGCGATTGCGAAAATTATCGGCTTCATAATCGAGCCCACCTCGTATGCGTATTCGCTCGCGGTAAAATTTAAATTCTTAAGATCGTTTTTTGTGATGTTTGAGGGGTCATAGCGGGCATTGGTCGCAAGAGATAAAATTTTGCCCGTTTTAGAGTTCATAATGCCCACCACGATTTCTCGCGCATCGTAATTATCCGCGCCCTCATCGCTTAGGCGCTCTATCTTTCTTTGCAGCGTTAGTGGCACGCTTAGACGGACGTTGTAGCCGTCGATCCTGCCCGTTTTTTTGCTGCTACGCTCTAGGATGATGTTGCCGCCGATATCGCGCGGGCCCACGATAAACTCATCTCTAACCGGCGCTAGATAATACTCATAGTACTTCTCGATCCCTTTGATACCACTAACCTTTGTAATGCCATCAACCTCTTTTTTATTGATATAGCCGATTAACGGAGTGAGCGAATCGCCGACATTGTAACTGCGCTTCTCGCCGCTTTCGGTCACGCTCATGCGGATAGGCGGATTTAACCTGCCGTTTGCGCCTATGAAGCTGACAAAGACCTTTTTTAAATTTAGCTTATACGCAAGCTCTTTTAGATGCACGGCGGTTTTGGCATCGATCTTATACGACAGCACGGTCGTACCGCCAGAGCCCTCGATCGCGCTTTTGACACGCTTTTCGCTATCGCCCGTGTAGATGCAGTATAACCGTACGAAAAGATCAAGCTTGTTTTTATCGATGCTGCGCGCATCGACGCTAACTTTGTAGAGTTTGACGGAATTTGCCGCGACATAATTATCTTTTGCGATTATCGCGCCGCGGATCGCGCTGTTGGTTTCATTGACATCCAGGCGCGGTAGCTTGCGCTCAGTGCTGCCCCAAAAATATAAAATCGCCAAAAATACAAAAAGCGCCGCCGGCACGAATATAAACATCACAATAATCATACCGACCGAGGAGCTTTTATCTCTTTGCCACATCTTATTTCTTTAAAATTCTAAATTCCGCGCATTTTTTACGCTGCTGCATCTCAAGCTTTGACTCAATGCTGCGCTCCGCGCGGAACTTTAAGATCCGCAAAGCGCTCAAAGCCGCTATCTTGCGCACTAAGCTCAGCAAATAGAGCGAGGAATTCCGCTCGCGGCATCTCTTTAGCACCCATAAATTTCAGATGCTCGTTCATAATCTGACAATCGATTAGAAAGCCGAAATTTGCAAGCACCTCACAAAGCCTAATCAGCGCGACTTTCGAAGCGTTGCTCTTTAGGCTCAGCATACTCTCGCCGCAAAACACCCGCCCAAAAATTAGCCCGTATAGCCCACCTACGAGCTCGCCATCTTCGTATGCCTCGACGCTGTGAGCGTAGCCGTCTGCTGCCAAACGCGAGTAAGCCTGCACGATCTGCTCGCTGATCCACGTGCCGTCGCTCTCTTTTTTTCGTACGTCTTTGCAGCGCTCGATGAAGCCCTTAAAATTCGCGTCAAATTTAACGTCATATCGCTTAAGATAGGGCTTAATGGACTTTTGCACACGCACTTCGCGTGGATCAAGCACTGCGCGCGGATCGGGCGACCACCATAAAATCGGCTCATCCTCGTTAAACCACGGAAATATCCCTGCGCTATAAGCGCTAAGCAAGCAATCCTCGCTCAGATCGCCGCCACTTGCAAGCGGCGCAAAATCGGGCGCATCCATAGGATCTGGAAAATCGTAAAACTGAGCCATTATTTAACGACGCTGCTTTGAGCTAGTGCGGGTTGCTTTTTTTCTATCTGCGGCAAAGGCGTAGAAGCAAAGCTAAAGCTTAGCTCGCCATCTTTTACGCTCACGCTAACTAAGCCACCCTCTTGTAGTGCACCAAAAAGCAGCTCGCCGCTTATATGATCGCTTATCTGCGAGCTGATTTCGCGCTTTAAATTTCGCGCGCCAAACTCGTCCGAATAGCCGCGCGAGATAATCAAATCTTTTGCTTCCTTGTTTAGACTAATCTTTACGTTTTTTAGCTGTGACTCTAGCTCGCCGATAGTTTTATCCACGATCTTTTCTAAAATTTCGCCGCTTAAGCGGTTAAAATTTATGATTTTATCGATGCGGTTGCGAAATTCCGGCGCAAAAAAGCTTTTTATGGCGCTATCTACTTTATAGCTCTCATCTTTTGTAAATCCAACTTGCGGCGCTTCTTTCGTGCCTAAATTCGACGTCATTATTATGATCGTATTTTTAAAATCGGTCGTAACGCCGTTGTTATCGGTAAGACTTGCGTTATCGAAAATTCCTAAAAAAATATTCGTCATGCTAGGATGAGCTTTTTCTACCTCATCAAATAAAATGACGCTATATGGGTGCTTTTTGATGTTATTCGTTAAAATTCCACCGTTTTCAAAGCCCACGTATCCGGGAGGTGCTCCGATGAGCCTCGAGACGCTGTGAGCTTCCATATATTCACTCATATCGTAGCGCTCAAAATGTACTCCAAGCTGCGCGGCTAAGACCTTGGCTAGCTCACTTTTGCCCACGCCGCTACTACCTGCGAACAAAAATACGCCGATTGGAGAGCTTGCACCTCCAAGCCCGGCGTAAGAGCGTAGAAGCGCCTTACAAAGACTGCTAACCGCTTCATCTTGACCGAAAATTTCACGCTTGATATTAGCTTCCAGATTTTTTAGTACCTGTTTATTATCGACGCTACTGCTTAAATTTGCGATATTAGCGCTAATCGAAAGTGTATTTACTAAATCATCCTTACTGATTTCAAGCGGAGCTTCGTGTGGCTTAAACGCAAAGCTCGCGCCCACCTCGTCGATGAGATCAATGGCGCTGTCAGGAAGGAATTTATCGTTTTGATATTTTTTAGCAAGCGTTACGCTATCACGCAAAATTTCGTCGCTAAATTTCACGCCGTGAAATTCCTCATATTTTTTGGCTACGCCTTTTAAAATTTCAACGCTATCATCGATACTAGGCTCGCTCACGTCGATTTTGCAAAACCTGCGGCTAAGCGCTTTATCCTGCGAAAACGACCGATACTCACCGTATGTAGTAGCGCCGATGACCGATAGCTCGCCACTTGCAAGCGAAGGTTTTAGGATGTTTGACATATCAAGTTCGTTGCGATTGCCCGTACCTGCGCCAACGATCGTGTGAATTTCATCGATAAATAAAATCGCATTTTGATTGGCGCTAAACTCGTCTATGAGATCCTTTAGCCTCTCTTCAAACTCCCCGCGCAGCGTAGTTCCTGCGATTAGCGCGCCAGCATCAAGGGCGTAAATCACCTTGTTTTTTAGCTTTTCTGGCACTTCGCCGCGGACGATTTTTAGCGCGATACCCTCGATGATCGCGGTTTTACCAACTCCCGCTTCGCCCACTAAGATCGGATTGTTTTTTTTGCGGCGACAGAGGGTTTGCAGCGTCTTTTCGATCTCTTTTTCGCGTCCGATGAGTGGATCGATCTTACCTTCAAGCGCGATTTTATTGAGGTTTGCTGTATAAAGCGAGCTAGGCGAATCCTTTTTAATATCACGCTCGTTTATGGCGTCCTTTTCGCCCTCAAACGCAGGCTCAAATTCCGTATTCTGCCACTGCCTGCGGCTTTCGTCGTAATTCATCGCATGCGTGATATCATCGATATCGTATGAGTTTAGCTTAATCGCTGCGGCTTCGTCGCGAGAAACGACCTCATCGCGGTGATCGAAAGCAGATTTGTACTTTCGCACAATGAGCTCAAAAATCGCGGCATTGATACCGTAGTGATTTAAAATTTTAGTGCAGTCGTTTTCCTTATCATTTAGAATTTTAAGCATAAAATCAAGCTCGTTTTTAGGCTCTTTAGCGTTATTTAATTCAGTATAGAACTGCTTAAATTCTATCGTCTGCGCCGGGGCCTTGCCGCTTGATTTAGGCATCATATCCAAAAGTCCGCCCAGATTATCCAAGATATTTAGGTAGTTAATATCCGGAATTTCTTTGGCGATGAGGCCGTGAAAGGGCTTATTGTATTTAAAAATCGCATAAACTACGTGCGAAGTGGTGATATATTCGTCCTCGCCGTCGTTTGCGACGCTGATTGCTTGTTCAAAATGTTTGTTTAAAAAAAATCCTATCATTGCTTTCCTTTAAATTTAATCCTCTTCGATCTCGCATCTAAGAGGGAATCCTGCGGCCTTTGCCGCTTGTAAAACCGCTTGTTGCTTGCACTCGGCTATCTCTTTAGGATACGCGCCGCAAACCGCGCGGCCCTGCTTATGCACTTTCATCATTAAATCTACGGCGTCGTTAAAGTTTTTAGCGAAAATCTCCATCAAAATATAAACCACGAAATCCATCGTCGTCACGTCGTCGTTGAGTAAAATCACTTTATACGGACGAGGCACAAAAGATTTTGTTTTGGCGTGAGTGCGAATCTGCACGCCGGTTTTAGTTGCCATTTTTTATCCTGGCAATATCGCTTTTTATCACATCGGTATCGACCATGCCTAAGTAATACGGCTTGCCCCGCTCATCGCCTTCATTAATGTCGGTAAGCTTTTGATATTTTCCGTCTTTAAGCACTACTTTAAAAGGGATCGAAAGCGCGTGACGATAACCGATGTCGCTTAAAATTTGACCCACTATACGCTCATTTTGTTTTGAATTGGAGATGAAATAATACGCATTAAACTTTTTCGTAAAATTTTCGATCACTTGCGCGTCCGTAATGTCCTCAAAATAAATCAAGCCGACCATTAGAAAATCCGCGGAATTTTTTAACTGAAAGTCCATCAGATACGGCGCTTCGATGCGGCATGGCTGGCAGTATGTACCGAAAATATCAAACATTAAAATTTTATCGCTGTCCGCGAGCTTAAAGCCCTTTTCTGTCCGCTCGATCGTTACCTCGCCGCCTACGACGCTTTTAAGCGTAAGGCGCTCGCCCGTTTTAAACGGCGTAAAAGCTACCTCCTCGCCACTTTCTCCGCCAATACGCTCGCCATTTTTATCTTGAGCGGAATTTTTTGCCATCTTATTCTCGCTCGCGGCAGGATTCTCGCCCGCAGAGCCCGTCTTTTTCTGCGAATCATCTCCGCAGCCACTTAAAACAAAAATCGCCAAACATGATAGTAAAAATTTCTTCATTGCATTTCCTTCGGGTTTAAATTTAAGCCCGCATTTTAACCAAAGTTTTGTGAATTTAAAATGAATGCTTGTCGTATCGCTTCATCGCGCTTTGCGCTTCGCGGTCGGCTTCCTTGCGCTTTAGCGATTCACGCTTGTCGTGCAGATTTTTGCCACTAGCCAAAGCGATACGCGCCTTTACGCGGTTTTTATCATTCAGATACAGCGACAAAACCACGATGGTAAGGCCCTCTTTGCTAACCGCGCCTAAAAGCTTGTCGATCTGTTTTCGGTGCATTAAAAGCTTTCGCGCGGCTCCTTCGTCTGGACGAAAATGCGCGTTAGTGCTTTCAAGATAGCTGATATGGGCATTTAGCAAAAACAGCTCGCCGCGGATCACGCGACAAAAACTATCTTTGAGATTGCCCCTGCCCGCGCGCAAAGCTTTGACCTCGCTGCCCTTTAGAACGATGCCCGCCTCAAAGCTTTCAAGTATCGTAAAATCGTGAAATGCCTTGCGATTTTTACTCAGTTCTTTCATCTTTTTCCTTCTAAATTTAGTCCTAAGCTTAGCCCGTTTTTGCTTAAATTTAAAAGCGGGCGAGCGAATTTTAAATTTTATCTTTAAATTTAGCTTTTAAATTTTAACCGCGCGCCTTGGAATTCTTATTTTAAGAAAAACACGCTGCTGCCGCTGCCGCTTAGAAACATATCGCGATACTTGCTCATCTGCGGATATAGCTTTATGCACGGCGCGAAAAGATCGTTTAGCTGAAAGCCGCCATATTGCTCTAGCAGTTGCTCGCTGCTTAAACGCAACATCTCTTGCGCCTGCGCGGCGTTTATGTTTTGCATAAAGCTTGCGCGAAACTCATTATAAACCGCGCCGGTGGAGCAAAAGATCGCGGGCGTTAAAATTTCGATCGCAGGCAGCCGGTCCTCGAAAGGCTCGATGATCTCGCCGATGCCGCGCACGTTTGCGGCCTCAAGTCCGCTAACAAAAAACGCGACGTCCGCGCCGATATTTTGCGCGATTTTGGTAAGCCGCTCGCGCGAAATTTTTAAGCTTAATTCCTCGTTCGCAAGCCGCAAAAATGCCGCTGCATCGCTACTGCCGCCCCCAAGACCCGCACCGATCGGAATACGTTTTTTAAGCACGATCTTGTGCGAGCCGAAAAACTCCGCAAGCTCGCGCGCAAAGCCCGCCTGCTCAAGCGCCGCCTTGGCCTTTAAAATTATATTGTCCGCGATCTGCGCGGCGTCGCATTCAAGCGCAAAGCCGCTCGCGCGCTCGAAGCTTATCTCATCAAAAAGCTCCCTGCGCAGCACGAAGCGCGAGGCGATCTCGTGGTAGCCGCCGCGTGTGCCGACGACTTTTAAAAAAACATTGATCTTTGCATAAGCTTTCAAATTTTACTCCTTTTGCGCCTTAGCGCGCTTGCGTTAAATTTAGCCTGTAGCAAGCCCACCTAGCGCGATTAAAATTTTAAATCCGTGCGCAAGTTAAATTTCAGCCTGCAGCAAGCCCTGTCCAGTGCGATTAAAATTTCAAAACCGCGTGCCGTGAAGTGCGCGCCGCGGAATTTAACCCGCAATTGCAGCGCCCGATACGTAAATTTTATAAAGCGTGGAATTCAGATCCGCAACGCACGCGGCTAAATTTCAGCTTGCGGCGCAAATCTATCTTAGCGATTAAAATTCCAAGCCGGCAAAATTCTAACCGCGCTGCGCTAAGTCGCAAATTTAACTTGGCGATACGCCGCAAAATCAAACCCATCGGCGCAGGCTACGCATTACCGCGAGCTGGAATTTTATTCGGCAAGGACCGCTTGCCGCGGATTAAGCTCCAACCTGCGCGCTTTGTAAATCGCGAAATTTTAATCTCGCGGCGAGCCGTCATCGCGCACCGAAAAGCAAATCGAAACGCCGCTCCGCCGGATCCGCCGCGTTTAAATTTAGCCCCCGCGGATTTATGCCTTTTCACAAGCGAGCGCCGCCTACCTAGCCGCGCGTTTAAATTTACACCGCCTGAGGCAGATTTTGCGATCCGTGCGCAACAAAAAAAGCGTGATCGCCCGCTGCTCGCACGATGAAATTTAGCCGCGCGGGCGGCGCGCTATGCAAGCAAATTTAAAACGCGCCGTATTTATGATCGTCAAAATTCAAGCTCGAACCGCCCGATCAAAATTCCGCCGCAGGCAGGACCCGTGCGGCTCAAAATGCACCGCCTGCGATCGGAACGTCGTTCCAAAGATAGCACACCTCTCCCGCGCCTATCTCGATGATCGAATAAAAATCGCCGCAGATAAGCAGGTAGCGACCGTCCGCGCGGCTCGCCAGATCCTTTGCGGCGAGCTTCTTACCCAAGATCACGTCGCGCGCGTCGCCGTCGTAAAAGTTCGGCTTAAGATCTAAAAACTCGAGCGGATTTAGCGCCACCTCGTCCGCAAAGCGCGGATCTTGCAGGTCAAAAGCCCCCTCGCTCTGCCGTCTAAGCGCGCTTAGCGTGCCGCAAACGCCCAGCTTTCCTGCTAAAATTTGCGCGAAAGAGCGCACGTAGCCGCCCTCGCTGAGTGCTACGCGAAAGCTTACGAAGGGGTGAGCGTAGCTTAAAATTTCAGCATCAAAAACCCGCATCGAGCTCTCTTTCAAGTTCACCTCTTCGCCCGCGCGAGCGAGCTTATATGCGCGCACGCCGCTAATTTTCTTGGCGCTGAAAGCGGGCGGGATAAATTTTATCTCGCCGCGCATTTGCGCCATCGCGACGTCTAAAACCTCGCGCGAAAGCGGCGGAATTTGCTCTACGCGCCCTATATTTTCGTTATCGCCGCTTGGGCTCTGCGCGCCCAGCCACAATGTCGCGGCGTAAACTTTTGGCTCCTTTTTCAAAAACCTAAAAAAGCGCGCGTATTGCCCAAACGCCACGACCAGCGCGCCGCTTGCGAAGGGATCGAGCGTGCCGCTAAAGCCAGCCTTTTTCACGCCGTATTTGCGCTTAAGAGCGCTTAAAAATTTATTGCTGCCGATGCCCGCGGGCTTGTCCGTCAAAAACAATCTATTCATAAGAGCCGATCTTCTCTACGAAATTCGACATTATCACGCGCGAAATTCCGCCGAAATTTATCGTGAGCCGGTCGCCGTTTACCGCCGTGATCTGTCCGATCCCAAATAGTTTGTGCTTGATCAGCTCGCCCTTACTAAAGCCGCTACTTTGCTCGCGCGGAGGCTCTTTAGCCACCAAACCCGCTTCGGCTATAAACCTGCTCGCATCAAGCCTCTCACGCTTGCCGCGATAAAAGCGGCTAGCGGCAAAGCTAAGCGTGAGAGTGCGTTTGGCGCGCGTAATCGCTACGTATGCGAGCCTACGCTCCTCCTCGATATCATTGCTGTCGCCCAAAAGCGGGAAAAAGCCCTCCTCCAGTCCGATTACGAAAAGATGCTCGAACTCAAGCCCCTTGCTGGCGTGCACGCTCATTATATTTATCGCATCGCCCATGATAGCGTCTTGATCGCTAAGAAGGCTCAGCTCGTTTAAAAATTCCGCCAGATCAAAATCGGGCTTATTGCTCGCCTCGTCTTTTAACATCGCCAAAAACTCGTCGATGTTCGCTACCCGGTCGGCGCCGTCCGGAAGCGAGGCATAGTAGGCTTTTAGCCCGAAAGCGGGCTCCAGCGCGTCTATTTTTTTGATCGTATCGGCTAGCGCGGAGATAGAAGCGATGCCGCTTTTAAGCTCCGCTAGAGCCTGCGCCGCCTTGGCGCTAAGCCCCGCGTCAGGCTCGCTAAAAGCGTCAAATAGACTGATAAGTCGCAGGCGCGAAAGCTCCTCGAGCTTTGCCAGCGAGACCTTGCCGATGCCGCGCTTGGGCACGTTTATGATCCGCCTCATCGAAAAGTCGTCGTGCTCGTCGTTTACCAAGCGCAGATAGGCGATCGTATCCTTGATCTCGGCGCGCTCGTAAAATTTCACGCCGCCTACCATTTTGTACGGGATTTTGGCGCGATTTAGCCCCTCCTCCAGCGCGCGCGAAAGAGCGTTTACGCGGTAAAGCACGGCGATTTCAGAGGGCGCTACGCCGCTTGAAAGCAGCTTTTTGATGGCTTCTGCGATCTTTGCCGCCTCGATACTCTCCTCGTCCGAGCGCAAAATTTCGATCTTTTCGCCGCCGCCGTTCATGCTAGTAAGGCTCTTGCCGAGGCGGTTTTTGTTATGCGAGATAAGCTCGTTGGCGGCATTTAAAATTTCATCCGTGGAGCGGTAGTTTTGCTCGAGTTTGATAAATTTTACGTTTGAGAACTGATCTTTAAAATTTAGAATATTTTCTATCCGCGCGCCGCGCCAGCCGTAGATACTCTGATCGTCATCGCCCACTACCGCGAGGTTTTCATGCGCAGCACAGAGCTTTTGCAGCAGTTTGAATTGAATGTCGTTGGTGTCCTGATACTCATCGACCGTGATGTAGGCGTAACGGCGCGAAATTTCATCGCATAGCCGCTCATTGGTGCTTAAAATTTTATACGGCAAGATCAGCAGATCATCGAAATCCACCAGATTATTCGCCACCAAATACGCCTCGTAGCGCTTATATGCTCTAGCGCAATGCGCGTAAAATCCGCTATACATCCTGCTTAGCTCGTCATCTTCGCCCTTTAGAAGCTCGTCGATATCTTTGGGGCCGATTAGAGAATTTTTGTAGGTTGAAATTTTAGCCGCCAATAGCGACGTAGGTAAATTTATCTCAAAGCCCTTGATGATCTTTTTCTTATCGTCGGTATCGATTACCTGGAAGTTTGCGCTACGCCCAAGCTCGCTAATATGAAATTTCAAAAACAAAAGTCCAAATTTATGAAAGGTGCACAAAAGCGGCACGCCGTTTAAATTTAGCCCGCTTATCAGATTAAGCGCTCGCGAGCGCATCTCGGCGGCGGCTTTGTTCGTAAACGTAAGCGTGAGAGTATTTTCCGCAGGCACGCCGTTTGAGAGCAAGTAAGCAAGGCGCGCGGTGATCGTTTTAGTTTTGCCGCTGCCCGCACCCGCTAAGATTAACATCGCTCCGTCAACGTGGCTCGCAGCCTCGCGCTGAGCGGGATTAAGACCTTCTAAAATATCACTCATTTTGAGAAAATTTTACGCGATTTTTCACGCTTAAACCACTCGGATTCGGGCTGGGAGAAATTTACCGCGATGGGCTTGCCGTCCACGACGATCTGCAAGACCGCGTAAAACGGCACGCTAAGCGTGCTTGCAAAATCCTGCGGCCCGAAACCCGCCTCGAAAACCAGCTCATCCTTGCTAAGATGCGCGCTAGAGAGCGTGTATTCCTCCAGCTGCAAAAAGATCGCGGGCATTTTGAAGCTTTTTAAAATTTCCTCCGGCAGCGGCGGGTCAAATTTTATCTGATCCGTCCTCGCAACGATGCCAAATCCGCATCCAAGAGCCAAAACGTAGTCCAAAACCGCGCCTATATTCGCACTGCTCGCAGCGATAAATTTATCGTCTTTTAAAATTTTATCTATCATCCTAACCCCTCACAAACTCATCTACAAGCGCTGCGACCTGCTCTATGCCGATGCGCCAAAACTCGCTTTTATTGATATCAAAGCCGAATTTCGCCACTAGCTTTTGCGGCTCGTCGCTGCCGCCCGAGCTTAAAAACTCAGTGTAAATTTGAACGAAATTTTCGAGCCTGCCGCTCTTATACAGCCCGTAAAGCGCGAGCACCAAAAGCTGCGCGTAGGCGTAGGAGTAGCAGTAAAACGGCGTATGAACGAAGTGCGGGATGTAGCTCCACCAGCTTTTGTAATGATCCTGCAAGATCAGCTCGCCGGCAAACATCTTGCGCGACTCCTCCATCCAAAGCTCATCGATCTGTCTCGTGCTTAGCTCATCCGCGCTTGCATGCACGCGCCTCTCAAAGGTCGTAAATCCGATCTGGCGGTAAAGCGTAGCGAAGATATCCTCGATCTTTGCCGCAAGCATCGCTCTTAGCGCGGCCTTGTCGCTTGCGGTCTGCGAGAGCGTATCCGTATCGCGCGCTGCGTATTCGCACGAACCCGCAGAGTCTTGAGAGGCGGCGCGTTTTGCGGCGCGCTCGTTTGGAATTTCACCGCCCCGAGCCTCTTGCGAAGCGCTGCGTTTAAAATTTTGCGAGCCGTCCGAGGCGGCGTCGCTTTTGAAATTTGGCGAGCCGTTTAAATTTGAAAAATTTTCGCGCATATAATCAAACACCAGCATCTCGCAGAAAACCGACGCGGTCTCAGCCGTCGTTAGCGGCGTGAAGGAGTTAAAATATCCCACGCCGTAGCTTAGATACTGATGTATCGCGTGCCCCAGCTCGTGCGCGAGGGTAAATACGTCGCGGCGCTTGCGCGTGAAATTTAAAAGCACGAATGGGTGCGTATCGCGTGAGCCCGAATGCGAAAACGCGCCGCTTTGCTTATTTTGCGCGGGCATCGCGTCGATCCAGTTTCGCTCAAACGCGATCAGCGCGATCTGCTTAAATTTCGGGCTAAATTTTTCAAACGCCGCAAGCACGATCTGCTTAGCCTGCTCGAAGCTAAACTCGCTCTCATCGCCTCCAAGCGGCGCGTATCTGTCGTAATCATACAGCGCGTCGTAACCTAAAATTTCGCGCTTTTTGGCGTAAAATTTGCCGACCAGAGCGAAACTTCGCTCCGCTTCTGCGATTAACGCATCGACGCTTGCGATATTTATCTGATTTTCCTCGTGCATCACCGCCTCGGCTTTATCGTAGCCCCGCAGTTCGCAGCGAATTTTAAGATCGGTTTTGATCATATTGTAGATGTAACCAAGCAGGTGGGAGTTTTGCTCTAACACCACGCTTAGCGAAGCTGCGGCATCCTTTCGCACCTCGCGATCAGAGCTATGAAGCAGGCTTAAAATTTCCTCCTCGCCGAGCTTCTGTCCGCGAAAATCAAAGCTCATCCGCGCCATGCTCTCGTCAAAAAGCCGCGAAAACGCCTCGCCGCTAACGGGAGAAGTTTTTAAAAGCACACTTTCTTGCGGCAGGCTTAGCTGGTGGGCTTTGCGCCGCTTAAGCAGGCTCAAATAGTATCTGAATCTCCCGCCCCCTGCGATAAACTCGTCCTGTTTTGCGGCGTCCAGCTCGTTAAACTCAAGCTCGAAAAAAAGCAGGCTCTGCGAAATGTCGTTGCAAGCCTGCTCCGTCTTGGCCTGCTGCGCCCCAAGGCTCGTATCTCGCGCAAAGCTAAGATGTGCAAAGCTCATTATCTTGCCGATCTGCTCGCTGATGCCCTCATAAAGCTCAAGCGCGCTTAAAAATTCCTCCGCGCCAAGAGCGTGCAGCTTATCTTTAAATTTAAGCTCAAAATCCCTAGCCTGCGCGGAGGCGCTAGCTATCGCGCCGCTAAATTCCGCTTCGTTTGCAAACAGCTCGCCTAAATTCCAATTCATCGATTTCCTTTTAAAATTTTTGGATAATTTTATCAAAAAAGAATAAGTAAAATTTTAAAAACCGCAAATCCGCCGTAGGGACGGAATTTGCGGTAAAATTTTAAGGTGAGTTATTTTTGCATACTTTGCGACGCGATCGCCGTAAAAATCACGTCTGTGGAGCTATTGATCGCAGTTTCTACCGAGTCTTGGATCACGCCGATGATAAAGCCGATCGCGACCACCTGCATTGCGATGTCGTTTGAGATATTAAAGAGCGAGCACGCAAGCGGTATCAGCATCAATGAACCCCCTGGCACGCCGCTAGCGCCGCACGCACCGACTGCCGAGACTACGCAAAGCAGTAGCGCCGTCCAAAAATCGGGGCGCACGCCGAGCGTATGAGCCGCGGCAAGCGCCAAGATCGCGATTACCACCGCAGCGCCCGCCATATTTATCGTAGCTCCCAAAGGGATCGAGATCGAGCTTAGCTCGTCGCTGATACCGAGCTTTTTGCATAAATTTAAATTTACGGGGATATTCGCCGCCGAGCTGCGGGTGAAAAACGCCGTGAGGCCGCTTTCGCGCAGGCAGGTAAATACGAGCGGATACGGATTTTTCTTAATCACCGCAAAGACGATGAGCGGATTTACCACGAGGGCTACGAACGCCATCGCACCTACTAGCACGACTACGATTCGTACGTATCCAAGCAGCGCGTCAACGCCGGTTTGATACACGGTAGAAGCTACTAAGCCGAAAATTCCAAACGGCGCAAGCTGGATTACAAACTGCACGATTTTGGTTACCGCTTCGCTCAGATCGGTAAAAATTTTCTTTGTTTCGTTGGTACAAAATTTAAGCGCGACGCCAAGACCTATCGCCCAGGTTAAAATTCCTACGTAGTTTCCGTGCGCAATAGCGTTTAGCGGATTATCTACGACCTTAAAAAGCAGATCTTTTAGCACGATCCAAACGCTCGCAGGGACCGCATTTTCCGCCGCGCCGACATTACTTAGAGCAAGCTGCGTCGGAAATAAAAAGCTGGCTGCTACCCCCACGCACGAGGCTAAAAAGGTGCCTACGATATATAGAACAACCACGCGTTTTAAGCCGCTTGCGCTACCGTATTGTTTATTTACGATCGAGCTTAAAATCAAGATAAAAACTAAAATCGGAGCTACCGCTTTAAGGGCGCCTACGAATAAATTTCCTAAAATTTCCGCAAAAGCTACTACGTTTATTAAAAACGAAGTGTGCTCTGCCGCAATATCGCCCGCCGCTGAACGCGCGGCAAAGCCCAAAATGGCGCCTATTATCAAACCTGTAACTATGCGCAGAACTAGATTTTTATCTTTGTAGCTGGCTACTAATTTTTGAATCGAACTCATTTTTTACCTTTCAATCAAAACGTCGTTTGAAATATATCGAAATTTTATTTAAGCGCATTTAAATTTGGGCGAAATTTTGTGATTTTTAGTTAATCTTAAAACCTCGTTAGATAAAATGCCCCGAAATTTTAATCAGGAGCGGATATGTATCTTTTCACAAGCGAAGTAGTAAGCCCCGGACATCCGGACAAGTGCGCCGATATCATCGCAGACAGCATCGTGGATGAAATTTTAAAACAAGATCCAAACGGACGCGTCGCGGCGGAGGTTTTCATCGCGGGCAAACACGTAGTAATCGGCGGCGAAGTAAACGCCAAGATCGATTTTACCCACGACGATTACCGCCACATCGTAAAGGGTGCACTTAGCGAGATCGGTTACAACGACAACCCTCATTTTACGCGCGCACAGTGCCTGCATCCGCAGGATCTGCAAGTGGACGTATTTTTAAACCAGCAAAGCCCCGACATCAACCAAGGCGTCGATCAAGAGGGCGGCGAGATCGGAGCGGGAGATCAGGGCATAATGTTCGGCTTCGCAAGCTGCGAGACGAAAAATTTTATGCCGGCGGCGATTACCTACGCAAGAGCGCTTTGTGATCACGTTTATGCCTACGCAAAATCCCATCCCGACGAGCTTGGCGTAGATATTAAGACGCAGGTTAGCGTCGATTACGGCACGAAGGCAAATTTTGAGGAGTGCAAGCCGCAAAGTATCCATACGATCGTGGTTTCAGCGCCCTGCGTGGAGAGCATGAGTATCGAGCGCGTCCGAGATCTGATCGGAAATTTAATCGATTCGGCGGGGCTTCCAAAGGAGCTTTACGACAAAAGCAAAACGATCATCTACATCAACCCGACTGGCCGCTACGTAAATCACAGCTCGCTTCACGACAGCGGCCTAACGGGGCGCAAACTGATCGTAGATAGCTTCGGCGGCTACAGCCCGATCGGCGGCGGCGCTCAAAGCAGCAAAGACTACACCAAGGTCGATCGCAGCGGGCTTTATGCGGCGCGCTACATCGCCAAAAATATCGTCGCGGCGGGGCTTGCGAAAAAATGCATCGTCCAGCTCAGCTACGCAATCGGCGTGGCAAAGCCCGTCAGCGTCAGCGTCGATTGTATGGGGACGAATTTAGGCGCGGCGAGCGACGATGAGCTATCTGCTTTCGTGCTTGAAAAATTCCCGCTCACGCCGCGCTGGATCATCGATAAATTCGGCCTTGATCGCCCCGGCAAAGGAAGCTTTCTCTACTCCGACGTCGCCGCACGCGGACAGGTCGGAAACGACGAATACCCGTGGGAGCAGCTCGATAGCGTGGAGCTTTTTAAGGCTTTGAAATAAAATTTTACGCTTTGCAGTAGCGCCTTTTTAGCTTACGACATTCGCTAGGCTTGCAGCAGCGAGCCTAGCTCAATATTCTACGCGGCTTTGCATGTCGTGTAGTTTTATCGCATCCCAAGAAATAGCGTTGCGGCAAAATTCTAAGCCATGAAATTTAAGAGTTTTCGCAGGTAGAATTGAATTTTAAAATTTTAAGCGCAACTCGCGCAAAATTTTTAAAATTGACGCGGTGAAATTCCAAGGCTGAGCCCGTCTAGTTTAGTGATAAATTCCAGCCGAGGTGGGCTTTTAAAATTTGCACACAAGCTTTAAATCTGCAATCGCTTAAAATGAAATTTAACCTATAAAATTTTTTCTAACGCGCTTTGTACTTAATCTCCGAAAGACAAAATTTTAAATTCTCATTGCTTGTGATATTTAAGCGTGTAAATTTTTAAAATTTTGCATTTTATTTGAAGTCCACTGCTTTATACAGCAAGAAAAACCCAAAGCAAATTTCATTTAAAAGCGGCATTTGCAAGATAAAAGCGCTGAAATTTTAAAATATGGAATTTATGAACGCTACTAATTTAAAATCTCAGATTGGCGCGCTTCGCCAAAGCTCCTCCGCTAACTACGCGAAATGAAAAAGCAAGATTAAATTCTCCCTCGCGCGATGTCGCCCGCAAGTGAGCACAGCGGAATATCAAGCTTAAATAACGCAAAAGATAAAAGAATAAAGCAAAAATAGAAGAGGCTTGGAGCTTGATAAAATTCTAGCTTTGTGCGGCGGCAACCGAGCGGCTTTTAAATTGGGCTTTAAACGCAATGATGCAAATTGCGCGCCTTAACTTAAATGCTAAGAGGCGATAAAATTTCATCGCTGCTTTCATAAATTAAAATTTTAAAGATATCCCGAGCTACGCAGCTGCAAATAAGTAAATCGCCCGCACTTCAGCCTAAATCTCTTAAATCGCCGACCGAATTTAAGCCGCTTCTTGACTTGATGCTAGGTTTTGATACGTAATTTAAAAGCGAAGCGCTATTTTGTCTGATTATCCTCATTTTTTGGTGCGGCAGTGCTTGCGTTTATCTCGCTGGCTGCGCTATTTACGGGCTCAGGAACAGAGATTTTTTTCACCGAAGCGGTAAAATTCTGCTCGGCTTCAACGTCGCCCGTTTTTTCGATATATGTAAAATCGCCCATCTTCGTCCACGTTCTAGCTTTAGCTAAAAACGCCTTTTGGCTCTCCCAAATCTCTTTGAAATCGGGATTTTTCTCGCTTTCTTCGGCTAAAATTTCATCCGTCGCCTTGCGAAGCGCACGCATAATTTCAGGCGAAAAAGAGCGAATCTGAACGTTTGGATATTTCTTTTTGATCTCGTCCCAGATTATTACGTTTTTATAAAACGTCTCATTTTCTGCGTATTCGCGCGCCTTTGCGATCGAAGCCTCTAGGATATTTTGCAAGTCCTTAGGAAGCTTCTGCCAAGTTTGTAGATTTATCACTATCTGCTGCTCGCTAGCGGGTTCTTGCCATCCCGTATAATAGTAATTTGCGACCTTGTGAAAGCCTAGAGGTATATCAAAGCTAGGACTTGCCCACTCGACCGCATCGATAGTGCCCATCTCTAGCGCCATATATAGCTCACCTACCGGTATCGTAGCGACTGCAACGCCAAGGCGGCTCATAACCTCCCCGCCAAAGCTTGGAATTCTAAATTTAAGCCCTTTTAAATCGTCTAGCGTATTAATCTCTTTTTTAAACCAACCACCCATCTGCATTCCGCTATTTAGGATATTAAAGACCTTTAGATTGCTTTTAGCATAGAATTTATCGGCTAGCTCCTTGCCTCCGCCGAAGTAATACCAAGCGTGCTGTTCGTCTTTCGTCATACCAAAAGGCACCGTCGTAAACAGCATATTCGCGCTATTTTTACCCTTATAATAGTAGCTCGCAGTATAGCCTAAATCGTATTGTCCGTTTTTGACCATATCATAGATTGCAAAAGGCGCTTTATGCTTGCTAGGCGCGTCGATGCTGATTTTTAGTCTACCATCAGACATACTATCTGCAAGATCTGCCATACGCTTGGCGACATCGCCTACGATAGGCATACTAAGCTCGTAAGTCTGAGCTAGCTTAAGGTGATAAACTTTCTTATCCGCGCCCCACAGCGACGTGGCTATAATCAAACTTAATCCGACAAGAATCGATTTTTTCATATACTACTCCCAAAATGAAATGGTGCGAATTTTATATAAAATCATCTAAATTCACGCTTTTATAACTAGCTTTTAAGCGAAATTTTCGCACAATTGCAGCCAAATTCGATAAGGAAAGGGCATGCAAGAAAAACATTACGAAGTAATCATCATAGGCGGCGGTATCACGGGCAGCGCGCTAGCATATGTACTGGCGGAATTTAGCGGAATCAAAAATATAGCTCTACTTGAAAAATACGAAGGGCTTGCGACGCTGAATTCTAAAGCCAGTGCAAATTCCCAGACGATTCATTGCGGCGACATCGAGACCAACTACGATTTGCAAAAAGCGACCGAAGTCAAGCGCAAGGCGGATATGATCGTGAAATATTGCCAAAAGCACGGATATGAGAATAAATTTTTATTTCAGGGGCAGAAAATGGCTCTTGGCGTGGGCGAGAGCGAGGTAGAGCTAATTAAAGAGCGCTTTGAGAAATTTAAAGAGCTTTATCCGTATCTGCAGCTTTTTGACAAGGAAGAGCTCAAAAAAATCGAGCCCAAGTTAGTTTTTGACGGACGCGGCGAGGAGCGAGCGGAGGATATCATCGCGATGGGCGTACAATCGGGAGTTTACACGACGATCGATTATGGCGCGATGGCGAATTCCTTCGTACAAAACGCTAAAAACGTGGATGGCAAAACCTGCGATCTGTACCTCAACACCGAGGTGCAAAACATCACTAAAGTAGGCGATAAGTTTTATATCCGCACCGCAAATAGACTCTCGCTAAGCGCCGATTTCGTAGTCGTAGATGCGGGCGCTCACTCGCTGTGGCTCGCGCACAAAATGGGGCTTGGGCAGGATCTTAGCACGATTTGCATCGCGGGCAGCTTCTATCTAACCAAGCAAAAGCTTCTAAACGGCAAGGTTTACATGATGCAAAACCCAAAGCTTCCATTTGCCGCGCTTCACGGCGATCCGGATTTACTCGCAGACGGCTGCACGAGATTTGGCCCTACCGCACTTACACTGCCGAAGCTTGAGCGCTACAAGGGCTGTCGTTCGGTGCCGGAATTTTTTCAGTCATTAAATTTTGACATGGACGTAGCTAAGGTCATTTGGCAAAATTTTGGCGATAGCGAGGTAAGGGATTTCTTAATCCGAAATATAGGCTTTGAGATACCAATTTTAGGCAAAAAGCTTTTCGTCAAAAATGCGCGCAAAATCATACCTAGCATCCGCGAGGAGGATATTTACTATGCCAAGGGCTTTGGCGGCGTGCGCCCGCAAGTAATCTCACACTCGCAAAAAAAGCTGCTTTTAGGCGAAGCTAGAATAGGCGAAAATCCGGGGATTATCTTTAATATGACCCCAAGTCCCGGCGCTACGAGCTGCTTAGGCAACGCACTTCGCGACGCAAAAAGTGCCTGCGAATATTTGGGAGTGAGCTTTGATGATGCAAAATTTGACGCGGAAATGATGCGATAAAGAGAAATTTTTAATTTCGCTCGGGCAAGAATTTTAAAATTTTACTTCGGCGAGGATTTTAGAATTTTGCTTGTGCTTCACGTATATAGAGGATTTTAAAAATTTCATTCAAACGCAGATTTTTAGAATTTAACCCGCACCGCAAGCTATGAAATTTTAAAATTTCGCCGTGAAGACGTGAAGTAGAATTTTAAAATTCCCACCTGCCTGTAGAATTTTAAAATTTAGAAATTTCAAAATTTTGCGCAAAATTTCGCCCAATGCGGCGATAAATTTTAAATTTAAAGGAGAAAAGATGCTTAAAAAAACCAAAATTTTAGCGACCATCGGACCCGCAAGCGACAGTGAAGAGATGATGAGCGCGATGGTAAAGGCGGGCTGCAACGCCTTTAGGATGAACTTCAGCCACGGCACGCACGAGTATCACGAGGCAAATTTAAATAAAATTCGCGCCGTAGAAAAGAGCCTGGGCGTGCGCATAGGCGTCTTTCAGGACATTAGCGGCCCAAAGATCCGCGTCGGCAAGCTTGAGGAAAATTTTAAACTAAAAACGGGCGATAAAATCACCTTCCTTCCTCGCGAAATCATCGGCAAAAAGACCGCGGAAGGCGAATACGAGCTGTGCATCAACCACCCAGAAATTTTGCCGCTGATGAAAGTAGGCGAGTTTATCTACCTCTACGACGGCTCGATCCGCGCCAAAGTAGTCGCGGTAAGCGAGCAAGGCGTGCGGGCGGTGCTCGAAAACGACGGCTTTTTAAGCTCGAATAAGGGGGTGAACTTCCCAAACACCCGCCTAAATATCGACGTCATCACGCAAAAAGACCTCGAGGATCTGCGCTGGGGCGCGGCGCACGGCGTAAATTTCGTAGGCATCTCCTTCGTGCAGTCGCAAAACGACATCCTGCGCGTGCGCGAAATTTTAAACTCTCTGGGCTCAAAAGCTAAAATTTACGCCAAGATCGAGAAATTCGACGCTGTAGAAAACATCGAGCAGATCATCGAGGCAAGCGACGGCATAATGGTCGCACGCGGAGATCTGGGTATCGAGATGCCGTTTTATGAGATCCCGCGTATCCAAAAGCGCATCATAGCGTTAGCCAACGCCCGCTCAAAGCCCGTCATCACCGCCACGCAAATGATGCTTAGTATGACCGAGCACGAGCGCGCCACCAGAGCCGAGATCAGCGACGTCGCAAACGCCGTACTCGACGGCACCGACACCGTAATGTTAAGCGAGGAAAGCGCCATCGGCAAAAACCCCGCAGCCGTAGTCGCCGCAATGAGCGAGACGATCCGCGAGACCGAAAAGATCTATCCTTACGATAAATTTAACGATTACGATTTCTACGACGAGACCGATATGATCACCTCAAGCACCGCAGCGCTTGCCGCAAGACTGGGCGCAGGCGCGATACTTTCGATCACGGGCTCGGGACGCTCGGCGATCAAACTCGCACGCAACCGCGCTAAAATCGACATCATCGCAATCGCGCACGACGAGCAGACCGCGCACGCGCTAAGTCTCGTGTGGGGCGTAAATCCTGCGATGGTCAGGGAAAAAACGAGTATCAACTCGCTGCTCGCACGTATCATAAGCGAGGCTCTGCAGCGCGGGCTCATCGAAGAAGGCGGCACCTACGTGATGACGGCGGGCTTTCAAAGCGGGCATCCGGGCAGCACCGACTACATCCGCATCATCAAAAAAGATCAGATCGATTTCTACCGCGACGCGGCGAAAACGGGCTTTGAGAGTAAAATTTAAAGCGTAGCCAAAGGTCATAAAGTCAGAGGCTGCAGCTAAATTTAATTTCGCTACGAGATTACGAGCAGCAACGTCGCGTTTATGTCGTGATAGAATTCGCTAAATTTAATTCCATTGCGAGATGACGGTGCAGGATTTTTTAGCCACTAAAACTTTGGTAGCGCTTCGGCAGCTTTATTTCGCGCAGATCAAGAACAAGCGTGTGAACAGTTACGCCATTGATTTCATGGCTCACCGCAGACTGGCAAATTTATTTTATGCGACACCGCACGGCGCGCCACGACCAGTTTATAGCCGCATTCAGCGATAAATGACTAGCATACGATGCTTAAAAGGGTGAAATTTAAATTTAAAATTTGCAGATAAAATTCCGCGCCAAAAGCCGGCTAAGGCGCGACAAGATTATTAAGATTATACTTAAAGGCAAAATTTGAAAACCGAACTAGAAAATTCCGCGCAAGAAACCTTGACGCAAAAGCGAGAATATCCTGGCAAAAATCGCTTCAGCACGCGCAGTCTGTGGCTGATATTCGCCGCGATTTTTAGCGCGGTTGCGGCGACGTTTTGCTGCCTGCCCGCGCTTTTATTTTTGATTTTCGGCGCGAGCTTTTCCATTTTTTTAGGCGCGGAGGCGCTGGAAGGTTACCGCGCGCCACTCTCTGTGCTAGCGCTTTTTTGCTTCGCGCTCTCGGCGTTTTTCTTTTTCAAAAAGCCGCGCGCATGCTCGCTGCAAAGCGGGCGCAAAAAATGGATTCTGATCTACGCGCTCTTAGGAGCCTTGCTTGCCTTTATGCTTACATATCCTGAAATTTTAGGAGGGCTTTATGCGTAAAATTTTGTTTTTGATGCTTGGATTTACGGCGCTTTTTGCCGACAAAGAGATTAAAATTTACGTGGAAAAAATCCACTGTCCGCTCTGCACTACGATCGTGCGAAAGGCGCTTTTGCAAACGCCAGGAGTGATAAGCGCAAAGGTTTCGCAGCAGAGCAAAACCGCGACCGTCGTAGCAAAAGATGACGCAAACGAGACTGCGATGCTTGAGGCGATCGCAAAAACGGGCTATGAAGGCGTAATCGTAAAATAAAAATCCCCGGCAAAATTCGGACTAAATTTTAAATAAAATTCTTGCTAAATTTCGGTAAAATTCATGCGACTTTGCATAAAATTTCATTTTGCGCAGCTTGCCTGCAGCGTAAGCTAGCGCGATTGAAATTCTGCGCGTATTTTGCGGAAGCGCTATGTCGGCGCTGTCGCGTTTAAATTTAGCAGAATTTCGCAAGCGCTTAAGCGAGTGCGGTTGCTTTTAAATTCAACGGGCGTGCCGCAATAACGCGCGGATATAATAAATTCTAAAGGAGCAAACATGCAAAAAAACGAGGTTATGAACGATTTTAAGAAGCTGTGCGA
>NZ_CAKZTI010000055.1 GCF_937921625.1 uncultured Campylobacter sp. | reverse complement strand
TAGATTTTGGCGAGAGGAGCAACTCGATCCCCGCAAACGCCGTGTGCAAGGCGCTCTGTGCGCATGAACCAAAACAGCGCGGCCTCGCGTGGGTAAAGAGCCTGGGCGAGGGCGAAGCGGACGTGCTGGTAAATAGCGGCAAAATTTTGGCGCTAATTAACTCATTCGCTCAGGGCGTACGCAGCTACGACACGCAGCTTGGCATGGTAAACGAAAGCATAAATCTATCGACCGTCAAGCAAAAGGGCGAAGTGATCGAGTTTGACTTTTTCGGACGCGCGATGAAGCGCGAAGGGCTTGAAAATCTGGGCTTTGAGACCGCTACGCTAGCTAGCGCGCTGGGCTTTGAGGTCAAAGTAACCGACCGATCGGCGAACTGGGCTCCGTGCATCAGCGACTTCGCGCATCTCGTGCTCGAGGAGTTGCAAAAACAAAAACCGCAGGCTAAATTTGCCGCCGTGCACGCAGGCCTTGAGTGCGGCGTATTGGTCGCAAAACAGCCTGAGCTACAAGCCTGCTCCATAGGTCCGAACATCCACTCGCCTCACTCCGTGAACGAGCACTGCGAGATAGCGTCGGTGGAGATGATGGCGGAAGTCGTAAGAAATATAATCGCTAGACTTCAGTAGCTTGGAAAGGCTTGTCTTTTGAGCGTCTTTACAGAAACCCCGCCTGCGGCGTCGCTACGCTGGTTTTGAATGAGTTTGAAATTTTAAGTCTGCGGCAGACTACTTGTCTAGCCTTGACTTAAAATTTCCGCACAACATTCAAAATCATCTCGCGATGCTTCGCCTTTAAAATTCTTGTGACGGCTTGTCTCTTGTTGCCCCATGCTTCGTTGGATTTAAATTTTTAATCGGTTACTACCAACTAGGTAACCCCCGCCCTTAAATTTTAAATCTGCCTCGTCGAGAACAAAAATACTTCGCCTTAGCTTCTTGCATTACAAATTTGATTTTAAAATTTGCAGCGATTTTTATAAAATACAGATCATAATAAACACAGCTACCAAGAATCAAAATTCTAAAATTCTGTCAAATTTAAGCTCGTAAATTTAAGCTCGCATCTGTAGACTGAAATTTTACGGAAAATTCTTATCCTTGCTGTGGCACAGCTCGTTTAAAAAGCACTCCTTGCAGTTTGGCTTGATCGCTTTACAGGTGTAGCGGCCAAAAAGCACCATGCCTTGGTGCAGCTTACCAAGATCCGTTTTAAAAGCCTCGCTCAGATCGCGCTCCGTAAGCTCGGGCGTCTTTGCACGGCTCAGCCCTAGGCGATGCGCGACGCGAAAGACATGCGTATCCACCGCCATCACGTTTGCGCCCGCGCCCTCCAAAAGCACGACGTGAGCGGTCTTTTGCCCCACGCCCGCAAGAGATTTGAGCCCCGCTTCATCAAGCGGCACGACGCCGTCAAAGTCGCTAACCACCGCCTGCGCCATTTTGATCAAATTTACCGCTTTGTTGTTGTAGAAATTGCACGAGCTGATTAGCAGTTTAACGCTCGCCAGATTGGCCTTTGCAAGCTCCTTAACGCTAGGGAATTCCGCAAAAAAGCGCGGCGTGATCAAATTTACCCGCTTGTCGGTGCACTGCGCGCTAAGCATCACGCAGACCAAAAGTTGATAGTTGTCTTTAAATTTCAGCTCGCTGCGCTCTTCTGCGAAGTTTTGTAAAATTCTCTTTTTTATCTCTAAAATATCTTTTTTGCTTCTCATTTGTATTTCCTCAAGGCGGAATTCTACCCTAAAATTCTAAAGTACAGTTTGATTGTTAACAACTTTGAGTTATAATCGCCATTAAAATTTTTTTAAGGAATTGTGATGAAAAAAGTTTTATTTACAGCACTTAGTTTGGCTGCCGCTATCAGCCTTAACGCTACCGTTTACGCTACCGTAAATGGCAAAGACGTAACTGAAAAAGAGCTCGCTCCACTACTTCAAGGTATAGGCAATGTAGATATCGCTGCTCTTAATGCCGATCAAAAAAAGGAGCTTATCGATAAAGGTATCGATCTGATGCTGCTAACGGATGAGGCTAAAAAATCGGGCGTTATGGACGAAGACGTTTATAAAAAAGAGCTTGAAATCGTAAAAGATAACTTAGCACTTCGTGTATGGCAGGCTAAAGAAGCCAGTAAAATAAATATCGACGATAAAGAAATAGCCGATTTTTATAACAAAAACAAAGCACGCTTTACCGAGCCTGCGAGAATCAAAGCGGCTCAGATCGTCGTTAAAACCGAAGCCGAGGCAAACGATATTATTAAGCAGTTAAAAGGGCTTAGCGACAGTGCACTATTTACTAAATTTGCAGAGCTTGCCAAAGCTAAATCTATCGATCCGCAGGCTAAACAAACCGGCGGCGAGCTAGGCTGGATGCCTAGCGATCAGGTCAAGCCTTTTGCCGATGCGATCTCTAAGATAAAAGATGGTCAAATCACTACTAAAGCGATTAGAAGCAGGGTTGGATATCACGTCGTGTTAAAAGAGGAGTCTCAAGCTAAAAAGCAGTTAAGTCAAAGCGAGGCAAAGCCTTTTATCGAGCGCGTGCTTAGACAGCAAAAAGCGGCGAAAGTAGTCGAGCAAAAAGCGGCAGATCTTCACAAAAACGCTAAAATCGAGTATAAATAATATAGGAGCTAAAAATGGGCGTTTTAGATATAGTAAAACCGGGCGTTTTAAGTGGCGATGACGTAAGTAAGGTCTATGCGTATGCGAAGCAGCAGGGCTTTGCGATCCCTGCGGTAAACGTAGTGGGATCAAATTCCATAAACGCCGTCTTGGAAAGCGCTAAAATCGCAAATTCGCCCGTAATAATTCAGTTTAGCAACGGCGGCGCGGCGTTTTATGCGGGCGCTACTTGCCCTAATGCCGCGGTTTTGGGTGCTATCGCAGGCGCGCATCAAGTGCATACTTTGGCGGCTCATTACGGCGTTGCGGTGATTTTACATACCGATCATGCCGCAAGGAAGCTGCTCCCGTGGATCGACGAGCTTATCAAAGCTAATACCACTCATAAAAAAGCTCACGGCGTGTCGCTTTTTAGCTCGCACATGCTCGATCTTAGCGAGGATGATTTGGAGTTAAATTTAGCGACCTGCGAGAAGTATTTGGAAATTTTAAGCGATCTTGGAATTTCGCTTGAGATCGAGCTTGGCGTCACGGGCGGCGAAGAGGATGGCGTCGATAATACGAGCGTCGATAACGCGCGGCTTTACACCCAGCCCGCAGATGTCGCGCTTGCTTACGAGCGACTTGGCAAAATCAGCGATAGATTCAGCATCGCGGCGAGCTTCGGCAACGTCCACGGCGTGTATAAGCCGGGCAATGTTGTGCTGAGACCTGAAATTTTGAAAAATTCGCAAAAATTCGTCCGCGAAAAATTTAATCTGCAATCCGAAAAGCCTGTAAATTTCGTCTTTCACGGCGGCAGTGGCAGCGAGACCTCCGACATCAAGGCGGCCGTGAGCTACGGCGTCGTTAAGATGAATATCGACACCGACACGCAGTGGGCGTTTTGGGACGGCGTGCGCGCTTATGAGGGCAAAAATCGCGGCTATTTGCAAGCTCAAATCGGCAATCCGGAAGGTGAGGATAAACCGAATAAAAAATTCTACGATCCTCGCAAGTGGCTGAGGGCAGGCGAGCAGAGTATGGTGGCGCGCTTGCAGGTCGCATTTGACAATCTAAATTGCCTAAATAGGAACTAATATGGATCGCCCGAATAACGAAGTGCTCGATATCACGCTACCTGAGGCGAAGGAGCGCTCGCTAGCGGGCGTTTTTTTTAAGATCGCAGCTCTGCCGATCGCGGTTTTTGTGGTGTTTTTGCTGGGCTATTTGGGGCTTATCGGGCTGAAGGTAGAAACGCACTCGATCCTAATGCTTGCGGTTTTGCTCATTATTGCACTAATTTTAGCTCGTCATAATGCAGAATATGGCTGCTTAAATTTTCAAAATAATATCGATGATTTCAAGCGAGAGCTAAAAAATTACATCGTCGCCAATCTCCTAAGCATTGGCGGTAAGAAAAAATCCGATGCCAGCTTTGATCTTTTTGTGGACGAATACGGCTATTCGCTGCGTAATCAAAACTACGCTTCCGTCGCATCGGCAGTCTTTCCGATGCTTGGAATTTTAGGCACCTTTATCTCGATTGCGATTTCGATGCCACACTTTTCCTCAAGCAATATCGATGGGCTCGAAACCGAGATCGCGCAGCTTCTAGGCGGCGTAGGTACGGCATTTTACGTCTCGATCTATGGAATCTTTTTGGCGCTTTGGTGGATATATTTTGAGAAAAAGGGCATCAGCAAATATGAGCGCCTGCTCATCAAATACAAAAATTCCACTAAAAATTTCTTCTGGAACAAAGACGAAATAACACAGGGCTATCTGAATGAAATTTTAAACGCTAATTCTGAAATTTCGCGCTCATTTGCGATGATGAGCTCTACGAATTTTACCGAAAGGCTAAACCGCCTAATCGATGAAAAAATCGGCGCTTTTGAAAGCGTAATGGAAGCCGAGAAGCGAAGTATGGCGATTACACAAGAAGAGCTTGAAAAAGCAGGAGAGATGATCCAAAGGACAAATCTCGCTCACGGTGAGTTAGATAAGAGTTTCGCTCAAATTTTATCTGCACTCAAGTCCGTGTCTGCAAGCTTAATCGAAATTCAAAACGGAATTTCCGCGCAGTATCTAAGTCAGTCTAAGACTTTAACGGACGGGCAAGGCGAGCTGGCTAACGTTACGAGCGCATTAAGCGCTCAAATCAAGAGCCTAAATGCTTCCTTGGGCGGGTTTGCGGGCGAAATTTCAAGTTCGCAGAATGCTTGCGCCGCTAAAATTGACGCTAGCTTTAAGGGGCTAAGCGCGGATTTGAAGGCACTTTTAGCTGGAGAGGGAGCTGCGCGAACGAGCAACGAAAGCATCATCGAAGAGCTTCGCAAAACGCTTGCGAGCATCGACGAAAAAGCACTTTTAGATGAAAACGAATAACGAAGAAAAAGAGACCTTTTGGATCGCGTACGCCGATTTGATGGCGGGACTGCTTTTTGTTTTCGTGCTTTTAGTAGGCGGCATCATCGTCAAATACTTCCTCACGCAAAGCAACCTACAGGAGAAAGAAAGCCAAATTTCAAGCGCGCTAGCAAGCCTGCAAAGCCAGGAGAAAAAAAGCGCCGAGCTTGAAGCGCTGAATAAAATTTTTAGCGACCAGCTTGAGAAGCTGAACATAGAAAACACCGACCTTCGCAAGCAAAATTCCATCTATTTCATACAGATCGAAGATCTAACCGAGATGGCGGAAAAGCTGAAAAAAGAAAATTTAGACATAAACTCGCTTTTGCAAAAAGCGCGCGACGACGCCAACGCTACGATCAGCCAGAACGAACTTAAAATCGCCTTTTTGCTCGATCAGCTCACGAAGAAGGAGAGCGATTTTAATAAAATTTTACAAGACCTCAACGTCACGAAAAACCGCATCCGTAACCTAACCGGAATGAAGGTCAAGATCATCGCCGATCTGAAGGAGAAGCTGGGCGGCAAGATCCGCATCGACAACGAAAGCGGCGCGATGACGCTAAGCTCGTCGATCCTTTTCGACAAGGGTTCAAGCGAGCTGAAAGAGAGCGCCAAAGAGACGCTCCGCTCGACGCTGCAGAGCTATTTCGCCGCGCTTTTGAATAACGATGAAATTCGCGAAAATTTAGATCAGATCATCATCGAAGGGCACACGGACAGCGACGGCGGGTATTTGTATAACCTCGAGCTCTCGCAAAATAGGGCGTTTGCTGTGATGGATTTCATCAACTCGTGGAATAAAGATGAGCGACTGCAAAAATATCTCATCGCCAGCGGTCGCAGCTACACGCAGCCCGTGATGCGCAGAGGCGTCGAGGACAAGGACGCTAGCCGCCGCATCGAGATCAAATTTACCCTTTCAAACAAAGAGGCGATGGATGAGATCAGGAAATTTTTGCAGTTCGATGCGAACGCTACGAATTAACGGCTCGCTCGAAATTTTAGCCCGCAAAAAAGAGGGCTTAAAATTTTAAAATTCCTAAAGAATTAACGTCTCATCTGAAATTTTAACGGTGGCGGAACGTATCCTTTTATTTTGGCGCGAATGTCGTTGTAATTTGGCGGCTCACTAAATTTTACACACCGCTTACGCAGCATCTGCCGCGGCGGAATGGGTTTAAATTTTAAGTCCGCGTATTTTGACGCGCTTTTAGCGCTGTCGCGAGGATGATATAGTTTAAATTTAGACCTTTAAATTTAAGCCACAAATTTAAACGGGCTTAACGGGCGGCTTAAAATTTAAATGGATCAAAAACCTTGCTCGTTTAGTTTTTTATAGGTGTAGCAACTGCGTTTAATCCCTAGATCGCAGGCTTTACCATAGTATTTTTTCGCCATACTCTTATCTTTTTTTACCCCTTTGCCGGATTCATATAAATATCCAAGATTATTGCACCCTTCGGCAATTTCTAAATCACAAGCCTTGGAAAATAATTTATTTGCTATTTGGTAATCTTGTTTTACACCTTTTCCTTGTTCATATAAAGCTCCTAAGTTGACACATCCTAGTCCATCTCCAAGATTGCAAGCTTTAGAATATAGGTCTTTTGCTTTTTCAAAGTCTTGTTTTACACCTTTACCAGACTCATATAGAACCCCGAGACTATTGCAACCTTCACCGACATCCAAATCGCAAGCTTTAGAATATAGCTCATTTGCTTTGTTATAGTTTTGCTCTATGACTTCCCCTTGTTCATATAAAACTCCTAGATCACTACATCCTAGCCCGTTCCCCAAATCGCAAGCTCTAGAATATAAATTTATTGCTTTTTCAAAGTCTTGTTCTATGCCTTCGCCTGAGGCATACCAAAACCCTAGAGCATAGCATCCTATGCTATATCCTAAATCACAAGTCCTAGAAAACAATTCATTTGCTTTCTTATAGTCCTGCTTTGTATGATTGCCTAAATAGTATGAAGCTCCAAGATTATAACACCCTTCGGCAATCTCCAAATCGCAGGCCTTAGAATAGAATTGATTTGCTTTTTGGTAGTCTTGCTTTACGCTGCCATCTCCTTTTTCGTATAAAACTCCAAGATTGTGGCAGCTTTCGCCATGTTTTAAATCGCAAGCTTTAGAATATAGCTCGCTCGCTTTTTTATAATCCTGCTTTACGCCTTCACCCGAGGCATATAAAAGCCCGAGATTGTAGCATCCGTCACCTTCTTGCAAATCGCAAGCTTTGGAAAGCAGTTCAGTCGCCTTTTTGTAATCTTTCTCTACCCCTTTGCCTGAGTAGTATAAAACACCCAGATTGCCGCAAGCTATGCTATTTTTTAAGTCGCAGGCCTTAGAATACAGTTCGATCGCTTTTTTATAATCTTGTTCTACGCCCTTGCCGTATTCATATGACGCCCCTAAGGTGGTGCAACCCCAGCCGTCTCCCAAATTACAGGCTTTAGAATTTAGCTCTTTTGCTTTCTCATAATCCTGCTTCACGCCATCCCCTGAATAGTATGCCATGGCGAGATTCACGCATGCTAAGGTATTGTTGCTATCGCATTCGCTTTGTAATCTGCTTATACCGGGATCTTCTTGTTCCGCCGATGGCAAAGCCGTGGCTTCTGCTAGCGATAAAGCCGCCGTGGCGATCAGCGCCAAAAATATCTTTTTCATACATCGCTCCGTTTAAAATTTCGGCTATTTTATTTCATTTTCGCTTAATCTTTTGAAAATCGGCGAGCTGTAAATTTACATCGCCGCGAGCTTAAAGGCGAAATTTAGCAAAAAGCGTTAAAATTCCAAGAATTACAAGGAGCGAAAATGAAAATTTTAAGAAGCACGAAGGCAAATTTCAAAGAGGAGTTTGCAAGGCTGGTGCGCCGCGGCGAGACGGATATGAGATCGGTGATGCCCGTCGTAAGCGGTATCATCGAAGATATCAGAGAGCGCGGCGATGAGGCGCTAGCTGAACAGATTGAGAAATTTGACAGATGGCGCGTGCAGGGCGATCTGGCTATCACGCAAGAGCAGATGAGTCTCGCGTATGAAGGCTTAACCGCAGAGCTAAAAAATGCGCTACAAGTCGCATACGAGCGCATCTACGCCTATCACGAAAAGCAGCTTGAGAGAAGCTGGTTTAGCTTCGATCCAAGCGGCGCGATGCTCGGGCAAAAGATCACGCCGGTAGATCGCGCGGGGCTGTATATCCCGGGGGGCAAGGCAGCGTATCCGAGCTCGCTTCTAATGAACGCGATCCCAGCAATCGTCGCGGGCGTGGAGGATATCAGCGTCTGCACCCCCGCCGTGGGCGGCGTCGTAAACGAGCTACTGCTCGCGGCGATGCATGTGCTGGGGATCAAAAAGGCCTACAAAGTGGGCGGCGCCAGCGCGATCGCGGCGATGGCATACGGCACGCGCACGATCGGCAAGGTCGACGTCATCACGGGCCCCGGGAATATCTTCGTAGCGACTGCTAAAAAGCTCGTGTTCGGCGACGTAAATATCGATATGATCGCGGGCCCTAGCGAAGTGGGCATCATCGCAAACGCCGCGGCAAATCCGCGCAACATCGCCGTGGATCTGCTCAGCCAAGCCGAGCACGACGAGATCGCGAGCAGCTTTTTGATAAGCGACGATGAAAAATTTGCTCTTTGCGTCGCAGAGCATATCGAGCGCGAGCTTGCTACGCTCGCGCGTGAGTCGATCGCTCGTGCCAGCATTCAAAACAAGGGTGCAATCATCATAGCACGCGATATGAACGAGTGCGTGGAGCTGATGAACGAGCTTGCGGTCGAGCACCTCGAGATCGCGACCGAGAACGCCTACGAGCTACTTCCGCGCATACGCCACGCAGGCGCGATATTTTTGGGTCACTACACGCCAGAGGCGATGGGCGATTATCTCGCAGGCCCTAACCACACGCTGCCGACCGGCGGAAGCGCGCGATTTTTCTCGCCTCTTGGGGTTTATAACTTCATCAAACGAAGCTCGATCATAGCGCTAAATAAGCGCGCCATAGACGAGTTAGGGGGCGCGTGCATGGCGCTAGCGGACGCAGAGGGGCTCGGCGCGCACAAAAAATCGGTGCAGATTAGATTTGAGGAGAAGTGATTTTTTGCGCCGCAGCCCCAAGAAGCAGCAGGGACGGAATTTTAAAAATCACCGGCGGCAGTTGCGAAACCGCGAGCCGAAATTTTAAAATTTAAAGACGAGTTAAATTTTAAAAAATATAAGCGCCACGGCGAGAGTAAAATTTTAAAATTTCAAAAGCGCTATAAATTTAAAAAAACGGCCGCATTTGATTAAAATTTAAGGCAAATTTACTAAGCTAAATGATATACTTTCGCTGATTTTTTACAAGGAGAGAAAAATGAAAAAATCACTTTTAGTTTTGGCTAGTTTTGGCTTTGCGCTAAGTCTTAGCGCCGCAGATCTTTCAGATAGCTGCAAAGAGTATTTCGCAGATCTTGATAAGATGGTTGATACCTACAAGCAAGCGGGTCAAGAGCAGCAGGTCAAGATGTATGAGGATCAAAAAAAGCAGTCTATGGATCAGATCAGCGCGCTTCCTAAAGAGCAGCAAGAGGCCACTTGCAAACAAGCTAAAGAGATATTTAAGCAGATGATGGATCAGATGAAACAACAAGGCGCTATGAAATAAATACCTTCGCGGGCACGATGATGCCCTCTTCAGTCGCGGCGATACGATATCGTCGCGATTAATTCTCTTTAATCTCATATTTTTTTAAAAATTTTTAAATTTTAAAATTTGGATGTTTTATCCTCGCTGCTTTCGGGACTTGCTAAGAATTTCAGATTTGATATTCAGCTTGTCGCAGGAAGCCAAAACAAATAAAGCGCTCGCGTCATTAAAATGCTCCGTAAGGCGATGCATCTTAGTGGGACGCTACGGTGCACCAAAGATTTACGAGCCGTTTTGGCGCGGCTCGAAACAGCGCCTCATCAATATGATGAATTCGAGGCTCGGTTTGAGCGTTATTTTATCGCGATTTGAAATAGCTGGGCTCATAGATAGAGCAAATTCGCGTCTCAGTTTGCGGCTCTGCTTATGAATTTACGGCTTTACGACCAAAAACATCTCGCAAAATCGCCTCGGATTTTAATCCTCGGTAACGATTGCGCCGTTTTTTATTTCGAGCACGCAGGCATTTCTGTGCAGCTCCTTACCGGCATCTAAAGTATAGTAGTGCGTTGTTACTGTGCAGCGTAAATCGGCGTCGATGACGAACTCCTGCTTGGCGCGCATTGGCGGCTTGCTTTTACCGCAGTGCACGTAATCGGCATAAATTTCGCGACAATCGCTTATACGAAATGCGTCGTTTAAAAGGCACATAAAAACATATTCGTGCCCGTGCCTGCTATCTTGGAAATCCCTCAGATAAAGCCTTAGCAGAATTGTTTTGGCGCTCTTTTTTGGCAAACGACAAGCCCTTATGTATTTGATCCTCTCCCAATACGCGCTTAGATTGTCGATTAAAAAGTTCTCCTTTGCGAACGAAAACAGCTCATTTTTATCAAGTAAATTTTTATCGATAGCCGCTAAGGGCGAAATTCCTCCCGGATAGCGCATTGGCAGTTGCGCGATCGGTAGATCGTCGTAAATATCTTTCATACTCTGATAAATCTCCGGTCGCGGCGCATCGTCTCCTTTGGTCGCGGCATTTTCCATGCCGCATAGCGCAAGTAGGCACAGCAAAAATATCCACACCTGCTTCATAACATTCCCCCTCGTTTCGGTCGCGCCCTCTTTGCTTCTGATCATACTGCAAATTTTAAAGCCTTAATATGAAGAAAAAAAAGATCAAAAATCAAAGCACCGCTTTTACAGCCATCCTTAGCCATCTTTTTCTATTCTGCCCTTGCTTTTGGGCTAATTTAATCCGATTCCTCTTGTTCTTACGTGAAACGGACGATGCGCTGCTATTCGTCTTCCGTAGCCTTTTCAGTGAAGCTAACGATGCGTGGAGCCGCGATGCGCGCGTAATCCTGCGCGTTTAGGATGATCGAGTGATCAAGCAAGCCCGCGTTAAAAGCGATCTCATCAAAGCGTCCGAACAGCGACGGATCGGCGATTAGCAGCAGCTTGTCGTGGAAGCTAAACGGCGGTACCGAGCCGATGACGCAGTCCGTGAGATCGCTCACTTCATCGGGGCTTACGAGCGATGCTTTCGTGCCACCGAGCCCCTGCGCCAGGCGCTTTAGATCGGTTTTATGATCGGCTGCGAAGACCGCTAGGACGTAGATCCTGCCGTTTCTGCCCGCGGGTTTGTCGCTAGGAAGCTTCAGCTGCTGCGGCACGTTTGCGCAAATTTGATCGGTGGTTAAAGCTAAATTTCCCGCGCAGGCGCTGTTTTCGCAGCCTTGAGCGCTCGCAAAGCTGGAAGCATTGGAGTTTTGCGCGTCATCGGCGCTTACTAAATTTAAATCTTGCGCGAAAGAAATTTGCCCGTCCTTAAAGCCCTTAATCGTGCAAACCAGCGCCTTTGCGCCTTGTCCCAGCTGTGTGCCGCGGGCTTTGGCGACCTCGGCGGAGGTGCCCGCGCTTTCGTGAGCTACGACGCGGAAGCGCGCCCCCTGCTGCGTCAAAAGCTCTTTTAGGCTTTCAAAAATTCTCTCTGACATGCTCTCTCCTTGTTTTTGCGAAATTATACTAAAATTTTAACCAAACGACCCATCGGTGCCGAAATTCCATTCTTCGCCGTAAAATTTATCTCGCCTACGCGCAAAACCATTGCGCGATGAAAGATCTATTGCATGGCGGAAATTCCGCCATGCATAAGCTCGGTCCGCCGCGCTTCTTGCGAAATTATTTCATCTTGCGGATTTTGGGCTCTTTGCTCTCTACGAGTTCGTAAATTTTAAGCTCGACCTTAACGTCTTTGGGCGCTAAAATTCTAATTTCGCCGCCATCGTAGGCGAATGGATGCGTGAGCTCGTAATAGATCCGCTTCTTTTGCTTCTTGCCGTCGCATAGCATCAGCGTTTGAGCAAGCTCATCGCCGCCGCTAAACTCGTAATAAAGCCCGTCCGAGCCCTCTTTTTGCTCTATTTTGCCGCCGATTAGATACGCGTCGTTGCAGTCGGCTTTGATCTCTTTCGAAAAGATCGCTTCGACCTTAAACTGCTGCGGCGGCATCTTTGACGGCGTTAGCTGAAAGACATTTAGCTGCTTTTGCGCTTCGCCGCCGAATAAAAACAGCGGCAATAGGAAAAATAAAACGCTTTTTCTCATTTTTTGCTCCTTGAAAAGATATTTTTATTTAAAATTTTAGCAAAATTTTTACTCATTAAACTGAAATTTCAATCGACTTTGTTTTTATCTGTAGCAGATAATATTTTTTAGCGCCTCTGCCTCTGGTTTTAACGCCTCGCTATCGGTTTTTTGCGCGGTGCCATTTTTGTTCGCTAAATTTTTGCTAGAGCTTTGCGGCGAGGGCTTTTCGCGCGAGTTTAAAATTTCGGCGGCGTCGCGCGATATTTCGCCCTGCGTCTGCGCGGCGGAAATTTCGCCGCTAGCCTCGCCAGCCTTGCTCGCGTGGCGGCTTAGCACGCTTTTGACGCTTATCTTTTCGCCTGCATAAAACGCCTCGCAAAGCCCGCCTTGCGCCTCATAGTCCGTCACTTTGACGCTGCCTTCTTGAAATTTATAAAATTTCACCCGTTTTGCTCTGTGTAGCTCCCGAGCTCCGCGCCATACGTCGCTCTGCGCGTCGAGACCCGCGAGCGCGAATGCGCCGTCTGCCGCCTTATACATATCGCCGAGCCTTATCGGTATGCGTTCGCCGCTCTTTTTGGTAAGCACGAAGCCGATCTTTTCGCCATCTTTTGGGCTCTGGCGGAACTGCCCCGAGAAAAACGCCGTGAAAAACGCGACCTCCTTGATCTCGCCGTCGGTGCCTAGGTATCTCGTCCAGCCATCTTCGGGCACATCGATCTCGGCGACGTCTCGTCCATCCTTTGCGCCGCATTTTAAGCCCGCGCAGCCGCTAAACGTTAATGCTGCAAGCGCGGCTAAAAATAGGTTTTTCATATCTTCCCTTCAAATAAATTTTGGCTCAAAGCAGGGCGCCCGCTGCGCCTCGGCGCGTAAATTTGCACGAAATAGGGCGCACTTGCTTGCTTTGCTACTTGGCTTACGCTATTGCGCTTCAAGGTATGCAGATACGCGCGAGATAAGCGGTAGTGCGGAATTTTAACGTCGCTAGGCGCCTTTTGCAAGCGCTTTGCGGCAAATCAGCTCGAAACCTCGGGCGCGCAAAGCCCGTATTGCGGCTAAATTTATCAAGCCGACGTCGCCCAGATGCGTAAAAATCGCTGTCCGCTCGCCTCAAACGAGCACTCCTGCCAGCCCCAGTCGTTCTCGCCGCCCATTGCGAAATTACGAGGCTCGCCTGATAGATCCACCGCGCTCAAAGCAGCTGCTATCCGCTCTTTCATAAAATCATCGGGCTCCAGGACTTAAATTTTTCAAATTTTATCTCGTAAAGGGAAGCGAGCCCAAAGTCCGCGCGCACGAGCTTGCCGCACTGCTGCGCGAACTCCGCCGCGCTGCATTCGTGCTTTGGGGCATAGTACCAAACCTCCAGCTCCTCGATGCTTTCGCCCTCAAATTTTATGGATTTTATCATTTTGACCCCATTTCGATCGTCGCGGCGATTTTAAATTTCATTGCTTAATTTCACTTGCCCCATACGGCGCAGGTTTTGCACGCAAGATCAAACTCTCGCTATTCGGCGCAAGCGCGCTGCGCAGACAAATTTTAAATTTAATCCGCCGCGCTTTAAATTTGCACGCCGAAGTCCGTCCGCATCCCCTCTTTGCCCTTCGGTGTAAAATAGCAAACGACGTAGCAGAGCATTCGGTCTTTACAGTCGTATTTGGCTTCGAGAGCTTCGATAATGCGCGCAAATTCCTGCGGCGCTCTGCCCTCAAAGGCGTTTCGCAGCTCCTCTGCGGCGATATGTCGCGGGCTAAGGAGCAGATACGCCGCGCCGCCGTCCTCGTCCTCGCTGATGGCGCGTAAAATTTCATCGCTCGCGCGAACTCGCCAGTGCTCTTTGCCGTCCCATTCGCGCAGGCTTAAAAACGTCGTGCCGCCGTCAGCGTCCAAAGCCTTTTCGTTTGGAATTTGAGCGCGTAAGGCGCCTTCATTTAAGCTCTCCTCGCTCGCAACCTCGATAAAAACGTCCGTGCCGAGCAGATAGCTGATCCGCTCAAACTCGCTTTCGTACTCCCAGCCGTCAAATTTAGCGACAAATTCGCTCACTCGCTCGTCCGCTTCGCAGCCGAACATCATCGCGTCGCTATCTGAAATTTTAACGATATAAGGTTCATTCATGAGGTTTTTCAAATTTTATTGCGGCTCGCACTTTCCGTAAACCCACTCGCGAGTTTCGTTTAGCTTAAACTCGCCGTCCTTTAGAAAATACTGCTTGCTGCTTTTGATCGCGTTTTCGCCCGTGGCTATGTAGTCGCCGATGAAGCCGCGATCCAGGACGTCGTGCGCTAAAATTTCAGGCTCAAAGACGTTTTGCGTCCTTTGTGTATCGCGCCATTTGCCGTTCTTATCAGGCTCGCGCAGGATGATCGAGATGTTATTGCCCGCTTCGTCGTAGTCGTAGATATACTCATACTGCTTGCCATCGGAGGCCGTGCGATTTTTTATCACGTTGCCACGCGTGTCGTAGCTAAACTCGTTTTCAAACACGACCTCCCAGCGTTGCGATTCCCCGCGCCAAAGCGCGGTTTGCTCGCGTAGAGGCCTGCTCTCCTCGGTCTCCTCGTGCACGTTTTTGTAGTGCTCTCTCCACTCGCCTTTTGCGGCGTCCCAGCGCGATCTTAGCTCGCTAAAGCGCCTATACTTAGGCTCGATTTTGCGCAAGATCTTTTCGTCGCGCTGCCATGTGCCGTCCTTCCATATAAAATTTATCTCGCTGCGCGTCCCGTCCGCTGCCGTAAAGACCGTGTGCTTTGTAAGCGGCACCCATTTGCCGCGCCACGCGTAGCCTTCGGAGCCCGCGTAAGCGTCGCCGTTGTAGTGATATATCGATTTTTCGTACGGCACCCATTTTTTCGCTTTGGCGCTCCATTCATAGGTCGATACGAAATTGTTTCTGTCGTTTTCATCGACAATCCTTTTTGTAAGGTGTGTCGGCGTCCATCTGCCCTTTTTTAGCGTGAAATTTTGTAAAATTTCCGTTTTGCCCTCGCGCTTTTCGACGGCTTTTTCTCCGTCGTACGGCTTGCCGTCCTTTTGCAGACTGAAATAAATTTTCGAGCCGTCCTTTGCGATCTCCTGCTTGCTTATCGCCGTTTCGCGAAATTTGTTTGTATTCGCGTCCCAGTCGTATTCGACATTTTCGATCTCGCGCTCGCCGCTTTCGTCAAATTTGCTAAAGCTTTTCGATACGGAGGTTCCCTCTTCGCTGCTCTTTTTGTAGATTTTTTCTAGGCGGCGGGTTTTGGCGTCGTAGTTTTGGCTAACTTTATATTCATAGCGCGGCACAGCTCCGCCCTCTGTTTTATAACTCGTCTTTTGTAGGCAAATTTTATCCGCCGCCGCGTGTTTCGCCGCCGTCTCGGTCGCGCCCGCAGGCACCGCGAGAACTAACGTCGCCGCTAAAATAGAGCCTGCCAAAACTGCCGCTCGCACTCGAAGCTTGTCTGCCAAAACTGCCGTCTGCGCCCCAAAAGCGCCCGCCGAAATAATCGCTCGCGCCTTTAAATTTAGCGCCGCAAAATTTGCCGCACCTTCGTGTGAAATTTTAAAAATACCTCTCACGACCGCTCCTTTTATCTGAATTTTAAATCGCGTCTATCGCTTTATATCCTCGCTCGAAAAAATTCTCTTGCCTTTGTAAATTTTCTCATAGCGACTTAGCTTGCCCTCTTTGAAATAGCCGATGAAATAGGCCGCCGATCTTTCGGCCTGCTCTTGCGAAATTTCATCGTAGAGGCGGGCGGGCTCCTTTGATTTTTGTTTATGCAGGCACGAACAGCTGCGAAAATAGCGCCTTTTGATTTTAAAATTTTGCGCCTCGTCGCCTTGCTCGTCTGCGTGCTTTGTTGCGCTTATTTCGCTACTTTGCTTGCCTGCGGGCGCCAGATCCTCTCTCCCGCCGCCCCCTATCGTCTGTTTTTGCTCGCTCGCCGCACCGTGATCTTGCGCCTCTACGGCGCCGAAACAGATACTCGCCGAAATAAAGCCGGAATAGCCGCTCTTGCCGCTCTGATTAAAACCATTTTTCAACCTTTTCTTTTGTCGTCGCTGCGTGCGGACCTGCCGCGGCGTAGGATTTAAATTTTAAAATTTACGCGGCACACGAAACATCCGCGCTAGCTAAATTTAATCGCGACTCTCGCATAAATACCACTATGCCGCTAAATTTTAACCGCGGCACTCGCACGAATATTGCTACGTCCGCTAAATTTAACCGCGACGTTCGCGTAAGGCCGCGCAGATAAAATTTAGCCGCGAAATTTTACCTGTGCATCTTCAAACGCTACTTTATCTTTTTGTATTTCCACGTCTGCTCCGTTATGAGCTCGGGTTTACCGTCTTTAAGCTTAAATTCCTTAAAGCTCGTTATCGCGTAGGCGCTAGGCATCTCAAACATCATCAGCGCGGCTCCGTGCCCCACGCTATCTGCCGGGATTTGGGTATCGTAAGTAGCCTCCGAGCGCCCCGTTTGCACCCATTTGCCGCTCGCATCAAGCTTGTAGATATCCATCGCCGTATTGCTGCCGCGCTCGTCATAGCTATAGACGTATTTGCCGCTGCTGGAATTTGATTCGTAGCTTTGCTCGAGCGGGCGCTCGCCCGATTTGTCGTAAATTTCGCCGTTTGAGTAGCTTTTGACCCAATCTTTAAGCTGCTCATCCCACAAATAAGAGGTCATATTAAGATCCGCGCCCTTCTTGATAGCGGTTTGTTTGCTCATATTATCCCACGCGCCCTTCTCGTCGTTCCAGATGAAGCTCGTAACGACCTCCTCGCCCCTCGCGGCGTCAAGCTCATGCTTACTCATCGTCGCGTTTTGCCACGCGCCGTCCTTAAAGGTGCTGCGGATCTGCTCGTAGCTGCCGTTTCTATCGCCGTTAAGCATCTCTCGCTCGCTGTTTTGCCACGCGCCGTTTACAAACTCGTAGCTCACGTATCCGCTCATCTCTCCTAGGCTGTCGTAGAAAATTTCGGTCTTATCTTTGGGCTGCCAGCTCTTGCCGTCCCATTTGAAGCTTATCGTAAGCTCCTCCTTATCCCACGCGTTTTTTACGGATCTGTTCATGCTATCTTTCTGCCATTTGCCCTTTACAAACTTATATCGCACGTCCTGCGTCGCGTTACCGTCGTAGCTGGAGACGGTTTTGCTCGCATTGCGCGTGCCGTCATCCGCTATCGAATTGCTCTCGCGCGTCGTGACGCCGTCTTTGACGCTTTCCGTGTAGTCTTCTATTTTTTTCCACTTGCCGCTTTTAAGATCGAGGTTAAATACTTCAAATTTAACCATATCCCCCTTTTTGTCAAAGTAGCTGATCTCTTTGTAGCTAGAGCCTAGGCCGTCCGAGGAGTTCGTATATCTTACCTGCTCCAGCTTGCGCGCCGCCGCGTCGTAGCTTAGATGCGTGCTCTCCTTGCGCTGCCCGAGTGAGCTGTAGCTCATGCTTTGCACCATATACTCATACTCCTTGGCAAACGCCGCTGCACAGAGCAGCGCAAGTATCGTAGCGAGCTTTTTCATCCTCTCTCCTTGGAAAAAATTTTGATAATTATATAATGTTCGTATATAAAAACGGATAAAATTTCGCCGCGCGGCTAAATTTAAAAACTTCGATTTTTAGGCGGTAGCGGTGGAATTTTACGTTGCCGAAGCGCCGGTTTTACTCAAATATGTGGCGCAAATTTTACGCAAGCCGCCAGGGACGCCTTTGGGTGAAATTTAAGAGAAATTTCTATAAAATTTCGGCTCAAATTACATTAAGGAGCACTTATGGGATACGTTTATTTGGGGCTTGCTATAGTTTTGGAGCTAGCGGGGACCAACTGTATGAAGCTCTCGGACGGATTTAGTAAGCTGAATTATTCTCTAGCCACGCTAGCGGCATACGGCGCGTGCTTTTATTTTTTAGCGCTTGCGCTAAAAACGGTAAAGCTTAGCGTCGCTTACGCTACGTGGGGCGGGCTCGGCATAGTATTAGCATCGCTGCTTTCGGTGTTTTACTTCCACGAAAAGCTCTCTGTGCCCGCGATATGCGGCATAGCGCTCATCGTGATAGGCACGGCGATGTGTAATTTCTTCGGCGCAGGACACTAAGACGGCGCGTTTAAATTTAGCCTCCGATCTAACTATCGCTACTGCAAAAGCGGCGCGAGCCTCAGCCGTCTGCGTAAATTTTAAAATTTTATAAATTTACCGCCTCGCCTCGCTGCCGCGCTATGTCCGTGCCGAATGTACCTGGCGGGAGCGGTAAAATTTTAACCGCCGCCTAATCTTACAAAAAATTCTTATCGATCAGGTCGTAGTTTTTATATAGCCTGCGCAGCTCGTCTCGCACCTCCATCAGCGCAAAGCCGAGCAGATTTTGCCCGCGCCACGCGCTCGGACGACTTGCGTTTTCGCTCTGCAGCCCAAGGCCGATACCACAAATTTTATCCAGCGGGCTGGTCTCAACTAAAATTTTATCTCCCGTCGCGAGCAAAAAGCGCATCATCGCGGGATTTTGCGTAAATTTATAGTAATTGCCGCTTAGCACGACGCTGTAGCGCACCTCGCCCCAGAGCCGCTCATCAAAGCCCCGCACTTGCCTGCCTAGCGCCTTCATCTGCTTTGCATCGCGGCTTTGCATTATCCGCTCCCGCGTCTGCTCGTCGCCGAATATTTGCGCCTTGCTCGCCATCATAAACTGCTCGGCGCATAGATACTCGTCGGCATCTACGGCAAAAGGCGAGCTCTGCCACTGCCCGAGGCAGGATTCATCCGCGGCCGCATCCGGCTTGTAGAAAAATAGAAATTCGTGCGCTTTGGAAGAATTTATTAGCGAGGTTTTGTCGTATTTCGACGCTCCGCCTGCTCGCCAAAACGGCACGCCCTCGCGGTAGAAATCGTCTATGTCGTCCGTAAGATCGTCCCTAAGCTCATCACACTCGCTAAATTTCAAATTTCGTGGCTCCGCGCAGCATCTGTCGCTGCCATGCGCGCATTTTACGCGCTCATTTTCAGACGTCTCGTCCAGCCCGTCCCAGTCGCCGTAGTGCCAAAAGCAAGGATAGGGGAAGGCCCGTGAATACGCTTTTTGCGCCGCTTTATCCAGCCGCTCGAACCACTGCCAAAATTTAAATTTATAATCCTCTGCCGCGCCCATCCGCCAGCCAAGCGAAAACTCGCTAAGAGCGGGGTATTTGATCCACGGCGGCGGCATCACGTTTTTTAAAATTTCGCTCACGCCTTTTCCTTAAATTTTATTTTGTAGCATAGCTTGAAATTTGCCTAAATTTAGTCTACGAGCTGAAATTTAGGCAAAATGCGGCTAAGCTAGCAAAGCCCGCCAGAGGGTAAGCCTAGCCGCAAATTTTAGTCGCAGAAGCGCTCGTCTGTGCGGTATTTCTTACGCTCGGCGATGTAATCGGCTCTGTTTTTCGGATCGGCGAAATACTGCTTTTGCTTCTGCTGATCGGCTTTGAGCTTTTCTATCACTTCCTTTAGAGCCGCCTTGCGGTCGCTAGCCATGGATGGGAATTTATCCGAAAATATCGCCTTATACGGATGATCCTTTACCCAATCGACCGCCTTTTCGACTATGATCTGCTGCTTGTCGATGTCGCAAAACGCGTATGGGTTGATCACGTCGCCCGCAAGGTGCATGAAAGCGGAATTTGCCTCGACCGTCTCCATAAACATCGCGCCGCTGACGTCGATTACCGAAGCGAAGGAGATGAAGCGGTATTTGCCCGCGTAGAACCAAAACACCGCGTCGTCCTTAAGCCCCAGATCATAAGCGCGCGCAGCGATGGTCATCAGCGTAGTCGGAGCGATCATATCTGGAGCGTCCTCGATGATTTTGATCGCCTTTTTTAGGCTCGCCACGTCATTTTTCATCAACAGATCGTCGATCGGCTCGTAAACATGCACGTATTCGGGCTTGCCCTCCTTAGCTGAATAAAACGGCGAGACATAGATGTCGATCGAAGTGATTTTTTCCACCTTGTCCTCACTCTGGGCGCTCAAAGTCGCCGCCGCCGCCGCACACAGCAGCAGTGAACGAAATTTTTTCATGGTCTCTCCTTCGGTTAAATTTTGTAAATTTGCTTCGTAATTATACCCTGAAATTTAAGAGCGCGAGCTTGATCTTTAACGAATATATTTTTGCGGAATTTTAATTTTGCGGTGCGGCTCTATTTCTTTTGATTCGGCTTCAGCGCGACGCTTTACGCGGCTAAATTTAATGCCACTAGTCGTAAAATTTAGCTCATAATTTAGATCGCTTAGAGCGCACAAAATCGCTCGAAGCGCTATCAAAATTTTAGAATCTTGCGCATCAAAATTTTAAGATTCCGTTCATCTTGAAATTTTAAAATTCCAGCCAAACAAGGCGCGGAATTTTTTGCCGATGCAGGCGCGGTAGCGCGCAGATTAGGCGCATTCTTATACATTCGCTTTAAAGACGCCTAACCGAGAGAGTTCTTTGTATGCCGCTCAAAAGCCCAAGCTGGCGCGCCGCATAGCAAAACGCGAGCCGCTACAGCTCCTTCGATCTGTAATCGTAGCTAAATTCTTTCGGCGAGTAGTAATTAAGCGTGTTGCCGTCCACTTCGCCGTAAGGATAGCCGAAATTATTGATCGGGAACTGCGCCGGGCGTGGGCTTAGCGTGAAGTCTCTGCCGTAGTTAAAGCCGATCCAGCACATCTCCCAGTTGCCGAATAAATACTCGCGGATTTTAGCGAGCTTGCTGTCGTCATTGCTTAGCTTCTCGCCCAATCGCACCTTTGTAACGTCTGCGGGATCGACCGGGATCCAGCCGTGGCCTTTGAGATAAAATTCCGCTCTGCAGTGCTGCGCGCCCGAGATATGGCTGACGTCGTCTTTAGGCGCGGCGCCCATTTGAGCGCTAAATCTTGACGCGCCGACGCGGATGCCAAACATCTCTCTTGCGGCGATGCCCTGCGCGCGGCAAAGTGCAACGAAAACGCTATTTATGTCGGTGCATTTGCCGCTTAGCTTGCCGCTACTTAAAATTTGCTTCACGTCCCCTAGCCCGCAGCCTAGCACGCTGTTATCGCGCTGCATAGTGTTTGCCACCCACGTATAAATCGCGCGCGCCTTTTCCAGATCACCCTTGACGCCGCCTGCGATCTCGTCTGATTTTTGCTTGACGACGCCGTCGATTTGAATCTGCGTGCTAGGCTCTAAAAACTTTGCCACCTCGGGGTTAAGCTTTTCGTTCGGATTAAATTTTACCTTGCTAAAGTCGGTATTTCGCTCAAAGGTCTCGACGCTAAATTTAATGTTTAGCGTGGGCTTTGCCACCCCGACGTAGCCGGCATAGAGCGTCGGAATTTCGCCGTAGTCCACGGACGGATCGTTGAAATTACCGTCAAATTTTACGTCGCTTACCTTTTGATATTCCGTGATAAGAGGAAGCGGTATCCAAAGCCGAGTCTGCTTGCCCTTCTCCAAAATTTCGTGATTTAGCGAGAGCCCAAAAGCTCTCTTTTTGCCAATGGCTTTTTCCCCGCCCAAAATGGTACTCGGAGTTGCCATAACGGCGCCTAAAATCGCAGTGTTTCTTAAAAAATCGCGTCTTTGCATGAAATGCCTTCAAAATAAAATGGCTAAGCCTTAGCCCTAATTATGCGTGGATTTTAACCTTTTGCGGCTTTGAAATCGCTAAATTTAAAATTTCACCAGCTTTAAAATTTTAAAATTTCGCTTCAAGACATAGCGCGAAATTTCGCCAAAGCGGGCATGATAGTCCGCAACCTAGGCGCGCAGGCAGTATGTATCGGCGGCGTAGGCTAAACCACGCAAAAAGCGCCGCTGTCGCAAAGCCAAGCATGCGCTTCGATTAAACGGTTAAGCTTCGACGAAACGCGGCGGCTTAGCTTAAGCAAATCGCGGCGGTAAAATGCAAGCCGTCAGAAGGCTAAATTTCGCGCGAAAAATACTCGTAGATAAAATTTTTAGGAGAGTACGGATCTTTCGGCGTACCGCCCACTTCGCAATATGGATGCGAAAAAATTTCGATCGGAACGTGCGCCGGACGCGGATTTAGCACGATTTCGCGAGCGTAGTTAAAGCCCAGCCAGCACGGCTCCCAGTTACCGAAAAGATACTCGCGCACCTGCGCCAGCTTAGAATCATCCTCGCTTAAGCCTTCGCCGAGTCGCACCTTCGTAACGTCCGCAGGATCGACAGGGATCCAGCCATAGCCTTTTAGATAAAATTCCGCTCTGCAGTGCTGCGCGCCCGAAATTTCAAGCGCATCGCCGCTTAAGGCGCCCATGACACCCATTTCAGGAGAAAATTTCTGCGCTGCGCCCGTGCGGATGCCGTAAATAGCGCGAGCAGGAATGCCCGCTGCCCTGCAGAGCGCTACGAACACGCTATTAATATCGGCGCATTTACCGCTTAGCTTGCCGCTGCTTAAAATCGCTGCTGCATCGCCGCTGCCGCATGCGATCACGCTATTATCGCGGCTCATATTTTTAGCGACCCACTCGTAGATCGCGCGCGCCTTTTCTAGATCACCTTTAAGCGAGCCGGTGATCTCGTCTGATTTTTGTTTCGCAGCGCCGCCTACCGGAATTAGCTTTGAAGGCTTTAAAAACTCCTTGATCTCGGGGCTCAAGCGCTCATTTTCATTAAAGCTTACCTTGCTAAAATCGGTGTTTCGCTCCGAAATTTCAATATCGAAGCTAAGCTCAAAATAATCATCCTCTTCGCCTACGACACCTTGCTCGCCGTATTTGCCGACGCCCGCTCTTGCCTCTTTATCGGGTGCGAAGCGCGCGTAGTACGTGCTTATATGATCTCCGCAGATAGCAGACTCTTGCGCATTTGAGCGGGCATGATATTCGCCAAGCAACCTCTGATAGGGCTCTTGCAGCACTAACGGCAGCCAAAGCCGCACCTCTGCGCCACTACTTGAAATTTCGTGATTAAACCTGAGGCTAAATTTTCTCGTTTTTGCTTCTTGCATTTTTTGCTCCTTTGCTTGAATTGCAAGTCGATTTTATCTATTTGCGCCTTAAAATGGATAAAATTTTATGTTAAAATGGCGCTAAATTTTGAAATTTTAGGACTAAAATGGATCTGCAAAAAATCAGAGACGAGAACTTTAAAAAGCTGCAAAGCGGGCAAAACCGCGAAATTTTAAGTGCGATCGAGGCGCTGCAAATAGGCGAGTGCGGCTGCGAGTGCGGCGACGTCGTGCGCGCAAGCTTTAACGCAAGCGCGGAGCAGAGAGATGAAATTTCGCGTATCGCGCGAGCGCTAAAACCGTGGCGCAAAGGACCTTTCGCGCTGAATGATCTTTTTATCGATACCGAGTGGCGAAGCTTCGTAAAATTTAACCTGCTGCAGCCGTTTTTAAATCTGAGTGGCAAAACCGTCGCCGACGTGGGCTGCAACAACGGCTACTATATGTTTCGCGCAAGCGCTCTAAAGCCTGCGCGACTAGTGGGGTTTGACCCGAGCGCGCTATTTTATCTGCAGTTTCGTTTCCTCGAGAAATTCTTTCGCAGCGGCGCGCAATTCGAGCTTTTGGGCGTAGAGCATCTGCCTTTTTACGAGCACAAATTCGATACGATCTTCTGCCTTGGCGTCATCTACCATCGCAGCGATCCCGTAAAGATGCTAAAAGATCTGCGAGCCTCGCTAAATGCGGGCGGCGAGGTGATTTTAGACACGATGTATATCGAGGGGGCGGGCGATTTCGCGCTGTGCCCGAAAAACAGCTACTCGAAAATTTCAAATATCTACTTCGTCCCGACCGTCGGCGCGCTACAGAATTGGTGCGAGCGGGCGAAATTTAGAGATTTTGAAATTTTGGCTCAAAAGCCCACGGATGCTAGCGAGCAGCGCAAAACGGAGTGGATCGACGGGCAGAGCTTGGAGAATTTCCTAGACCCGCTCGATAGCTCGCGCACGATCGAGGGCTACCCCGCCCCGAGGCGTATCTACGTGCGGCTTCGGGCGTGATGCGCGCCTTTGAAACGCGTAAAATTTACTGAATTTATCGACTCGCGGGGAAAATTTTGCATTCGGCAGGATGCTAAATTTAGCTAAATTTAGCGGGCTCGAATTGGATTAGATCACATTGTAGCGGCTAGGATCGGTACGGCGGTGCAAATTTAAATTTCGCCTCGTGCATTATGTTTTGCGTCTTGCGTGCGACGGCGCGAAATTTTACTAAATTTAATCAAGCGGCGGTAGATTAAATTTTATCTGTGCATCGCACGCCAATGCGCGCATACAGCAAACGGGGCGCAAAATTTAACGCCCATAGCAACAAATAAAGCGGTAAATTTTGGCGCCTACAATGCGAGCAAAGCGGCACAAATTCTAGCGCCCGCGAACCAAGCGGTATAAATTTTTCGGCGCCGAGCAGCTTCACACCGCTTCACACCGCTTCACACCGCTTCACACCGCTTCACACCGCTTCACCGCTTATTGTGCGGCGAAACGCAGTTAAATTTAAACGATCAGCGCTCAAAAAGTTGCAAAAAATATTTTAAATTTTGCCTCTCGGCCGCTAGACTCGTATTTGGGCCGTGTCCCGGATAGAGCGTAAAATCGCCCTCTATCTGCAAAATTTTATGCAGAGATTCTTTCATCTGCTCGCCGTTTGAAAAGGGAAAATCCCACCTGCCGATAGAGCCTTTGAATATGACGTCGCCGCTAAAGATCACGCCGCCTACTTCTATCATACAGCTGCCCGGCGTGTGTCCTGCAAAGAGGCTAAATTTAACGTTAAAGCCCGCTATTTCAAGGCTTTGCTCCTGCCCTTTTATGAGCACGTCCGCTTCTATGGATTCTGGCATCGTCTCAAAAGGATCCGCCCGCAGCATAAAGGCGTCGCTTTCGTGGATATAAATTTTAGCGCCCGCCCTTTGCAGCTTGGCGTCGTCGTAAACGTGATCGTAGTGCCCGTGCGTATTCAAAACCGCCGCGATCTTTCCCGTATTTTGCATCACCCAATCAAAGCTACCCTCGCCCGGATCGATCACCAGATCGCCCTGCTCGCCCTTTAGAATGTAGCAATTCGTCACGTATTCGCCGAAAGCTCTTTTTAAAATTTGCATCAAAATCTCCTTTTAAGCTTATATTAAAGCCGTAATTTAGCCAAAAATAGCTAAAATTTCAAAGTTAATATAAAATTTTAAGGTTAGCTAAATGCTTTTGGACGACTTACTGCCGCAACTGACCGATTTTTTATCCGCCAAGCTCGATGAGACGGGCGCAGACGCCTTTGTAGTAGGCATCAGCGGTGGGCTTGACAGCGCCGTGGTTTCTGCGCTTTGTGCGCTTACCGAGATCCCCACTTACGGGCTTATCCTACCTAGTGCGGGTTCAAATTTAGAAAATATGGCAGACGGCATCTTTCACTGCGAATCCTTTAATATCCCCTACGAAATCCAAGAGATCGCGCCATTTGTAGAAAATTTTACCGCTTTAAATCCCGGCGCAAGCGCTCTTCGCATCGGAAATTTCGCCGCGCGCATAAGAATGAGCTTGCTTTATGATTACAGCGCGGCTAAACGCGGCGTAGTCGTAGGCACGAGCAATCTTAGCGAGCGGATGCTCGGCTACGGCACGATCTACGGCGATTTAGCCTGCGCGTTTAATCCGATCGGAGAAATTTTTAAAAGCGATCTGTTTAAATTTGCAAAAATTTTATGCATAGACGATGCGATTATAAAAAAAGCTCCCAGCGCCGATCTATGGGAAAATCAAAGCGACGAACGTGAGCTTGGATACAGCTACGAGATCTTAGATAGTGTGCTAAGAGATATTTTTTCGCACGAAGCGCTGCGGACGAAATTTCGCTCAGGCGAGCAAATAACCGCAAACGATCTAAAATATCTGCAAAACTCGCGCCACAATCAAGAGCTGGTGAAATTTGTCGTCCATAGAATTCTTAAAAATAATTTTAAGCTTCGCGCGCCTGCGGTCGCTCGCATAGAGCCCGCACACTAAGGAGAGATTTATGAAAGAGATACCGTTTTATAAGGCTCAAATCGATAAAAAGGAGGAAGACTTAATCAAAAGCGCCCTCTACAACAGCGATATAAGATATAGCGAAATTTTTGAAGAGGATATTTGTAAATATTTCGGCGTAAAGCACGCCGTATCTACCACTAGCGGCACGACGGCGCTGCATCTGGCGCTTTGCGCGATGGATATTAAGCGCGGAGATAAAATTTTATGCTCCGTAAATTCCTTCCCCAATGTCGCCGAAGTGATCCGCCACTTCGACGCAGAGCCAGTTTTTGTAGATATCGATCCGATAAGCTTTAACATTACGAGCGAAAGCCTTGCTCGCACGATAGATCAGAACCGCCACAAGAAGCTAAAATGCGCTTTCATCTCGCACATCGCAGGACTTGCTGCAGATATAGGCGCCATCAGCGAGGTCGCCAAAAGCGAAAATATCATCCTTATAGACGATGCGTGCCGCGCTATGGGCGCTACCTATAAAGGCGCAAAAATCGGAGCGCTTAAAAGCTCGCTCATATCGTGCTTTCAGATCAATCCTCAAGCGCAAGACGCGATCTCTACGGCGGGCTTTTTCGTTACGAACGACGATGAGATAGCAAGCGCCGCGCAAATTTTAAGAAACGGCGGCATCGTAGGAGACGCCTTTTACAAAGACGGCAATATGTCCTTTACCTACGACGTCGATCGTATCGGTCAAAAATACGATCTTAACGCTATAAATTCCGCCTACGCGATCGCCCAGTTTGAAAAAACCGACGCTTTTATAAAGCGCCGCAAGCAGATCGCCGCAGCGTATCGCGAGCAGCTTGCAAACTGCCCGCACGTGACGCTTCCAAGCGACAGCGAGGAGCATATCTATACTCAATTCATCGTAAAGATCGACAAAAACCGCGACGATTTCGCCAAAGCGCTGATCTCGCGCGGAGTGAGCGTTTCGCTACACTATGTGCCGGTGCATCTGCTAAGCTACTATAAAAGCAAATATAATTACAAGGTCAATGATTTCCCGAATGCGCTTAAAAACTATCAGCAAATTTTATCCCTGCCGATCTATACGGCGCTTAGCGACGACGATGTAAGCTACATCTGCGAGCAGATCAAAGAGATAGCGCAAAATCGTGTTTAAACTCCTAATCGAGCGAAACTTATACGACCCGAGCCCCGCGTGGTTTGTGCTAGGGGTGATTTTAGCACCTCTTTCGCTACTTTACACGCTGATCGTATGCCTAAAAAGGCTCTTTGCTAAGCCGCAAAAATTTAAAATTCCGATAATCAGCGTCGGAAATTTAACCCTCGGCGGAAGTGGCAAAACCCCGCTAGTGCGGGCGCTTTTTAAAGAATTTAGCGAGGAGCTCAAAACATGTATCATCCTTCGCGGATACGGGCGCAAAAGCAGAGGCTTGCTCGAAGTGGCGCTCGGCGGCCGAATACTTTGCGACGTGCGGCAAAGCGGAGATGAGGCGATGGAATACGCGCTGTTTCTGCGCGGCGCAAACGTGATCGTCAGCGAAGATCGCGCCGCAGGGATCTTGCGCGCGCAAACTCTCGGCTTTGAGCTGGTGATCTTAGACGACGGATTTTCTAAATTTAATATATCTAAATTTGATATCTTGCTGCGCCCGCAAAGCGCGCCTAAGCTGCCCTTTTGCCTGCCCTTCGCCGCGTATCGCTACCCGCCGTTTTTTTATAAATTTGCGGATTTCATACCCGCGCAAAGCGACATCTCGCAGGAGCTTAAAATCATTTCGGCGGCGGATCTGCAAAGTAAGCTAAACGGCACGGATGAAATTTCAAATTCCACCGCGGATAAAATTTCGGATTTAAATTTAAAAACCGCCGCAGATAAAATTTCAAATTTAAATCCAGGCGCCGCAGATAAAATTTCAAATTTAAACCCTACCGAGGATAAAATTTCAAACTCCAAAGAGGCTGGTTTTGAAAAATCCCGCACGATCTTAATCAGCGCTATCGCCAAGCCTTGGCGTTTGCAAGAGTTTTTGCCGCTCGCAAAAGCTCACGCGTTTTTCCTCGATCATTATGATTTCAAAAAAGAGCATATTTTAGAGCTGCTAAGGCGCGAGGGCGCGGAGCATATCCTTTGCACGGCAAAAGATTACGTGAAATTAAGGGACTTGAGCGCGGAAATTTCGGTGATTTTGTTAAATTTGAAGCTAAGCGAAAACTTTATCCGCAAAATTCAAAACTACATAAACCAAGCTATGATAAAATAAGGTTTTTAAAGGAATTTTATGATAAAAAAGAGCAAAACCGCCGAAGTCATCATCTCCGCGCTGCCCTATATCCGTAAATTTAGAGATAAAATTTTCGTCGTCAAATACGGCGGCGCGGCGCAAACCGACGATACACTCAAGCTTGATTTTGCTCGCGATATCGTGCTTTTGCATATGGTCGGCATCAAGATCATCGTCGTGCACGGCGGCGGCAAAAAGATCAATCAGACCCTGGATAAGATCGGCGTGCGCAGCGAGTTTTGCGATGGACTTCGCGTAACGAATAAAGACGCGATCGAAATTACCGAGATGGTGCTAAGCGGCGCGGTAAATAAAGAGATTACGGCGCTTTTGAACCAAAACGGCGCGCCCGCGATCGGTATCAGCGGCAAGGACGGCGGGCTTTTGAGGGCAAAATTCCTCGATGAGAAAAAATACGGATTCGTAGGCGAGATCACCGAGGTAAACACCAAGCTGATAAACGACCTGCTGCAAAAGGACTATCTGCCGGTAATCGCTCCGCTTGCGGGCGGCGAGACGGACGAAAACGTGAGCTTTAATATCAACGCCGATCTCTGCGCCAGCAGGATCACAGCCGCGCTAAAAGCGAGTAAGGCGATATTTTTAAGCGACATTGACGGAGTGCTCGATAAAGAGGGAAATTTAATCAGCAAGCTTGATGCCGCGCTCATTTCGAAGCTTAAAAAGGACGGCACGATCGCAGGCGGCATGATCCCAAAGGTCGATGCGTGCCTGCAGTGCGTGCGAAACGGCGCAAATGCCGCACATATCATCAACGGCAAAATTCCGCACTCGATCCTGCTTGAGCTTTTCACGGACGGCGGCATAGGAAGTTTGATAAAGGAAGAAATTTAGGCGCGAGCGCGGAGGCGGCAGGCTTAAAGAGGCAATGCCGCAAGTCCGCGCAAGCAGCCTAAGCGATCAAATTTAAAGCGCCTAGGCGGGCGTAAATTTTAAAATTTTAAAAAGGAAAAAGATGAAACTGGTTTCAACGAGAGATTTTTCGCAAAAAGCGGATCTTAGCTACGCGCTGCTAAATCCGAGCGCGAGCGGCGGTGGGCTTTTCAGCCCCGAGCGACTGCCGCTTTTGAGCGAGGATTTTTTTAAGCAGTGCGAGGATCTGAGCTACAAACAGATCGCGCTTAAAATCATCGAGAGCTTCGATTTTGACGTAAGCAGCGAGGTTTTTGAGAGTGCGCTAAAGCGCTATGATAAATTTGAAAACCCAGCCTGCCCCGTCCAGATCAAAAAATTAAGCGAAAACGCCTATATTTTGGAGCTTTACCACGGCCCGACGCTTGCGTTTAAGGATATGGCGCTACAGCCCTTCGGCGCGCTTTTAAAAAGCATCGCAAAATCCAGAGGCGAGAAATTCTTGATAATGTGCGCCACGAGCGGCGACACAGGGCCTGCGACGCTGGAGGCTTTTGCGGACGATGAGAATATCAAAGCGGTCTGCCTCTACCCGCAGGGCGGCACGAGCGAGATACAGCGCCAGCAGATGGTAAAGCAAAGCGCGGCAAATCTTAAAATTTTAGGCGTGCGCGGCAACTTCGACGATACGCAACGCGCGCTAAAATCGCTACTGGCAGATGATGATTTCAAAAACGAGCTCGCGCGGGCAAACCTAAATCTAAGCGCCGCAAACTCGGTAAATTTCGGCAGGATTTTATTTCAGATCATCTACTATATCTGCGCTAGCATCTATTTCTCAAAGCACGGCGTATTGGGCTATGAGCAAAATTTAAACAAAAGCGATCAATGCACGGCGTGCGGCAAAAATTTTGGCGCCGCAGCGGGCGTAAACAGCGCACAGAGCGCAAAACCGAGCGCTAAATTTAACACCTTCGACGTCATAGTGCCTAGCGGAAATTTCGGCAACGCGCTGGGAGCGTATTTCGCCAAAAAGATGGGCGCAAAGATCGGCAAAATCAAGATCGCTTCAAACGCGAACAATATCCTGACCGAGCTTTTTACGCGCGGCATCTACGATCTGCGAAATCGCGAGCTCATCCGCACGATCAGCCCTGCGATGGATATTTTAGTTAGCTCCAACGTCGAGCGGCTGCTTAGCGATCTATTCGGCGATGCGCGCACGAGCGAGCTGATGCAGAGCCTGGCGCGAGATAAATTTTACAAGCTTAGCGCGAGCGAGCTTGCGAAGCTGCAGGAGGTCTTCGAAGCGGATTTTTGCGACGATGCGCAGTGCGCTAAGTTTATCAAACAAGAGAGCAGCCGCGGCGTGCTGATCGATCCGCACACGGCGACCTGCTTCAAGCTACTTGACGAAAGCCGCCTAAATCTCGTCATCTCGACCGCGAAGTGGATTAAATTTACGCCGTCGATGATCGGCGCTATCAAAGGCAGGGCTTGTGAGGATGAAAGGGCCGATATGATCGCGCTTTCGAAGGAATTTCGCAGCGATATTCCGCCGCAGATCTCGCGCCTTTTCAGCGCGCCGCAGGTACACTCAAGCGTCGTGGAGCAAAGCGAGATCAAAAACGCCATAATGGAGTGGATCAAAAAATGATAGTAATCCCAGCGCGCCTTGCTTCGACGCGCTTTAAAAATAAAATTTTATGTGAGTTCGGCGGCGTGCCGATGTTTATTAAAACGGCTCAAAATGCCGCCAAAGCAGACCGCGTGCTAATCGCCGTGGATGAGCCGCAAATTTTGAAGATCGCACAAGATTACGGCTTTGACGCCGTTCTTACCGCGCGCGAGCATCAAAGCGGCACCGATCGCATCGCTGAAGCGGTCGCGAACGCAGCGCTTGCGGAGAACGAGATCGTCATCAATATCCAAGCCGACGAGCCCTTTTTCGAGAGCGAAAATTTGATTAAATTTAAAGATTTCGCCAACGCCATGATCACGCAAAAGGGCGCATTTATGGCGAGCTGCTATAAATACATAAGCCAGCAGGCGGCAGAGGATCCGAATTTAGTCAAGCTAGTGCTTGATAACGCAGGCTTTGCGATCTATTTTTCGCGCTCGCTCATCCCCTATCCACGCGCGGCATGCGAGTGCTACCTCGGACACATCGGTATATACGCATACAGCGTGCGAAATTTAAAGCGGTTTTGCGCCCTGCCCGCCTCAGCGCTGGAAGACACCGAAAAACTCGAGCAGCTTCGCGCCATAAGCGCGGGCGAAAAGATCGCGATGCTCGAAATAAAAACCGCGAGCATCGGCATCGACACGCCGGCTGATTACGAGCGCGCGCTAAAGGAGTTCGGCAGTGGAATTTAAAATTTACTCGTTATGCAGCGCAGTGTTTGGGGCGCAAGAACTCGCCGCGGAGCGTAAAATTCTAACGCAACGCGAAATTTTAACGGCGTGCGGAATTTTAAAATTTAAAGATGCGAGCGCAAGATGAATTACGATGAATACAGATCCGCAGTAGATACGCTAAATGCGTGGGCGCGGGCATATTACACCGATGATCGGCCGATTGCAAGCGACGAGGAGTACGACGAGCTTTATTCGCAAGCTGAGAAATTCGAGGAGCAAAACCCCGAGCTCGCGCTGCCCTACTCGCCTACGCGGCGCATCGGGGGCGCGATCAGCGAGGGCTTTTCCAAGCTCGCTCACGGCGCGCAGATGTGGTCGATGGAGGATATTTTCGACGACGCGGACCTTTTGGCGTGGCTAGCTCGCGGCGAGAAGAGCGGCGCGCAGTTTTACGTCGAGCCGAAATTTGACGGCGCGAGCCTAAATTTGACCTACGAAGGCGGCGTGCTGATAAGCGCGGCGACGCGCGGCGACGGGCTTATAGGCGAGGACGTGACGCAAAACGCAAGAGCGATCAAATCGGTGCCGCTTCAGATCCCCTACGCGCAAAGGATCGAGATCCGCGGCGAGACGCTGATCGCAAAGAGCGATTTTGACGCGCTAAACGACGAGCGCGCCGCAAACGGCGAGAGTCTGTTTTCAAACCCGCGCAACGCCGCCGCGGGAAGCCTGCGCCAGCTAGATAGCGCAATCGTAGCGAAGCGGAAACTAAAATTTATCCCGTGGGGAGTGGGCGAGCATTCGCTAAACTTTGCGCTGCACTCGCAGATAATGGAGTTTGTACGTAGCCTAGGTTTCTTACGCGACGAGTTTTGCCGCATCTGCAAGAGCGCGAGCGAGATTAGGAGCGCGTACGAGGCGCTGCATAGCATGCGCGCGAGCAAAGATCTGATGCTTGACGGCATGGTAATTCGCGTAAATGAGCTTTCAAAGTGCGCCCAGATGGGCTATACGGTGAAGTTTCCGCGCTTTATGGTCGCGTACAAATTCCCCGCAGTCGAAAAGATAACGCGGCTGCGCGAGATCAATCTGCAGGTCGGCCGCACCGGCGCGGTCACCCCCGTAGCCGTCGTAGATAGCGTAAATATCGACGGCGCGAACGTTTCAAACGCGACGCTTCATAATTTCGACGAGATCGCGCGGCTGGAGCTGATGAAAAACGACTTCGTAGGCATCATCCGCAGCGGCGACGTGATTCCGAAGATCACGAGCGTTTATAAACAGCGCAGAGACGGCACGCAGAGCGAAATTTCGCGCCCGGATCGCTGCCCGGTTTGCGGCGAGAAGCTACTTGACGAAGGCGCGCTCATAAAGTGTCAAAACCTCGATTGCAAGGCGCGCGTGATAGGCTCGCTGATCTATTTCTGCTCCAAAAAATGCATGAATATCGAAGGTCTAAGCGATGCGACAATTACGCAGCTTTTTGAAAGCGGCAAAATTTCAAAGATCAGCGACATTTACGCCCTCGGCGCGCAGGATTTGGCGGATCTTGAGGGCTTTGCGGATAAAAAAATTTCAAATCTTTTGGGCGCGATAAATGCGAGCAAAAACGCGCCGCTTGAGCGCTTCATCGCTTCTTTGGGGATCGAGCACATCGGCGAGGTAGCCGCGCGCAAGATCGCTGCGGCATTCGGGCAGGATTGGCTGGATGCGAGCGAGGATGAAATTCTGCGGCTAGAGGGCTTTGGAGAGGCGATGGCAAGGAGCCTAGCGGAGTTTTGCAAGATAAATCGCGAAAAAATTCTAAATTTAAGCGAAATAATCACGCCGCGCGCGCCCGAGATGCAGACCGCCAAAAGCGCCTTCACGGGCCGCAGCGTCGTCATCACCGGTACGCTCAGCCGTCCGCGCGACGAGTTTAAGGCTAGACTTTTGGCGATGGGCGCGAAGGTGCAGGGCTCGGTATCGGCAAAGACCGACTTTGTGCTTGCAGGCGCAGAAGCAGGCTCCAAGCTGCAAAAAGCCCACTCGCTTGGCGTGCGGGTAATCGACGAAAGCGAGTTTGAAGCGCTTGCGAGCTTGGCGACGACCGGCGCAAATTCACTCGACAAGAACGAGCCTAAAGCGCTCGCGGGGAGCGGCGAGTGAAGGTTTTTTGCTTGGCGCCGAACCCACACGCAAACGGAGTGAGATTAAATTTTAAAAGCAATCTCCACCCTGCAGTGTTTGTGTGTTTTACGAAGCGCGAGAATTTTAAAAATTTTATGGCACACGAGCAAGCGGCAAAAACAATAAATCGAGCAGCCGTTGTAAGATCGCTGGGCTCTAAGGCGTGCGTAAAAGCGGCAGACCGAGAGGCGGTTTCTGCGAGGCGCGCGGGCTATACCTGCCGCGGCGCTAAGACGGCTAGCACGATGCCGATAGATGCGGCTGTAAGCAAGAATATCTCAAATTTTGCGGCACCTAAACACTGCGCCGATATGAAAAATTTTAAAATTTTCGCTAGCGGCAAGATAAAATTTGCAACGCACGGCGAGCAGAAATTTACAATACGTAGCATGGCTAAATTTGCGGCGCGGCGCGGGTTACAGTTTGAGCCTTGCGGCGCTGCTGCCCGCAACTTTGCTATGCGCGATAAAATTTTAAACTCAAGCTCGCGCAAAAATTGCATGAGCTTTAAAATTTCACCGCTGCGCGGAGAAAAAGCAAAATGAGATTTGATCTGCTCGTCGCAAATACGCTTAAAATCAGCAGAAATCAGGCTGCCGCGCTGATAAAGCAGGATAAAATTTTGCTGCGTGGCGCCGTGCAAAACAGACCCTCTGCGCAGATCTCACCCGAGCAGAGCGGCGAAATCAGCGCGATTGATCAAATTTACGTAAGCAGGGGCGCGCTCAAGCTTGCGGGCTTTCTGGACGAGCTCGCCGAAAACGGGCTTTTGGCGAGTTGCGGCGAAAATTTGCCTAACTCGGCGGCAGAAATTTCAAAGCCGTGCAGCGGCGCGAAGAGCGCGGATAGCAAAGCGGCAGCGACGCAAAAGGCGGGCGCAGTAACGATGCAAATTTCAAGTGCAGATTTTGCGGCTACGGATAAAATTTTAGGCGCGGACGAGGCTGATAAAATTCCAAGCGCTACGGCGGCAAAGATCGCAGAAATAAATACCGCGACGACAAAGAGCGCTAAAGCAACTACCGAGGCGATCCGTACCGCAAAAACTAATGCCGATACGGCGGAGCTTTTACAAACCGGTGCAGGCAAGCAAACGGTGGAATTTTTACAGACGAGCGCGGACGCCGATACGGCGGAACTTTTGCAAACGGACGCAGGCGCCGAAACGGCAGAGATTTTAAATGCGGCGAAAGCCTTCAAATCGGGCGGTAAGGTGGGCGCGTGCCGCAACGAAGGCGGCGCGGAGCGTATGCAAGCAGAGCCCTCGCAAAAAGACATTTTAAATTTAGCGGGAGCCGATGTTTTGGACGTGGGCAGTAGCACGGGCGGGTTTGTGCAGATTTTACTTCAGCGCGGCGCAAAGAGCGTGACTGCGCTTGACGTCGGCAGCTCGCAGCTAAGCGAAATTTTGCGGCGCGATCCTCGCGTGATCGTGCGCGAAAACACCGACATCAGGGAGTTTGAAAGCAAGAAGAAATTTGATCTCATCACCTGCGACGTGAGCTTCATCTCGCTAAATTTGATCTTAAAAAGTCTAGCGAGCCTCGCAAAAAGCGCTCTCATCGTGCTATTTAAGCCGCAATTTGAGGTGGGCGCGGAGATCAAGCGAAATAAAAAAGGTGTGCTCAAGGACGAAAAAGCGGTGTGTGTCGCGCGAGCGAAATTTGAGTGGCTATGCGCCGAGCTGGGGCTTGCCACGCTGCACGCTAGCGCCTGTAAGATCACGGGTAAAGAGGGGAATAGGGAATTTTTCTATCTTCTAAAAAGGATGAACGATGAAATTTAAAAACTTAATTATATTGGCGTTTTGCGCGCTATTTTTGGGCTCATGCGCCAAAAGTCTGAGCCCGAAAGCGCCGATCGTAAAAAACTTCGACATCTCTAAATTTAGCGGCGGCTGGTATGAGATCGCTCGCATGAAGGGCGGCGGCGAGCTGCAAAACACCGCGTACGAGTGCTTTATCGATAAAAACTCCACGATCAATCTTCTAAAAACTGCCAAAACAAGCTCGGGTAAAATCGAAAACGAGCAGCACGTGTTGGAGTTTGCAGGCGATAAAAACGTAGGCCTGCTCTATCAAAAAGGTCTGATTTCCGACTCCCTCTACCGCGTGGCGCAGGTGGACGGCGACTATCGCTACGCCCTGATCTTTGGCGCCGATACGAGCGAGCTTTACATCCTCTCGCGCACCAAAACCCTACCTGAGCCGATCCGCATCCTCTATCTAAAAAAGGCGAAGCACAGCGGCTACGACACCAAAAAAATCGTCTGGACGAAGCAGCAATAATGGCTAATCAAAAATCAGGTAAAGACCATACAGAGGCTTCATTGCGGAATTTTAAAGAGCAAAATTCTACGGAACGAAATTCGATCGCACAGAATTCCAGCTTGAAAAATTTTACGGAACAGAATTTCACAAGCAATTGGGAGAATTCATCTCAAAATATCAAACGTCCAAGGCAAGAGTTGAGCGAAAACAAAACCGGCGATGCGCACCGCGCAGATGAAGCAGACACCGACGCCGCTTGCAGTAACGAAACGGCTTATGGCGGCACTTGCGGCAATGGCGTAGACGCACAAGCTCAAAGCGCGCTTCCTGCTTGTGCGGAGGTGCTGCGTGCGCGCCTAAGCGAGCAGTTCACACGTGGCGAGATTTTCGCAACGCTACAAGGCGCAAACCGCGATAATGTGCACGCCGTAGCGATCGGTAACTTCGACGGCATGCACCTTGGACATCAAAAATTATTTGAGCGCCTAGGCGAGCAAGGCGCAATAATCGTAATCCTAGCAGGTGGTGGCACGAAGCTAACCCCTTTTGCGTCGCGGCAGGCTTTTACGGACAAAAAGATTTTTTATTGCGATCTACGCGCTATCAAAAGCCTTAGCGGAGGCGAATTTATTGCACTTTTAAGGCAGAATTTCATAAATTTACAAAAAATTGTCGTCGGCGAGGACTTTAGATTCGGGCGTGATCGGGCGTGGGACGTGGAATTTTTAAGGCGCGAATTTAGCGGGCAAACCTGCGTCGTAGGGGAGTTTTGCTTAAGCGGCGGCGGCGTGCATTCAAGTAGGATCAAAGAGCTTTTATCGCGCGGCCAGTGCGAAGAGGCGGCGGAGCTTTTAGGGCGAAATTACGAGATCTGCGGACGCGTAGTGCGCGGTCAGGGACGCGGGGCGCGGGAGTTCGTAGCGACGCTAAATCTTGATGCGAGCGGCTATTTTATGCCAAAAAGCGGCGTGTATGCGAGCCTAGTACGCGCCGGAAGCAAGGAATTTGCAAGTGTGAGCTTCTTGGGGCACAGGCTCAGCACTGATGGGGCTTTTGCGCTTGAAACGCACATTTTAGAGGATTTTGCGGGCTTTGAAGCGGGTTTAAATTCCGCACAAGATCGCGCGCCGTGCTGCGAGGGGCAAGCCGCACATTCTGCGCGAAATTTAGATGAAATTTCGGCGTGTAATTCGGCTGAAATTTCTACGCAGAATTTTGTGGCGAGCGAGAGCTTGGGCGCCGAGAATAAAAATTTAGAGGCTACGAGTAAAAATAGCACCACGAAATTCGTCTGCGTGAAATTTATAAAGTTCCTACGTGAAAATCGCAAATTTAGCGATCTAGCGCAGCTTAAAGAGCAGATTTTAAAAGACGCTTCAGAGGCAGAGGCGGTACTACGAAGCCGCAAATTTTAATCTACGGCTTGTAAGCTTAAAGATGAAATTTGCGGGCTGTGCGCTTTGAATTTAATGCATCCGTCTGCGTTTCACATCTACGGCGCATTAAATGAGCCATTTGCGTCGTCCCGTATAAAAGTCGTGTGCCCGTTGTCACTGAGAATACTTGGTGCACCGCCTGCGTCTGTGCGATGCCATATGGGAAGTACGCACAAAAGCGGCGCGCAAGCCGATAAAAAGTCGTTAAATTTTAACGACGTATCGCCTACATGGCTTTAACGCACCTTGGGCTTGGGTTTATGTAAGACGAGGCAAGTGCAAGCTGTGCCGAGAATTGAGAACGATAAAAAATCTTAGTTGTGCTGCGAAGCTTTAAAATTTAGCAGGGCTGAGCTTCCGAGCAAGAGCCAAGCGGCTAAATTATACGCCTAGCTAAACGCGGGATTTTGTCAAGCGGGCTCCATTTTACGGCGCGTAAAATCGCAAAATGGGCGCGAAATTCTACCAATATAGCTTTGGCTATGCTTTTAGTTTAAGTTCATAATTAAAGAATTTAAAGGAGCTGTTTTGGCAGTGCGAGATTTGGCGGCGTAAAATTTAATGCTGAGAAATTCCAAGCCCGCTAAATACGGCGTAGAATTTTAAGGACGTATTTGCACGGCGTGAAATTTTAAGGCGTGTCAAGCAAGACGTGAAATTTAATCATGCATCGAGCGTATCTGGGCTAGAAGTTGGGCGCAAACTGGGATGCAGCTCGCTCGCATTAAAAGCGCTCATGCTGCGTTTAAAATTTAGGTATGCTTACACGCGGGGCAAACTAAGCGCAAAAATTCCATGCGTAGCGGTCGCAAATCGAGTGTTGCGCAAGTGCAGGAAGCACGGTGTGAGAATTCTGCGCTTAGTGCATAGGAAGTATAAATCAAGTGCTGCGTAAATAGCAAAACTAAAAAGGAAACGGATGAAAGACGAAATTTTTAAAGAGCCTATCAAAAAACAGTTTGAGTTTGACGCCAGCGTCGCGTCGGTTTTTGATGATATGATCGGGCGCAGCGTGCCGTTTTATGAGGCCAGCACGCGGCTTAGCAGCGAGCTTTTGGCGCGGATACTGCCGCAAAAGGCTCGCGTGATCGATCTTGGCTGCTCGACTGCGACCGCGCTGCTGGCGCTGTTTGCGCTGCGCCCGGATCTGCGACTGTGCGGTATCGACAGCTCGGAGGCGATGATACAAAACGCCCGCGCCAAGGCGGCAGCGTTCGGCGCGAAGCTCGATCTTAGCGTATCGGACGTGCTGGATGCGAGCCTCGCAGACTGCGACGCCGTGATTTTAAACTACACTCTGCAGTTCATCAGGCCGCCGCGCCGCGCCGCGCTCGTGAGTAAAATTTACGACGGATTGCGCGAGGGCGGGGTTTTGATCTTTAGCGAAAAGATTATCTACGAAGAGCCTGCGCTCGCGCGTCAGATGATCGAAATTTACGAGGATTACAAGCGCGCGCAGGGCTATTCGCGCTACGAGATCGCGCAAAAACGCGAGGCACTTGAAAACGTCCTCGTGCCCTACACCGAGGCAGAAAACCGCGCCTTGGCGCTAAGCGCGGGCTTTAAGCGTGTCGAGAGTATCTTTAAGTGGGCAAATTTTATGAGCTTCGCGGCGTTTAAATAGCGATAATTTAAATTTACAAGAAGTATAAATTTTAGAATTCTATGAATTTAAAAATTTCAATGATTTCCGAAGTTTTTTACTTTCCAAAACTCTTGCATTATAAAATTTGAAGCAAAATGCAGAGTGCAAATTTTAAATTTTATTCTGTACGCAAAAGCGCTCCCGTATTTCAAAGGCATAAAACCTAAAATATCTTCTCGTACACGCAACTTTTGGAATGTGAGCGCCCAAAAGCCTTTTATTTTACGTAAAATTTTAACAGTCTAGAAATAATTGATACAAATTCCAATTAAACTAAATTTTACTTCATTTCTATTTACTGCGCTTTTTGGGTTGTTTCGGCGATTTGGACTTGCGGGCTTACTTTTGTGATTAACCCCGTTTCTTCATCTATTTTTTCGCTAGCGATACGATTTTCAAAATCGTCTAAAAAACGTTTCGTATCGGCTAGGATATTTTTATATTTACGCCGTTTATTTTTATAAATCGATCGGCAAACCATGAACGTTAAAATAAAACTACTTCCAATACATGCCAAAAACGGCAAAAGCTCGAAATAAAGTATTTGAAAATAACATATACATATAAATAGCAGTATTCCACCTATAAATGTACCGCAGCCGACGACATAATAATCAAATCTGGGTTTATAACTTTCTGCATTAGCCCAGAATTGATCCTCATTGCTTACTTTTCTAGTTATGTTTTTAGTTAGACCGCAATCGATATAACCGCCATTTTTTTCGGCATAACCAGCCATCTCATCGCCATCCAAAATCAAAAAATTTTTATCTAAAACCGCTCTAAACAAATCTTTACCTTGTCCCTTAAGCTGAAATGTCCATATATGAGTATGCGTAGTGCTTGTTTTAGTGGTCGTATTTGTCGTCGTATTGCTGTTAAAACTGCCGCGAACGGCGAACGGATTGATAGGCAAAAAGGGATAACCCAAGCCTCCGCTACTTACATCGCCACTATTTACAGTATTTACAGTAGTATTAGTTACGCTACTCATGTCTGTTAGAACTTCTTTTTTAGCATTGATTGCGATGCCGTGAAAATAATCCATTAATAATCCTTTAATTAAAAATAAAATTTGTGAATAATACGCCCCCCCCCCATTAAAATTTGCTGAAATTTTATACTCGCCGTATTTTTCAGGCGATACGGCAAGGATTTTTATCTAAATTCTTTGGAATTTGACAATTAAATTTTGATGCAAATAACGCGAATGTATAATTTTCTGGCTGTATGCAAGACGGCGCAGATAAAATTTATCGCCGCTCGTAATTTCAAAATTCCGTCGCGGATGTGAACTACGCAAATTATTAGAATTCGGCAAAATTTCAAAATTTCTATGAAATTTTAAAATTTCATAATCCAAACAGAATTCATAAATTTTACAAAAATTCAAAAATTGAAAAAGTGTAGCTGTCTAAATTCCAGGCACAAAAAAAGCGTCCGTCGTTTGACGGACGCCGTGTATAAATCGCAGTGACGAAATAAACGCCGCCGCGAGCAAAGAAGCTTATTTATCTCTTAAATTTAACTCGCTAACGAGCTTAGAGTAAACTGCGTAGTCTTTGTTTTTAAGATATTTCATCATTCTTTTGCGCTGACCTACTAGCTTTAGCAGTCCTAAGCGAGATGAAAAATCTTTCGGATTTGCTTGCAAATGAGTGGTAAGAAGCGTGATCCTCTCGGTAAGAAGCGCGATTTGCACCTCAGCAGAACCTGTATCTTTCTCTCTTCTAGCGAATTTCGCAACTATCTGTGCCTTTTGAGCCGTGTCTAAAGCCATGATGACCTCCTGATCGGTAAAATAGGAAGCGATTATACTTAATTAACCTAAATTTTTGCTTTCTTTGTGTAAAATGCACGCTTTCAGACCAAAGGAGAGAATAAATGCTTTTTACAAAAGCAAGCGAATACGCCCTGCTTTCAATGATCTGCATCGCGGGTAAGGAGGAATCGATGGATGTCGATTCGATCTCTAGCGAGCTTGGAATTTCACGCAGCTTTTTGGCTAAAATTTTACAAAATTTGGCTCGCGCGAGACTTTTGAATTCCTTCAAAGGCGCCAAAGGCGGCTTTGTACTCGCGCGCAATGCGGACGAGATCACGCTAAGCGAGATCATCAAAAGCGCCGAAAGACGCAAGGCGACGGTATTTGACTGCACCGCCGAGGGGATCGACGCCTGCCCGAACGGTCGCACGCTGTGCCGCGTCAATCTAATGTTTGGCGAGCTTCAAGAGAAAGTCGATGAGTATATGGATACAATCACGCTAGCAGATATCATCGGCAAAGAGCGCAAATGAAAATATATCACCTCAGCCACACCGATCTGGACGGCTACGGCGCGCAGTTCGTCGCGGCGCACTATTTGACAGACGTGGAATTTTTCAACGCCAACTACGGCAAGGAGATAAACGAAAAATTTGATCTCATCCTCGCTCGCATCGACGAGCGGCTTGCCGCGGACGCAGACGAGAAAAGCCTGGTTTTGATCACCGATCTAAATTTACTACCCGCGCAGTGCGAGAAATTTAGCGGCGAACTGGCGCGCCGCAACGCCCGCGTGATCCTTTTGGATCATCATCAAAGCGGACTTGAGTGCGCGAAAAAATTCCCGTGGTATTTTTTGGACTCATCGCGCTGCGCCACGAAGATCACCTATGATTTTTTCAGCGCGATGTTCGGCGGCTCGCCGCGGCTGGATAAACTCGTGCGCATCGTAAACGCCGTGGACATCTGGCTGAAAGAGCAGAGCGAGTTTGAGCTCGGCAAGGTCTGCCTCGGCATGGTCTCGGGCGCGAAAGAGATCAATAAAATTATGTTTGAGCAGGAGAGCAGGGATTATATCTTTTTCCTGTTAGAAAAAATTTTTAAATTTCAAGACGAGCCGAATGCACACATTGCGCTAGATAGCGCGCTGCACGGCATAAAGAAGGAATTTTTTAAAAGCGAGCGCGACGATACGCTAAGCAATCTCGTTTCGCATTTCGTAGTCGCCCGTCTAAGCGCGCAAAAGCAGCGCTTTGAGATCAGCTACCTCGATAAAAAGGGCATTTTGACCTACAATATCGGCAACGTAAGCGTCATCGGCAACGATTTTTTGACGCAAAACCCCGATGTCGATTTTTTCATCGACGTAACGAGCAAAAAAACGCTCAGCTTCCGCGCCGACGGCAAAATCGACGTTAGCGAAATGGCAAAGCTGCTCCTAGGCGGCGGCGGACACATAAACGCGAGCGGCGGGATGTTTGCGGGCTTTAAGGACGCGAGCTCGTACGAAGCCGTAAAGGCGCAAATCGTGGGTCTAATCGAGAAAAAAACTCAAATTTCAAAGGAAGAAGATGAAAACTAATGATGAAAAAATCGCCGAGCAAGATCTAATCTACGAGATCAACATCCTGCTTGACGCGATGCTACTTTATGCGGGCATCAAGCGCGATCGGCTCGCTGATGCGGCGCAGCTGTATATCGAAAACATCGACGTCGTGCTACAAAACTCTGACGCTAGCGGCGCGGATGAGGTAATCGCCGTGGTCGAGTTTTTGCGTAGCAAACACGCGGAACTATTCGAAAATAAGGGCTAGCTCGCGGAATTTTAAGCAAAATTTTGCGAGCTAGAATTTTACGAAGCGCAAACTTACGGAGTAGAATTTCATCGAGCGTAAAATTTATAGAGCGAGAAATCTGCGAGATAAAATTTTGCGAAATAGAATTTCTAAAATGCGGAATGCGGAATTTTGCAGACTTAGACTTAAAATTTTAAAATTTAGCAGGCAGGCTTTGCAAATAAAATTTTAAGGCATGATGGCTACAGAATTTTGTTTTAAAATTTTATGCTGTCAAACAAGAGCAAAATTTCAAGGCTTAGAATTTACGCTAAGAAATTCCGCGCAATAGCAAATTCAAAATTTTAAGTGCATTTTGCGGCACGGAATTTTGCAAAAAATTTTAAACAACGCGGGGCAGCTCTGCGTAAAATTCTAATCTAGGCTTCGCGCGGAATTTGCATCAAAACTCCGCGCGGAATTTTGCGCTCAACTAAGGTGCAAAATTTAAATATAAAGGCTAAATCTTTGCTTGCCAGTGTGGCGCGAAGATCACGCAGATTGCGGAATTTTAAATTTAAAAGCACGATTCTGCCGTCTAAGATCAAAGAAATGGCGTAGCGTCTAAGCTTACTGAAATGATAAAGCTCGCTTTGAAAGGAAGGGAGAATTTTATCTGCAAAAGCGTAGAGATGGCATTTTAAGATACTTTTGTTGTTTCTAAGCAAAAAAGATCCGCGCCAGAGGCTTTTAAGCAAGCGCGCTTGATAAAATATTATCGCTAGATATGGCGCAGGTGCAAGTAAGTGCGCTCGAACGCGGCAAAATTAAAACTAACGTGGCGCTCTATAGTCGCAAAGCCAGGCATTGTAAAATAAAAAGCTTGGTAGAGCACTTAGAAACAAAATATCGCGAAATAAGACGTCTGCAAAGCAAGGTGCCGATAAGATGAAGCGTCGTAAAATAGAATAGAAAGCAACACGTGGATAAAATAAGTACCGTGAATCAGAATTTCATAGCAGTGACGCAGGACGCGATTAAATTTTAAGCCGGCGGCGCGTTGAATTTTGAAATTTTATGAATTTAAAACTTTATGAAAGGATAGAAATGAAAAAGATTTTTTTGTTTGCATGTCTCATGCTTTTGGGTTCTCAGCTTTTCGGCGACGATAAGGTTTATCGCCTAAGACTTGCTAGCACGTGGGAGGCGACTACGCCCGTTTTGGGCGCTGCCGCCGAGGATTTTAAAAACTATGCCGAAAGCCTTAGTGGCGGCAGGCTTCAGATCCGCATCGATACACCGAGCAAGCACAAGGCAAGCTTTGGCATATTCGACTTCGTCAAAAGCGGTCAATACGATCTAGGATATACTTCGCTTTATTATTATAAAGGCAAAGACGCCAAAACTATGCTCTGGACGGCGGTGCCTTTCGGTATGACTACTGATGAGCAGCACGCGTGGTACTACTATGGTGGTGGGCGAGAGCTTAATAATAAGATGTTCGCGCAATACGGTATAAAGACCTTTTTGATGGGATCTACCGGCATGCAAATGGGCGGCTGGTTTAAAAAAGAGATCAACTCAGTCGCGGATTTGCAAGGGCTTAAATTCCGCATACCGGGGCTAGGCGGAGAGGTGATGAGCAAGCTGGGTGCCACTATAAACACGGTGCCTACGGGCGAGCTATTTATGGCGTTAGAGATGGGTACGATCGACGCGGTCGAGTGGGTAAGCCCTGTCTATGATATGCCACTTGGATTTCACAAAGTGGCTAAATACTACTACACAGGCTGGCAAGAGCCTATGGGAGACTGCCAGCTGCTGGTAAATCAAAAGGCGCTAGAGAAGCTGCCTGCGGATCTTCAAGCGATCTTAGAGGCTGCAGCAAGACTTGCCGGCGAGAACTTCCAAAATAAGGGCTTTTACGAAAACGCTCGCATTTGGGCAGAGCTAAAAGCGCAGTTTCCGGACGTGCAGGTGCGCGACTTCCCTGCGGACGTGATAGCCGCGCTTAAAAAAGCAACGAATGAAATCTTAGACGAGGAAGCGGCGAAAGATCCGATGTTTAAAGAGATCCTAGACAGCCAGCGCGCATTTTTGAAAATCGGTAGAGAATGGAATAAAATAAGCACCGTAGCCTACATAAATAACGTAAGCGGCATCGCGGGCGAAAGCATAGCAAATCCAATCTCCGCAAGCCCTAGCGGTACGACGAGCTCAGATTCTGCAAGCAGCGAAAATCACGGCGCTGCAAGCGATTCTAACACGATGGACGGCAAAAATTTAGGCGCAACAAAGTAAAGCGGGTGCTGCGAGCGATAAAAATAAGGTGTGACGAACAGATCTGGCACAATAAGTAGCTCAGGTGCGATAAGCGGCGGAAATTCTAACTACTTTTAATAAAGTAGATGGAATTCTGCCGCAGCAGCTTTGGCGCAATAGCTTCAATATCAGAGCCTAGTTTCATAAATCTCATCCACAAGCAAGGCAGAAGCTTTTGCGCAATAGCTTTAACATCGCAAGCAGCGTGATCTGGCGCAGCAAAGGGCTCCCGCGTGAAAAATAGAACGCCAAAAACACGCGATAAAATAAAATTATAAAAATTCCGAGCTCCAAGCACGGCGGAATTCGGAATTTTAAATCTAAAATTTTAAAATTAAAATTTATGGATTTCGGACGGAGCGCGAAACTACTCCGGTTATGCTAGAAACCGGCATTTTGCGACCATTAAGACTAAAAGCCGCGTCTAGCATTTTAAAAAAGCCTATGAGCCTTTTGCATTCATCTATCAAAATCACAAAAATCGCATTTGCGTTATTAAAATTGCAGCGCTATTCGGCAATATAGGCTAATTCGCATAAAATCAGCCTGCGCGCGTTAAAATTTAATCAATAATGTAATTTGGCAAGATTTGTCGCGATAAAATAGCCTTATTATCATGCTTATCTTTAAAATTTACTCCATTGCGCCGCTCTTATAGAGACTACATTTATTAGGATTTGATAAATCACGAATGCCCGGTCTCTGCCGTCGCATCTATTAAATGAAATAGCAGATAAATTTCTATGCCCTCTTATCGATAGTGCAACTACGCAAAAAAAGCGTATTAATACCGCGAAATTCATTGAATTCTTGAAATTTTTGATCTTTAAAATATCGCAAGACGGCTAGATCGCCAAAATTTCATATTATTTGAATTGATTGTTAAAAAGTAGATTCGGAAGCATAGCCCCCGAATCTATGGATAAGATTAAATTCTTAGAATTTAATCGGATGGTGGTGGAAGTCGTCGTAAACGACCTTGTTGGTCTGAAACTTAATGCGCTTAAGCTCGCGGATACGCAAAAATTCCTCTTCGTCGATCTTTTTGATCTGAATCGCTGCCTTAAATGTAGGCGTTTTGGCGATTAGATCCCAGCCGCCGCTGGTTAGCTCGTTGCAGCAGCTCTCCCAGTAGTGATAAGACATCTGAATGATACCATCCATTATGCACTCGGTGATGTCCGCCTTGATCGCGATATAGCCGTAGCGGCTCCACGCGACGATGAAATCGCCCTGTGAAATTCCATATCGTTCGGCGAGTTTCGGATTCATTTCCGCAATCGGTCCTATCGCGTCGCCACCCTGCTCGACGATCTTAGAGCGCCTAGTCATCGCGCCTCCTGCGTACTCGTAAACCTTACGCGTAGTTAAAAGCTGGATAGGGAACTCCTCGTCGGTCTTCTCGTCCACGGAGCCCGCCATTACAGGATAATCTTTCGGCATATTCATACGCTTTGCGAATTCCTCTTTGGCGCTTTCGATCTTGCTTTTATCATCCACGAATAGAACTGGGACGAAATTTCCTTTACCGTCCGGGGTAAAGAATTTCTTATCAAGATACAATGCAGGTCCGCCCATAGAATTCTCATCAGGGCACGGCCAGTGAAGTCCGTGGTATTTTTTGATGCGGTAATAGCTCATTCCGCCGTAGTTGTGCGGAGCTACCCTGCGCACCTCTTCCCAAATCTGCTCTGGAGATTGAAATGTGAAATAATCCCCTAGTCCTAAGCGTCTGGCAAGCTCGCAGATGATAGCCCAGTCTTGTCTAGCTTGTCCCGGAGGGGCAACTACAATCTCGCTATGCTGTACGCGGCGCTCGGCGTTAGCATAAGTGCCCTCCTTCTCGCCGCTGCAAGCTCCAGGAAGCACAACATCTGCTTTGCGGCTCGTCTCGGTTAAGAAAATATCTTGGATCACATACATCTCTACCTGCGAAATCGCGCGCAAGAAGTGGTTTGCGTTCGGATCGGTCATAACCGGGTTTTCACCCATCGTCCAGAAGAATTTTACCCTACCATCAAGAATTGCGTCAGGAACTTCAGTTTTATGAATGCCGATCTTACCGTTTAGATGACCTTTTGGTAAATTCCACTGGCGCTCAAACCAATCACGGGCACTCTCGTCGGTTACAGCTTTATAGCCGGTAAATACGTTAGGAAGCATTCCCATATCGCAGCAGCCTTGGACGTTTTCTTGTCCACGGATCGGTAGATCGCCGCTTCCAAGCTCGCCCACGTTGCCCGTTACAAGCATTAAATTTGAAATGTCGCAGACCGCGCCCACGCCGTGGTTGAAGTGAGTTACACCCATTCCGTGCGTGATAACCGCAGGTCGCGTAGTAGCGTAAATTCTAGCCGCTTTTCTAATATCCTCGGCGTTTAGCCTAGTGTATTTAGCTACGGCCTCAGGCGAATAATCCTTAACCGCCTCTTTTACATATTCAAAACCCTTGGTGTATTTCTCAACGAATTCGTGATTTACCAAATCCTCGTCGATAATAGCATGGATTAAAGCGTTAATGACTGGGATATTGTGCTCCGGCTCAAGCTGGAGGTGGATATCTGCGCGATTTGCAAATTCCGTCTTAACCGGGTCAATGACGATGAGTTTGGCGCCTCTATTTAGCGCTCTTTGTACGTGCATAGCTACGATCGGGTGACCATTTTCCGGGTTTGAGCCGATCATCATAATGCAGTTGCTGTGAGTTCCGATCTCCGTGAAGCTATTTGTAGCCGCTCCGTTACCGATTGTTTTGGCAAGACCTGCCACAGTCGGAGCGTGTCAAATGCGCGCGCAGTGATCGATATTATTCGTGCCTAAAATTCTAAGTAGCTTCTGCGCTACGTAGTTATCCTCGTGCGTACAGCGTGCGGAATAGTTTCCGGCTATCGCGTCAGCGCCGTATTTTTCTTTAACCTCGAGCATCTTTTTAGCAACCAAATCAAGCGCTTCGTCCCAGCTAGCCTCGACCAAATCGCCATCTTTACTAAATTTGCCATTCTTTTTACGAATTAGCGGAGTAGTAAGTCTATCTCTAGAGCCTACGTAATTCCATCCGTAATAACCTTTCAAACATAAACAACCCTGATTTACGGGGTTGTCGCTTACGCCAGTTGCGGATTTGATATAATTGTCTTCCGCAGTCAGCTCGATTTGACAGCCTGTGCCACAATAAGGGCATATGACCTTGCCTTTATTCGCCATATTTTCTCCTTTCGAAAATACTAAACATGCAAAATTACCATATATGCAATTTCGGCACAATTATATAAATTCTTACCTAAAATAAAATTGAAATTTTGCCTTAAGCTAAAAGAATTTTTTCAATTATAATTAGGAGTAAGTTGGGGTAATTTAAGTAGTAATTTAAGTAGTAATTTAAATTTTAAAATATACTTTAATACTGATATACTAGACTTTTAAAGCAAATAATCAACGGACCTGTTTAAAAAAGAAATTAGTTTTTAAATTTAAGCTTTGAAAGCAAATTTATCAAATAAATTCCAAATATCGTCAGATAAATGACGGAATTTTTTTACGGACTTAAATATAATTACACCAAAATTTTTAGTAAAAAATTTTTAAAATTCCTTAAGTCAAGGAGAAAGGTATGAAACAACATAAATTTGTAATCTGCGATTACAAACGATGTATCGGTTGCACGACGTGCATGGCGGCCTGTTACTCAAGTGCCTACGAGCGCGGCAAGCTTGCTAAATCGCGACTTACCGTGCTTAGACAGGCTTACGGCGTTATGCCTACGCAGTGCAGGCAGTGCGATGACGGACCATGCGCAAACGTCTGCCCTACCGGTGCGCTTCGCTTCGATAATAACTATATCGAATTGCACGAAGAAATTTGCATCGGATGCAAGATGTGTACGCTCGCCTGTCCTTATGGCGCGATCAGCTCGAATGCCGAGCTTATGCCGTCAGTAAATTATGCGGTCGAGCCGAAGTATTATCTCGAGATCGAAAGCCAAGCGGGCGCCAAAAGCACCGCCATCAAATGCGATCTATGCAACGGACGCGAAAACGGTCCTGCATGCGTCGAGGTTTGCCCAACTAGCGCTATCATTATGATAGATCCTAAAGAAGGTAAGCATAAATTGGGCTTTGCGATAGACTACGATGCGGCTAATGCTTTTGCAAAAGACGTGTTAAACGGCGAAATCAGTTGCGTCGCCAAAAAAGAAGGAGGCGCAAAATGATAAGCGTCTATACTTTATTTATCGTCAGTGCAGTAATTAGTATCCTTTTATACTGCGCTCCAAAAACTGCCGTTAAGGTGGGATTTGGATTAGGTGCTATCAGCTGTTTTTATGCGATGTGTCATTTCGTAGCCAATATGGGCGTAAGCGATAGCTTCGTTTTGGGCGGTACTTTCTTATATGCGCCAAAATTTGCTTTAAGTCCGCTTGGAAATTTCTTCAGCTTCGTAGTCGTTTTTATAGGCTTTGCAAGCAGCGTTTACGGTATGAGCTATGCTGAGGAATATATCGGAAAGGCAAATATTGGCGTTTTTGCATGTTTATTTAATACCTTCATCTTATCTATGCTTTTAGTCATCAGTGCGGATAATGTATTTTGCTTCGCTGTTTTATGGGAGCTTATGACGTTAATTTCGTCATTTCTAATCATAGTAAACGATGGCAAAGGCACGCTCAAAGCCGTTATGGTATATTTAGGTATAGCGCAGATCGGTGCATTTTGTATCACCTGTGGATTACTTATCATTGCAAACTACGCAGGCAGCTTCGAATTTGCGGAGTGGGGAAAAGTAAATATGCCGATGGGTGCTTCTGTGGCTGCTTTCGTGCTATTTTTGGTCGGCTTCGGCTCAAAAGCGGGAATGTGGCCTTTCCACGTTTGGCTACCGCAAGCTCACCCTGCGGCTCCATCAAATGTCTCTGCGCTAATGAGCGGCGTTATGATTAAAGTAGCGCTCTTTACCCTTGTTAAATTTACACTATTTTTACCGCTAAGTATCTATTTCGGACTTGCAGTTTTGATCCTAGGAGCAGCTAGCTCGCTTTTTGGCGTTTTATACGCGTTGTGCCAGCACGACTTTAAAGCGCTTCTTGCGTACCACTCGGTTGAAAATATCGGCATTATCTTGCTGGGTCTTGGCACCGGAATTTACGGCGTCGCAGCAGGCAATGTAACACTAGCCGCAGTCGGATTTTTAGCAGGCTGCTACCACGTAGTAAATCACGCGATATTCAAAGGCTTGCTATTCTTATGTGCAGGCTCTGTAATCCACGCTACTCATACGCAAAATATGGACGTGCTAGGAGGGCTAGCTAAAAAAATGCCGCTAACTGCTGTTGGTATGTTTATCGGTATTATGGGTATCGCAGCGCTTCCTCCGGTAAACGGCTTCGTTTCAGAATGGTTTACCTATCAAGGAATGCTTCAAGGTGCTAAGGAAAGTGGAATTTTCATCAGATACGCCTTCTCTTTAGCGGTGGTCGCTCTTGCACTTACCGGCGTTTTGGTCGGTATGCACCTTAAGCTTTATGCGGTAATCTTTGCAGGAACCCCGAGAGATGAAAAAATTTGGGAAAATGCAAAAGAAAGCCCACTAGGAATGGTTTTAGGAATGATCATTTTGATGATAGGCTGCGTGGGATTTGGCGTAGGCGCACACTTTATAGTAGATTACATTATGCAAGCAGTAAATTCTATCACTTCCAATAGCGGGTATGTCGCAAGCCTAGGCGCTTCGTCAATCACTTCGCCTTTGGGAAGTATCGTTTCAACTCCTCTTATTGCAGTGATTTTGTGTTCTACAATGCTGCTTCCGTTTATCATCCTAGCGGTTATGAAAGCAAATCGCGACAAACCTCGTGAGACCGATCCTTGGGCGTGCGGCTTTAAATATAGCCCTCGCATGCAGATAACTGGCGGTCCTTTTACCGGCGATTTAAGAAAGATTATGGACTGGTTATTTAGAGGTCATAAACGCAGAATAGAGCAAAACGGCTACTTCGGACCGATCGAGTATCACAACCACCCACAAGACATTTGGTGGACGATAATTTATCAACCGGTAATCGATTGGAGTAAGAAGGTCGCCGATAAGATAGGAATTATTCAAAGCGGCTATGCAAATTTATATACGCTTTACATCCTAATCTACCTTTGCGCGATACTGGGCGTCGGATATTTTTTGATCTAGGAGGTTTGAGATGCAGACTATACAAACTATATTTTTAATGATATTTCAAGTCGCGGTTATCGTCCTAGTCGCTCCACTCTTCGACGGTATGGCTAGAAAACTTCGAGCCAAGCTTCAGTCGAAACAAGGAAGTGATTTTTTCCAGACTTACCGCGATATTATTAAGCTTTTTAAGCGCGGCAGAACCGTTCCTGCGTGCAGCCACTGGGTATTTAGGTGGGCTCCGTTTTTCCTATTCGCTACTTCGGCGGCGATCTTGGCGGCCATTCCTATAACATACAGCAAAGATACCCTTTTCGGAGCATATTCGGATATTTTCGTTATCCTATATCTAGGCGCGCTTTTGCGCTTCGTATTCGGTGCGGCTTCGATAGATAGCGGTAACCCTTTTGCGGCAACCGGCGGTGGACGCGAGCAGATGCTTGCCGTTTTTGTCGAACCTGTGATGATGATGTGCCTAATCGTAGTAATGATGGCTGCAGGAACTTCAAATTTAGTTGAGATCCAGCAGATGGTACGCAGCGGTCAGATCGGCTATCAAATTCCAAGCTTTGCTGTCGCTTCGATTGCGTTTTTATGGTGCATGTATGTAGAAACCGGCAGAAAGCCATTTGATCTTGCCGAAGCCGAGCAAGAGCTTCAAGAAGGACTTTTGGGCGAATACGCAGGCAGCGATTTGGGCTTAGTGCAAGCGGCGCTTATTTTGAAGCAGTTTGCGATGATCGGATTATTCCTAACGATATTTGAGCCGTGGAATTTTAGCAATCCGTTTTTGGCAATCATAATCTTTGTGCTAAAAACCGGTGTATTTTACGTAGCAGCCGTTTTCATCGACAACTTTGGACCACGCTTCAGAATGACTTCGAGCATGCGCAAAATTTCATGCGGCGCTCTTGCCATTGCTTTTGCGGCATTAACGCTTTACGTAGTAGGATTTTAAGATGAATAGTATCGATATTTTAGCAATTTGTATGATCGTAACGTCACTCGCGGTATTCGGACTTAGAAATTTAAAACTTTCGATCGGAATTTACGCGATTCAGACGCTACTTTTGGTAAGCATATTTTTTATGCTATATTCTAACTTCAATGCGCCGCAGCTTAGAATTTGGGCGATAGTGGCGTTTTTTACGAAGGTTATTTTCGTGCCAGGAATTTTATTTTGGCTAGTTAAAAAGCTGGATGTGATCAGCGAGGATGAGCCGGTAGGCGGCTTTTTCGTAAGCCCCGTTATTGCGATGGGATTTTCGCTAGCGATTGCGATGACAATTAATCCGATCTTGCTTAAATTCTCTCTTATTCAAGAAAGAATCGTTCTAATAGCGGCGGTAACCGTATTTATGATGGGAATTTTCGGCTTCATGCTAAGAAATTCTTTCATCAAGCAAATTCTAGCCTACTGCCTCTTTGAAAACGGCATCCACCTAAGCCTTGCGCTTATGGCTTACAACTCTCACGAGCTAGTCGAGCTTGGAATTTTAACCGATGCAATCTTTGCGGTTATTATTATGAGCATTTTGGCGGTTAGATTTTACAAAGCCTATGACGGGCTTGATACGTCTAAAGCTTCGAATTTAAGGGGTTAATGATGAATAGTTTAGCTTTTATATTAATTTTTCCGTTGCTCGGAGCGCTGATATTATTCTTATGCCCTAAGAATTTCAAGCTCCTAAGCACGCTACACGTTTTGATTTCTGCGGTTACATCCGCAGGGCTACTCTGTAACGTAGGCAAGCTTATCAGCGGCAACTTTGAGGCTTTTTACGCATACGATAAATTCCTATTCCTAGATAGCCTAGGCTGCGTATTTTTAGTGCTAATCGCTGTAACGGGCTTTTTGGTAAATTTATACTCTACCACCTATATGAAATGGGAGATACAGGGCGGTCATCTGGATCTTAGCGATCTTAGAAAATACTATGCGCTCTGCCACGTTTTCGTTTTTACGATGACGCTTAGCGTTATATGCAACAACGTCGCGTTTATGTGGGCTGCAGTAGAGGCCACTACGTTAGCATCGGTATTTTTGGTCGCTATTCATAAAGACAAAAAATCTACCGAGAGCGGTTACAAATATATCGTTATCTGCTCGATCGGCTTAGCGTTTGCGCTTTATGCGACCGTTTTACTATATGCGGCTACATTCAAAATCACGGGCGATGGCGAGGCTTCGATGCTTTGGACTAGCATTATGGATCACGCCAAAGGCTTAAACAAAGATGCCGCTAAGCTTATCTTTATATTCGCTCTAATAGGCTTTGGAACCAAAGCAGGACTTGCTCCTACTCACACTTGGCTTCCTGACGTTCACGCAGAAGGTCCGGCTCCGATTTCGGCACTACTTTCGGGTGTGCTTTTAAAATGTGCGATGCTAGCGATATTTAGATATTACGCGGTAACCGCCGAAGCGGTAGGGCCAGACTTCGTTAAGCACGTGATGCTGATTTCGGGCACGATCACGCTATTTATAGCAGGAATTTTCCTTGTTCGTCAGCACGATGTAAAGAGGATGTTTGCTTACCACTCGGTTGTTCATATGGGTGTTATTGCATTTGCACTAGGCATCGGCGGATATTTTGGCTTGCTTGCCGCGATCTTTCACTGCTTAGCTCACAGCTTTACCAAGGCTCTTGCATTCTGCTCTACCGGTAATATCGCTAGAATTTACGGTCACAAAGATATGACCAGAATGGGCGGCATGGTAAAAATCGCTCCGCTTACTACGATAATGTTTGGTGCTGCGGTTTGCTCGCTCGTAGGTGTTCCTGCGTTTGCGATATTCGTGAGCGAATTTAACGTTTTCAAAGGCGCGATAGCCAGCGGTCAATACATAGCCGTAGCGTTATTTGCGATCGCGCTCGTAATTATTTTCATCGCGGACTTCGCGCACTTTAATCTAGCGAGCTTCGGTACGCCTAAAGGTGAAGTGGTTTATGCTAAAGAGATGAGCTTGTTTGAAAATTTACCGCTAATCTTGCTTTGCGCTTTAGTGATAATTTTCGGCGTATGGCACGTAGGTGATTTTTGGATGCTCGTCGAAAACGGCGTTAGAATAATGATGAGAGGTTAAAAATGAGAGGCGATAAATTTATAGAAATTTTAAAGACCAAAGTCAAGGTCTTAGAAGTTACCCGCCAAGCCGAGGATCAAATCACCGTTTTAGTGGATAGAAATGATCTGCCGCTTGCGGTTAAGACGCTATATTATGACATCGGCGGTTTTATCAGCACGATGATCCCTAACGATGAGCGCGAGCTAAACGGAAATTTCGCGCTTTACTATGCGATATCTATGGAAGGTGGCAAAATGACCGAAGCGGAGGATTTCGCCGCAGAGGATAAATGCTTCATTACCGTTAAGACGCTAATTCCCGGATCGGATCCAACATTCCCGTCGGTTACTCCTTTAGTGCCTGCTTGCGTATGGTACGAAAGAGAAGCTTTCGATATGTTTGGTTTAATCGCCGAAGGCTTGCCTGATAAACGCCGTTTAGTACTAAGCGACGATTGGCCGGATGGACTTCATCCGCTTCGCAAAGACGCGATGGACTATCGCTATAGGCCCGATCCTGTAGATCATAAAGACGAGCCTAATGCAGAGTTTTTATTTCCTAGCGGCGACGGCGTAGTAGATGTTCCGCTTGGACCTCTTCACGTAACGAGCGATGAGCCGGGACACTTCAGACTATTTTGCGATGGCGATGAGATTATCGATGCAGACTACCGCTTATTTTATCAACACCGCGGTATGGAGAAACTAGCTGAAAACCGAATGAATTACGATCAGATGGGCTATTTAGCAGAGCGCGTCTGCGGAATTTGCGGCTACGCTCACGCGATTGCGTGTATTGAAGCAGCAGAGAAAGCCATCAAGCTTGAAATTCCACTTCGTGCGCAAGCCATCCGCGTCATCTGCCTTGAGATTGAGCGTCTTCACAGCCATCTTTTAAATATCGGTCTAGCCTGCGAGGTAACGGGTAACTACAACGCCTTCATGCATATCTTTAGGGTGCGTGAGTATTCTATGGAGCTAGCCCAGCTCGTAACCGGCGGTCGCAAAACTTACGGCAACGTCATTATGGGCGGTCTTCGCCGCGATATGACCGATAACGAAATCCGCAAGAGCATCGAGATCATCAATAAACTTGATGTTCAAATTTCTGAAATTTGGGACGCCGTTATGGAGGATAAACGCCAAATCGGTCGCTGGAAGGGCGTGGGCGTATTAGATCGCAAAGTAGCGCGCGATTTCAGCCCGGTAGGTCCAAATATGAGAGCTTCCGGTTTTAAACGCGACAACCGCTACGATCATCCTTACGATTTCTTCAATAAGATAGAATTCGAAGTAGCCGTAGAACACGGTGGCGATGTATTCAGCCGCGAAGTCGTAAGATATAAAGAGCTTAAACAATCGATCCACATCATCAGGCAGTGCTTGCATCAAATGCCGCAAACTCCGATAATGATCGATCCACAGACTATGATCAGACCGGAAAACTACGCTTTAGGTCACGACGAAGCGCCGCGAGGCGAAAACGTCCACTGGATCATGCAAGGAAACGCACAGAAGGTTTACCGCTGGAGATGTCGCGCCGCTACGTATAACAACTGGCCGAGCTTGCGATTTCAATTCCGCGGAAATAACATCTCCGATGCGGCGCTAATCGTATGCTCGATGGATCCGTGCTACTCATGCACCGAGCGTGTAACTTTAGTCGATATTAATAGCGGAAAGAGTAAAATTCTAACCGAAAAAGACCTTAAGAAATTTTGCCAAGACGGCAAGGTTAGCAAAAAGGATTTAAGATGATGAAATTATTCGACATTACCGAAAAATATGGTAAGGCGACCTATGCTTATCCGTTTGAGCCATACATCGTGCCCGAGAATTTTCGCGGGCAGCCTGAATATACCTATGAGCTTTGCATAGGCTGTGCTGCGTGCGGAATCGCCTGCCCATCTAATGCGATTGAGCTTAAGATGAATGAAGCCCAAACCAAACTAATTTGGGAATTTGATTGCGGACGCTGCATATTTTGTGGTCGCTGCGACGAGGTATGCCCTACGGGAGCGGTAAGGCTAGGCAATAGCTTTGAGCTAGCGGTAAAATTTGATAAAAGCGCGCTTATCCAACACGGCGAGCTTGAGATGGAGAAATGCAGCTGCTGCGGCAAGCCAATGACCCCAAAAAGGCTCATCAATTACACGCTAGAAAAGTTAAGTACTGCAAATTTGCTCCCAGGCAGATTAGAAGAAGCTAAAAAATATCTCTATATCTGTCCTGAATGCAAAAAAGCTCAAGCGGTCGAAAGAGTGACCAAAGGTATAGAGGAGGCAATAAAATGAGTTTGTATCAAGTCCCCGAAAATATTAAAAACGCAAACGATCTAACCGCAAAATTGGAGCTTTTGAAAAATATCAAACGAAGCTTCAGCGTTTATCGTATCGACTGCGGAAGTTGCAATGGCTGTGAAATCGAAATTTTTGCTTCTATCACGCCGATGTGGGATCCGGAGCGCTTCGGATTTAAACTCGTAGCTAACCCTCGCCACGCAGATATCTTAGTCTGCACCGGTCCGGTTACTAGACAGATGTATTATCCGCTGCTTCGCGCTTATGAGGCCGCACCTGATCCAAAGATCGTAGTAGCTCTTGGAGCCTGCGGAAGCACTGGTGGAATTTTTCATGACGCATATAGCGTATGGAGTGGTATCGATAAGATTATACCGGTAGATGTTTATATCCCCGGCTGCCCTCCGCATCCTGCTAGCATCATCTATGGTCTTGGCATGGCGCTTGGCATCATCGATCAAAAGCTTCAAAAGAAGAGCTATGAGCAAGATAGCACTCTTCCGCCACCGGTTAAGAGTTCAGTTATCGGCGATATTTTATTCGAGCGCGATCTGCAAGCTGAAGCTAAGAGGCTGATGAGCTATATTTTCGGAAGAGTTTTATTCGCAAAATATATGGATGCGATCAAAACCTCATCTGACGTTCACGATCCAAAAGCTTCTCGCGAGGCTCTACTTAACGCTATCCACACCGAAGAGGATCCTAGATACGCGGAGTGCATGGCACTATTGCACAATGACGTATATCTAAAATACGCCCGCGCTACGGAAGAATTTAAGATCGATCCGCAAAAAGAGGTCTGGAGCAAACGATGATTGAGGTTTTTAAGCTTACAAAGCGGCATATGGACGAAAACGAAAATTTACCTAAAGAGCTAAAGGATATCAAGGTTTTTTCCACCTGCGTCGGTCACGGCGTGGGTACGATAGATTTTAGCGAAAAGGTGCTTGAGATAGACGATGAAGAATTTAAACGCATCGTCGAGAACTCGGGCGACTACGTTAAATTTAAGATCGGTAACCTAAGCAAGTATTTCGAGATTGAAATTTTTGCCGAGCACGCAGCCAAGCTAATCCCTCAGCTTTGCGAATGTGAGCTTAAAGATCTGCTAAAAAATATGCGCGAAGGATACTTCGTGCTAAGGAAGGATTTTTGATGCGAAAGGCGTTGCTTTGTATCGGCAATCCCCTTCGCGGCGACGACGACGTGGGCAATGAAACAGGGCGAATAGTCGAGGCAAACTTAAAAGATTGGCGCGTTTTTTATGGGCAGGATGTGCCCGAAAACGAATTTGCAGCCCTTAGGGAATTTGCCCCTGAAATTCTAATCGTAGTAGATGCGATGAGCGGCTTTGATGAGGATAAGATAGAATTTTTCGACCTCAGCAACGATCGTGACTATATCTACTCGACGCATAACCTGCCTACGCCGGTGCTTCTAAGCTATCTGCGCAAAATTTGCCCAAAGACATTGTTTTTGGGCATTAGCGTGTTGCTCGATAACGTCCTTGATTTTAAAGAAGGACTGAGCGAGAGCGCAAAAAAAAGTGCGCAAAAAGCTTATGAGCGTATCTTAGAAATTGATTCAAATTTAAATGAGGAGGAGTAAATGTTAAATCCTGCAGAAACCGCGCAAGCGGTATCTAGTTCGATGCAACACAAGGCGCATACCCCGCTAATTAGCATAATTTTTCTAGCTATAATGGCGGGCGCTGCAATCGCTATGGGCGATATTTTCTGGGCTCACTCGACCGTCGGAATGGCTGAAAAGCAATCTATTGGCTTATCGAATTTCATCGGCGGTATTACCTTTAGCTGCGGTCTGATGATGGTGGTTTTTTACGGTGGGCATCTATTTACCAGCTCGGTTTTAACGGGCGTACCTGCCGCCGATGGCAAATTACCGCTAGGTAAAACTATCGGCTATTGGGCTATCGTTTGGTGCTTTAACTTTGTAGGTGGCGCGTTAATCGCGTATATGTATTATTACTCAGGACTTCCGCTTAAATATGATGGCTACATCTTGCAGCACTTCATTCCTGCAGCAGCAGGCAAAATAAACGCACCTTTTCATGAGCTATTCATCCGCGGAATTTTTTGTAACGTGTTTGTATGTATGTCTATCTGGACTGCGACCAGCGAGAGTAATCTATCGGGTAAATTCTTCGCAATTATGTGGATGATCGGCGCATTCGTAGCTTGCTCTATGGAACACTGCGTGGCAAATATGTTTATCCTAACCGAAGGCATCATCGCTAAAGGCCACTATTTAGCAGCTGCTGGTGGCGATGTAAATGCTCTTGCAAGCTCGCTTCACGGTGTAACGGCGGCTCAAATAGATTCAATAAACTGGGGAAATTTCATCGTTAAAAATATGATCCCAGTTACGCTAGGTAACATCTGCGGCGGTCTATTTTTCGTAGGCTTGGTCGGATTTATGGTAAATAAATACGATATGAAAAAGAAAGACTAATCTATCGCGCTTCACCACGATATAAACAAAATATGGCGCGGCACTTTGCCGCGCATTTTTAGTTTCTTAAATTTTAAAAATTCCGATGCGTAAAATTTCGTTCGATCCAAAATTTTAAATTCCATTGCAACACATAAAATTCCAGCTTGATTCAAAATTTTAAATTCCATAGCCTGCCACTAAATTTAAAATTCCAAAGCTTTGCGTTTTAGGATAGCGGATAAAATCAAAAAGCGAATTGTGCGTTAAAATTTTAAGCAAATTCAAAACAGAATTTTAAACGAGACCACAAACCCAAATTTTATATAAGTTAAAATTTTAGACGAAATCCTAAGCGAAATTCGGGATGAAATTCCAAAACCAAGCTCTTGATAAAAATTTTACGCTGTAAATCTGGACAAAATTTTGCGCCGTAACTTTAGACAAAATTTCGCGCCTAAGCCGTAACGTAAGCCGCATAAATGCTTTAAAAACTCTAGCCCGCGCCTAAACACAGTAACTAAGCAATCTGTCGTAGTCTAGGATCAAAAACTCGTGCTGACTGATTTTTTGAATTACGTTATCTTTTACAAGCTCGTTAAACGCGGTACTCGCGCTTTGACGCTTGAGCCCCACAAAGGATGAAAGCACCTTTAGCGAAAAGGGCAAAAAGACGTATTTGTAGCCATTTTGATGAAAATTCTGCTCGTTTGCAAGCTCGATCAAAAAGCTCGCGATGCGCCCTTTTGCATTTTCAAAAAGTATAGAGCGTGTGATTTTGCGCTGCAGCAGAATTATCTCTGTTAAAATTTTTATATACGCCTCGCAAAAGCTGCGATTTGCCAAGATCTCTCCGAGTCCGCTCGCATCGATCGTGTAAATCTCGCTGTCCTCTAAAAACTCAAGCGCGCAAATTTCATTAAGAATGGTAATATTGTCCTTATTTAGGTAGTTGATGATGAATTCTTCGCCGTCTTCAAAAAACGAAAGCTTCGCCTGTCCACTTTTAAAAATAAAAACTTTAGGCGCCTCGCTATAAAAAACATAGCCTTTTTTGATGACTTGGTGCTCGAACATTGCAAGCTCCTCGTCGCTAAGCGTGGCGATGGCCTCGGTTTGCAGTAGTCCTAGCCGCGATTTTTCCATATAACCTCCAAAAGCTAAGAATTATACAATGAAATATTTAGACAAAGATAAAGCTGCGCGGACTAAATTTACCATCCAGGCTATAGCTGCGCATCTGGGTCACCTAAGCTAATAAATTTTATAGCTATTAAAATTCTAATTTTACCCGCGCTTTACATCGCATAAAATTTCAAAATTAATTGAGCTTTACGCGGCAATATTATAGCCAAAACCCGCGGCGCGAATTTAAAATTCTGTCTTTAAATAAAAATTCATATCATTTCATTGAAATTTTATTTAGCAAGGATATAATAATACATATTAAAAATAAGCGGTATTTTGCTCGCGATGACACCGCAAGAAAGGCACTTCATGCAAAAGTTAAATTTTAAAGATAACGTTTCCGAGACGCTGCTAATCAACGTCTATATGCGCCATTTGGATTTCAAAGACGCGGATCCGATCCTAAATGATCCCTTTTCAAGCGCCGCGGTCGAACAGATCGATTATGATTTTGCAAAATTTAACGACGCGCGCCTTAGCAAGACGGGCACCGTGATCCGCGCGAAATTTTTCGACGACGAGACGCTGCGACTCGCGGCGGAGCTTGATCGCCCTATCATCGTGCAGCTTGGCGCAGGGCTCGACACCCGCCCGCTTAGGCTCCAGCACGTCCTACCAAACGCTCTATTTTACGACCTCGATCTGCCCGACGTCATCGCCGCACGCGACGCGCTGCTACCCAAAGCTCAGAACAACTTTAGCTTGCCCTACTCGATGCTAGATCCCTCATGGATGGACGAGCTGGTCGCAAAGCACGGCAGCACGGGCTACATCTTCATCTTAGAGGGCGTGAGTATGTATTTTGAAAAGGAGGAATTTAAAAAATTTTTTATCGCGCTTTCGCAAAAATTTAGCGGCTACGTACTGAGCGACTTTATGAGCGAGTTTTCGGTTAGGAAATTCGACTCTAGGCGCCATGACGCGATGCGGCACATGCAAAACGCGCCCTTTAAAATGGGCATTAGCGGCGGCGCAGAGGTGCAGGGCTGGGATAGTGCGCATATCTGCTTCGCCAAAGAGGCTGCAATGCTGAAAATGTATAAAAGCCACTGGAGCCTCAAAGGGCGCCTATTTAGCCTGATTCCCGCCTTTTTTAACGCTTGCAAGATGTTCGTTTTCAAAATCGGCGGTGATGAATAGGCTTAAAAATTTCAGTTGATTGCTTTTCAAATTTCGACAGCTAAGGCGGGAATTCTAAGCTGCTTATCTGGCAAGCTGGCATGCAGCAAACGGCACATACCGCTTTGCTTAATACTTGAGTAAAATTATAAAAACGCTTTAAAATTTCGCTTAAATTTCTCTCGATTTATAGGAATTTAAGAGTTTTTAAAATATATTTTCGCATCTTAAATTCACGGAAAAGATCATGCAAAATTTTCTCGACAAACTCACCGCCACAATTGACGCAATCAACTCCTTTTTGTGGGGTCCGTACTTTCTAATCGCCCTACTTTGCGGCACCGGCGCGTATTTTACGGCGCGCTTGCATCTGGTGCAGATTTTTAAATTTAAAATGGGTGCGCGCAAGCTTTTCGGCAACTTCTCCCTGCATGGCGAGGCTGCGGGCAAAAGCGGCATGAGCTCGTTCCAAGCCGTCGCCACGGCAATCGCCGCGCAGGTCGGTACGGGCAACTTGGTAGGCGCCAGCACCGCGTTAGTAATGGGCGGACCGGGCGCGATATTTTGGATGTGGTGCGCGGCGTTTTTGGGCATGGCGACGAACTTTGCAGAGATCTGCCTGGCTCAAATTTACCGCACCAAGGACGACAGCGGACACATGATCGGAGGGCCCGCGTTTTACATCAGTCGCGGACTTAAAAACCCCCTAGCCAAGCCTTTAGCGGCGTTTTTTGCGCTGGCCATCATCTTTGCTTTGGGTTTCATGGGCAATATGGTGCAAGCAAACTCCATCTCCGACGGCTTTAGCAGCGCATTTGGAATCCCGAAGTGGGTGAGCGGCGCAGCATTGGCGCTCATCTGCTGCGTCATCTTTTTCGGCGGCGTAAAAGCGATCGCGCGCGTAGCCGAAAAGGTCGTGCCACTAATGGCGATCTGCTACGTACTCGTTGGTCTCGTCATCATCGGCTCAAATTTCGATAAAATTCCATCCGTCATTGCGCTGATATTCAAAGCTGCTTTCGATCCATCGGCTGCTTGGGGCGGCGCTACGGGCGCTACGATCGCCACCGCGATGAGATACGGCATCGCGCGCGGGCTCTTTTCAAACGAAGCGGGCATGGGCTCGACGCCGCACGCACACGCCGCAGCGAACGTCAAACACCCCGTAGATCAAGCCGTGCTCGGCATAATGGGCGTTTTCGTCGATACCTTCATCGTACTTAACATCACCGTTTTTGTGGTGCTTAGCACTGACGTAGTCACCTTCGAAAACGGTAAGGCGGTATTTTCGGGCATCTCGCTGGTGCAAGAAGCCTTCGCATCGCAAATTTTAGGTCGCAGCGGCGGCTACGGCTTCGTGGCGATCTGCCTGTTTTTCTTCGCATTTACCACGATTTTGGGCTGGTATTACTTCGCCGAGATTAACGTGCGATACCTCCTGGGCGCAAAATTCGTCAAGCTCTTGCAAATTTTAGTCGTCGCATTCGTATTCATAGGAAGCGTGCAAAAGATCGACCTCGTCTGGGGGCTAGCGGATATGTTTAACGGACTGATGGTGATCCCAAACCTAATCGCGATCATCCTACTTAGCCCCGTCGTCGTGCGGCTTTTGAGCGACTTTAACGACGGCAAAAGCTACGACGCAAACGACTACAAATAACACCGCGCGCTAAATTTCAAGCCCGCACTTGAAATTTAGCGCAAAATCGCCGCAAAATTTAGAATTTTAAAATTCTTTTCTAGCTAAAATTCTTGCCTAAAATTTTATGATCTAAGGAGAACGGATGCAAATTTTAAGGAGCGAAAAATGCCAGTTTTAAAGGCATTGCTGACCGGGCAACCGCGCGCTTACGGCGATGAGCGTGCTACGCAGCCTCTAAAAAGGCGCTGGGAGACGGCGATTTTTAAGCAAGCTAGAGCGGGCGAAGTGCACGCAAATGAGCTTGGATTCGAGGGCGACGCGGTAGCCGACACGCTGCATCACGGCGGAGAGGAAAAGGCGATTTTTGCCAACTCGTTGCAAAATTACGCCGCGTGGGAGAGGTTTTTGGGGCTTAAAAATCTAGCTTACGGCGCAATGGGCGAAAACCTCACGATCAGCGGACTACACGAGCAAAACGTATGCATCGGCGATGTGCACCGCATAGGCTCGCTGGTACTGCAAGTAAGCCAGCCGCGCAAGCCCTGCTACAAGCTCTCAATGCGCTGGGGCAACGTGGAGATGACGGCGGAGATCGCGCGCAGCGGACTTACCGGCTGGTACTACCGCGTGCTGGAGGCGGGCTCGTGCCGTGCGGGCGACGAGATTTACGTCGTAGAGCGCGACCCCGCTACGATGAGCGTGATGGAACTCAACCGTCTATTTTACGGCGAGCGTATCGATGAAGGGCTGTTAGCAAAATTTAACCTGCTTACGACGCTTACGCCAAAATGGCGCGAGGACATGCGCCGCAAGCTGGAAGGCAGCTACGACGACAGCTTTATGCGGCTATAAAATTTAGCCTCGAAGCGGCGTTTTAAAACAGCAAAGTAGTGCCGCGCCTTGTTAGTTTTAAAACGGTCTCTTGGTGCGGATTTTAAAAATACTTTCTAGCGAGCCAGCCTGCAAAATACTTTTTTGCTTGAGTATTTAAAACATCTTCTAGGCTTTCGGTATCAGCGCGCAAAACTACTTCTTAAGTGCAAGCATAAATTTAGGCTAAATTCCAAAAACGAAATTTTAATTTAATCCACGCCTCACGCACGCAAACGATCTATTCTCGCACTCTGTTTTGCAATACGATACAGGCTACAAACGGAATTAAAAATGCAAATTTAACCGCACTTAGAATTTAAGCCGCTATGAAATCTAAATTTAATCGCACATTAAAAGCCGCGCGTGCGCTCTTTGTAAATTTTAAAATTTAAAAGCGGTAAATTTAATCCCCTTGCTACGCAACGAATTTTCCATAAAAGCAAAAAAGAAAATTATTTACTCGCGCGACGCACTCATCTCGCGCATTCAGCGGCGTGGCTCTTACGCTGTAAGCGAGCTTCCTTAAAGCTTATAATGCATGCCGAATTAGACATGTCAGATGTTTTGCCAAGCGCCTTTCAAAGCTCATTCATAGCGCTCGCCATAGATAGAATTTCGCGTGGAATTTTGTGCGGTGCGGTAATAATTACGACCTTTAAAAAACGCGCGCCGCAGCCCAAAAGCCTATTTCAGCTTTTTTAAAACCGCGCGCTGTATGGCTCAAAGTCCACTCCTGCGCTCACTCCACTATCGTGATCCCTGCATCTGCGCAGGCTTTTCGCGCCTTTTTTGATATGCCGATGCCGGTCGTCTCTATTTTCTTAAGATTAACGAAGGGCGCAAGCTCGGCGGCGTCAATGTTTTTAATGTCGAAAAGCTCATCCTCGCCGTCCCAATCAGGCGCGATTTGCAGGTAAATTTCGTTTCCGCCGTCAAGATATAGCTCGCTCACCTGCTCCGCCAGATTTGCGGGAATCGGATAGTCTTTAAACCACTTTTTGGCTTGCGGTAGGGCGCCAAAATCCGCATACGGATCGATACCGCGCTACTCGCAGTACTCAAACACGTCAAATTTGGGCTGTAGCAGGGCTTTTTCATACATCAGCTCGTTCATCACGGCGATTTTGAAATTGAAATTTTTAAACAGGAGCGTCTCGCCGGCCGCGCGCGGAAGCTTAAATTTATCGCTCGGCCTGCGCTTTACCTTTTTCGCCTTCTGATTGATGCAGACGCGCCCTATCGGCATTTTCGCAGCTCGCACGATATCTGCGATCTCGTCGGTGTCGCGCTTAGCGAAGCGCTCGGCAAAGTCCATCGCGCCTATGCGCTCCTGCACGGCCTCGGCAAGAGCTAGCGAGACTTCAAATTTGCCTAGGCTAAGCTCCAAAAATATATATGCGCCGCGCAGCTCCTGCTCAGGCACGGCCTCAAGCGGCGGTCTGCCATCTATCGTGAACGCGCCGCCGTATAGCTTTCGCGGAACCTCGTGCTGCACGCCCTTTGCAACCTCAAGCATCAAAATTATCTCGGCAAGCTTCGGTTCTGCGAGCTCGCCTACGCGCACAAAGGCGAAAATCCCCGCCTCATCCCAAAAATAGCGACTTTTGCCCTCTCCGTCATCGATCACGCGCGGCTGACCCAAGGCTTCGTTAAACTTAGCTAGATCAAACTCACAGTTTACGCCGCCGATGAAAATGCCATCCGGACGCACATCGATGTCAAATTTTTGCTTTTTAAAAATGCCAAACAGTCCCATTTATCGCTCCTAATTTTGCGTTAAATTTCGTTTTAAAATTTTTTCAAAAACCCATAAAAATCATCTGCGAAAAGCCTATCCTCGCTCTCCACGTAGTCGCGCACATAGACCTTGTATTCACACGGCGCGTCGCCTGCTCGCTCACTCGCTATCTTTTTCGTCGCTCCGCTTGCCGCCTCGCTCATTGTCGCGCCTGCAGCTTTGCACGTCGTTTCATCTGGAGCTTCTGCATTCATATCGCACGCCGCATCCGGCGATCGCTCCGCGCGCGCTTCGTCGTCCAACGCCCTATTTTCTGCACCGTCGGCTACCGTCGCGACGACTGTATCGCTCGCAGCTTTGCCACTCGTGCTCTCCGCCGTCTTGCCGTGCGCCGTGTTTGGCGAGCCATCCGCTATGTCGCTTGCGGGCGAAATTTTAAAATAATACTCCTCGTCCTCGAGCTGCAAAAACACGAGCTCGTCCGTGGCAAATAGGCCATTTTTTAGATTTACCTCATACGTGTAGCAGATATCGGCGTCGGCATCCTCCGCAAACTCGGGCGGCGCGATCGTTTTTAGCTTCGTCCCCGCCGCACTGACGCTAGCGTATCTTAGCAGCATCTGCTTGTAGCTCGCAGGAAGCGCGAAACCGAGCCGCCGCTGCGCCTGCGCGATCCACGCAGGCTCTATGTCGCTGCGCCCCGCTGCCGTGATATTTTTAGATTTTTGAATAAGTTTTTCTATCATTTTGATCCCATTTTGAGCGAGAAATTTTAACGCCTTAGCACACCAGACGTGCTGTTTACATAAACCCGCGGGTATTTAGCGCGGCTTTGAAAATCTAAATTTAAAAGCTCGCGCAGCTTCAAAACCAAAGCGAGCCGTTTAAAATTTCGAGCAGCCCGCGTCCAAATTTTAACCGTAAACGCGAACCGGCAGAGTTCTAGCGATCCAAATTTAGTGCTAAGCCCTAGCCAGCGCTATTACTTCGATCTCCACAAGCGCGCCTTTGGGGAGCTTGGCGACCTGCACCGTACTGCGAGCTGGCTTGTGCTCGCCGAACGCCGCTGCGTATATCTCGTTCACCGCGGCAAAATCGCCCATATCGGCCAGAAAAATCGTCGTTTTGACGGCATCTTGCAGCGTCGCGCCCGCCTCTTTCAATATCGCGGCGAGGTTTTGCAAAACCTGCCTCGTCTGCGCCTCCACGCCGCCCGCGACGAACTCGCCGTCCGGCTTAAGCGCGATCTGCCCCGAGGTAAAGATGAGCCCGCCCGCCTTGATCGCCTGAGAGTACGGCCCGATGGCCTGTGCCGCATCGGGAGTCGAAATAATCTGCATACTAAATCCTTTGTGAAAAATTTCGTCCATTTTATCGCAAAATATTTTAACTTTGTTTTAGGCGGCGGAATTTTGCGAGCAAGATTGCGGGTGCAGCGGGTACGATGAAATTTAATAGGTACGAGAGGTTGGCTAAATTTCGGCGGGCGAGGCGAAACAGATACGCGGTAATGCGACAAATTAAATGGCATGGATAGACAATCGCCTACGATATCAGAGTGAAACGGCAGGCGCAGCGGTGCGGTTAAATTTATCGCGCAAATACAGCTAGCAATAGGCGAGGGGCTAGCGCGGAAAGCGAGCCGTGGCAGCAAAACGGCAAAATTTAAAATAGCTGATGGTCGCAGAAAATAGCGTGTGGAAGTGCGGCTAAATTTAATCGATACGAGTACGGCGGCGAATCTGCACAGCAAATGGTTGAACTGTCGGCACGAGCGCAGGGCGAGCAAAACGGCTTGCTAACGGTGGCGTATATTTTAAAAGGCAAATAAGCGGGAAAGAGGCGTGCGTGACGGTGCCCGATTAAATTTCATCAATGCGGGGCACGATAACGCCGCGCTCTCGGCAATACGATGACTCTATCGGCAACACCGAATGAATGGCATGGCGATACGACGAAATAGATACGGGCAGTGTGGCTAAATTTGACTGATGCGAATGGACGAAACTTCATCGGCATCGTTGTGTAGCAAATCAAATCCTTGCACCATCAAGATGGCAATGTCGTGACAGCAAAACCGAGCCGCCCACGGTAGTGATACGGGCGGCGGGGCGGTAAAAGCAGCGCTAAAATCGCTACCATCGCAGCAGAAAGAACAGCGCCGTCATAAAAAAATCAGTGCGACACCGCGCAACGCAATTAAAATCCTCGCAGTAGCAAGCGCGGCAACGAAGTTGTCGATGTAGCGGAGCAAAATCAGCGATATCGAAAAAATAAAATCAAAGACCTCGCAGCAAGCGAAGCCTTCGACACAACGGCAACAGAATCGACATCGCAGCAGCAGAAAATTAGCGTAGTCGTGACAAGATCAACACAACGCTACGGTAAAATCGACGCTGCAGTAGTAAATTGGCAGTATCGCAGTAAGTTCGGCGCAACACTGCGGCAAAATCGGCGCCGCAGTAACGAAATCAACACTGCCGCGGCGGCAAGATCGGCGCTGTCGTAGCATATCAACGAGGGTTCATAAAATTTTACGCGAAATTTTATACGAAATCCTGTATAAAATTCTATGATTTTGACTTTAGATTGGCCTGTGATGGGCCCTCAACCAGTCTGCAATCAACCCGCGATCGATCCTCAACCAGTCTGTAATTAATTTGCAATCAGTCCGTAAAGTAGCTTTAAAATCGTAGCGGCAACGACGAGCAGAAGCATCTTGCGCACAAATTTCACGTCGCATCTCATCACTAGGCTTGAGCCTGCGAAGCTGCCCGCGATCTGTCCGACCGCCATCACCGCTCCGACGAGCCATAAAATTTGCCCGCCGATAATAAAAACGCCCAAAGAGACGATGTTTGAGGTGAAATTTAAAACCTTCGTGTGTGCGACCGCCTTTTTCATATAAAGCCCTAAAATTCCCACGAGAGCAAACGTCCAAAACGAGCCCGTACCAGGACCAAAAAATCCGTCGTAAAACCCTAAAACAAGCCCAAAAATCGCGTAAAAGCTCTTTTTTGACATCTTGGGTTTGGCGGGCGCTTCGCCTAGGTTCGGCGAAAAAATCATATAAAAGAAAAGCGCCAGCAGCAGGATCGGAATGAGGTAGTTTAGGAATTTCGCATCGATTAGAAGCAGGACATAAGCGCCGACGAGCCCGCCTACGAACGTAAAAATCACGCCGCGCAGGATCTCCGCCGCATCGACGTAGCCCTTGCGGATGAAATTTAAAGCGGCGGTGAAGCTTCCGAAGCTGCCTTGAAATCTATTTGTGGCGATCGCTACATGCGGCGGAACGCCCACGGCAAGCAGCGCAGGCAGCGAAATCAACCCGCCGCCGCCCGCGATCGAGTCGATAAATCCGCCGAAAAACGCCGCCGCAAAAAGCACCGCGAACTGCCAAAGCTCAAGCTCCATCTTTGTCCTTTTTTTTCAAATCACGCAGGCACGTGCTATGAACGCCTGTCAGAATTCTCGCAATTACGATCGCAAACCGCTCATACGCCGCAAAGTGCATACAAGCGCCTGCTAGAATTTCGTGAAATCCTATAAAATTTCGCGGAATTATATCGGATTTTGCTGCGCCTCTCTACTTAAATTTTATGAAATTTACCGCACGATTGCCGTTTTAGCTCCATGCATTTTATCGCGTCGCGCACAAGCTGCAAAATTTCATAAAATTTAAGCAGCACAAGGCTGTGGAATTTTACCCAAATTCTACAAGATAGCCCTATAAATTTATGCGGCTATCCGTAAAATTTGTGAAATTTTACGAAGCGATCTTTTGCTAAAATTCCATGAAATTTCGGCGCGTTGTACTTAAGGCGTACGGCAAATCCATAAAGCCAGCTCCGCTTATGCGGCAGCACAGCGCGAAATTCCGCCGCACACCCGCTCCAAAGCTTCATAAAATTTCATCGCCCCGCTCGTATCAGATAAAATTTCGCCAATTATTCCGCAGTTTTATCTAAACTCGCCGCTTAGTTCGGGTAAAATTTTATCTATCTCGCCACTCTGCCCGAGGCGGTACAGCGCGAAGTCGTATTTGATGGGATCGCTCGAATCGAAGCGCCTTAAGCTTTGCGTAAGCTGCAAAACCGCCTCAAAATCGTAACTCTTGCGATCGATCAGCCCAAGCTTAAGCGAAACTTTATGCGTATGGGTATCGAGCGGGATGAGGAGGCGCGATTTTTCGATCTTTTTGTACAGCCCCAGATCGATGTCGCTGTCGCGCACCGCCCAGCGCAAGAAAAGATTGTAGCGCTTGTACGGCGACGTGGGCTTTTGCGCGAAGCTGCGCCCGAAAAAAAACTCATACCCAGGACTGCGGTAGGGATTTAATCTGTAAATCTCGCCGATTAAAAAATTTATCCCGTCCTCGATCAGTCCGCTTTTTTGCATGCCGAAAAGCACGCTCTCTTCGATGCTAAGGCTGTTTTTAAGCCGCTTTAAAGTTATAAAAATTTCAGCGACATCGCGCGAGCTTTGAAATCTATACTTTTTGCCCGCAAGCTCCGCTCTCATGCGCTCATCGCTCCCGTCCAAAAGCGAAAAATCAAGCGAGCGGAGGAATTTTAAAATTTGAGCCACGCTCCCGTAAGCAAACAGCGCGCAGATAAGCGCCGCGACGTCGTTTCGATGCCGCTTTGCGACCTGCAGCGGATCGGGCGCGCCGAAAAGATCCGCGTCGCAATTTTTCAAATCGGCGTAATAATCTAAAATTTGCTTTAAGCTTTTCATTTTGCGTAGTAACTCATCGTCGTAGCGCCGAATTTGCGCGATTTAAGCAGCGCGAAATCGCCGATTTTAGGCGGCAGCTCAAGCTCGCTCATATGCTCGATCGCGATTAGCAGCTCACACTGCGCGCAGCTCAGGCGCGCTATCAGCGCCAACACCCGCTCATAAATCCCGCCAAAACCCTGCCTGATCGCAAACGGCGGGTCCAGATATACAAACACTATGTGCGCGGGATCGGATACGGAATTTTCTTTGGAATTTGCGATATGGCTTTCGCTAGAATTTGCAACAGAACATTTGCCTAAATCGTTTGCAGCAGAGCTTTCTCCTAAACCGCAGGATAGATTTTCACGGGAGTTGGCGGCGAAATTTTTTCCTGAACCACGGGTTAAATTTACGTTTGGGCGTGAATTTTCTCTGCACTTGGGGCTAAATTTGCCGTCAGAATTCTCAGCAGAATTTTTTCTTGAATCATAGATGAAATTTGCGCTTGAATATAAACTTTCTCCGCAACTAGTGCTAAAATTTTCGCCTAAATTTAAAATTTCTTTCTCTTCGCAACTCGCGCCTAAGCCCGTACTGCGATTTGCGTCAAAATTAGAGCTCTCGCCGCATTTTGAGCTTAAATTTAAGTTGCAATTAGCGGTCTCGGTGCCGCTCGCGTCGTATTTCGAAGCGCAGTTATCGTCAAACTTTTCGCTAAAGCTCACAGCGTCCGTAGCTAGCGAATTCACGCAGTATTTTATACTAGAAGCACCCGCATAATCGCCAATCTGAGCACAACCGCCAAAGCTCTCCATGCCTGCGCAATCAGCATTTGTACCGCTCTGCGCGCCATTTTGCGCGCTGTCAAGCACACTACTTCGCGTGCCGCATTTAGCTAAATTTTTTACGCCGCTTTGCGTGCCACCTTCCGCTTCTACGCTTTGCGCGGCGCGGTATCCGTCCTCGCCCTGCTCTACGCTACTAAAGCTTTTGCGACAACCCTCTTTTTCGCTGCTTGAATTTTTACAGCAGGCGTCGTCATCGGCATGGTTTTTGAAATTTTTGCCGCTTAAATTTAACAAATTCCCGCACGAGCATCCGTTCGTGCCCGCTTGCAGCTCGTGCAAAATTTCAGGTAGTCGTTCGAAGCAATCGCCCAAAATCGCATTTGCGCCGAGCCCGAAAAGCTCGAAATTTTTCCGCATTATTTTATGCGCGGCAGCGTCCTTTTCGATCGCATAAACGTTTTTTGCGCCGTTACTTAGCGCCTCAAGCGCCATCGCGCCGCTACCGCCGAAGCACTCGATAAACGCCGCGCCGCGCAACTCCGCCCGCCAAGTATCGAAAAACGAGCCCTTTACGATGCTTTTCGTGCTGCGCGTACTCGAAAGCGCGGGCAGAGTAAGCTTTTTGCCCTTATAAATGCCGCTTGAAATTTGCGTAAAGAGCGTGCCGTCAGGTTTGGAAAATTTAGCCATTTTGCCTTCTTAAAATTTCGATGATTTTTTCCTTAAACTCATCAAACAACGCGCAAATTTCCTCTTCCGCCGCATCGTATCCGCTAAGATCCCGCTTTAGCAAACCTTGGAAATCCTCCAGCTTCGTTAGCAAAGTATTCTTTGAAAATGGTAGCGTCAAATCTCCGTCCTCGCCGATTAAAAATAGCGGTTTTGCCGAGCTTTGCGACTCATCGCTTATTACAAAGTCGCAATCCTGCGCACTTGTAGCGCAGTCCTTCAAAAACAGCTCCAGCGTCTTTTGTAAAATTTCGCAGTCGCAATCGATAAAAGCTTTCATCAAAGCCCCTTTTTAAATTTTATCATCTTAAACTTTTCGCCAAACTCCGCGCGCAGGTGATTGAACTGCAAAAGCGCGTTATGATAGCCCCTCTCGCCGCTTTTTTGCATAAAAAGCTCTAAAAGCTGGACCGCGCCGAAGTCTATGAGAGCCGCGATCTGTCTTTTAAAATCCGCCGTCACGGCGCCCGCATCCTCAAACGCTGCGCGCAAAATTTCAAAATTTACGTCATAGGTAAGATCGCTCTTGCCGTAAAAATCGCTTAAGTTTTGCACCTCAAAGAAGCTAAAAACCTCGTGGTTTCGGTAAATCCGCAGGCTAAAATCGCCGCTAGCGCCCATCTGTCCGTAATCGAAGGCTATGAAATAAAACCGCTGCGCGCTGGCGCAAATTTCGCGGGCGAAGCGAAAATATCCGACCGGGATTTCGCCGCGCGATATGCCAAATCTGCGCGCGAGGGTTAAAATTTCACGTTCTTTTATGGGAGCAAATTTTGCCGCGCCGCTTTCGATAAAAAGCATATTTTCGCCGTCCACCGCCTCGCATTTAAAGGCGTCAAAAAGCTCGTTTGCCACAAAGATCGCATCTTTAAATTTCGCCTCATGCGCGCTTGTGAAATACTTTAGCGCGATCTCGTCGCCGAAGCTCTCCGCAAAGCTCGCCCGCTGCAGCTCGCGCAGGCGCTCGTGCGGCTCGATAATTGCAAAGCTAAATCTATCAAGCGCCGCCACGCCGCCTAGCGTAAAGATAGCTTGCGCTATGTCGCAAAGCAGCCGCCCGTCGTGCGAGCCGATCTCTACGATAGCGATTTTAGCGTTATTTTGCGATTTTTCTGTGAGCACAGCATCTGAATTTAGCTCGCATGCCGCCTCAAGGTCTTGCCGCGATGCGCCCAAGCTTGCCGCCGCATCTAAGCTTAACGCTTGCGTCGCACCAAAATCCGCGCTTAAGCGTAAAATTTCGCGCGCGATGCAGATCCCAAAGAAGCTTCCTATGCTCACGGCGGTGTAAAAATCGCCGCCCTTACCGATTTTAGCGCCATTTGCGTAGTAGCTCTCATTTAGCCAGCCCTCGAAAAAATCGCTAAATTTCACGCCCGCACTATCTCGTCCAGGCTCTTGCGTAGGCGCGCAAAGCCCTCTTTGATCTCCGGTTTTTTGATATTTAGCGCAGGCAAAAATCTAAGGGTGCGCTTGCCGGATTTCAGGATCAAAAGTCCGTTTTGCAGGGCTTTGTTAAAGATCTCGCCCAGATTTTTTTCATCGCGTAGCACGAGGCCTTGCATCAGACCGAGCCCCACGCGTTTTTCGATCAGGCTAGGATAGTCTGCGGCGATAGCGTCTAGTTTTTTGATAAATCTTTTTATGGTCTTATCAAGCTTGCCGCTCGCTTTTAAAAACTCTAGCTGCGAAAGCACCGCAAGCGCCGTAGAGGTCGCCAAAAAGTTACCGCCGAAGGTGCTGCCGTGCTCGCCCGGAGCAAAAATATTTTGCTGCGCCACGCACGCGCCGATCGGCACGCCGCCCGCAAGACCTTTGGCAAAGGTGATGATGTCGGGGTGGATGCCGTAAATTTGCGACGTCGCGAACTCGCCCGTGCGATATACGCCGCACTGCACCTCGTCGGTGATCAAAAGCAGCTTTTTCTCTTTCAAAACCGCCGCCAGCCTTTGCACGCTCGCCTTATCCAGAGGTTTAATGCCGCCCTCGCCCTGGACTAGCTCGATCATCACGGCGACGCTATTTTCATCGATATGCGCGATGATATCCTCGATATCGTCGAAAAATTTAAACCCGGGCATATAGGGCGCAAAAATTTCCAGATGAAATTTCTCCTGCCCCGTAGCTTGCAACGTCGCTAGTGTGCGCCCGTGGAAGGAATTTCGCAGAGTTAGAATTTCAAATTTCTTATTAGGGAAGTTTACGGTGCCGTATTTGCGCGCCATTTTGATCGCCGCTTCGTTCGCCTCCGCACCCGAGTTGCAAAACACCGCGTATGTGCGGTATCCTAAAAGCTCGCTAATCTTTTGAGCCAGGGCTTCTTGGGGCAGAATTCTATAGATATTTGAGCCGTGGATGATCTGCGCGGCTTGCGTGCCGATCGCTTCAAGCACGATTTCATTTGCGTGCCCCAGGCAGTTTACGCCGATGCCCGCGCCAAAATCTACGTAGTCCTTGCCCGCTTCATCATAGACTATCGAGCCCTCGCCTCTTACCAGCGCCACGTTTACGCGCGCGAAATTATCCATCAAATAGTTCATTTTTTATACTCCACTTTAGGCAGATGCCAAGATTTGTAATAAGCCACCATGCGAAACGCAACCCCTAAAACCAGCAAAATAAGCACCGAAACTACGCCGCTAAGCCCCAATCCATCAAGCACGAAATATATCAAGCCCACGCCCATGCTTATCGTGCCATAAAGCCCCGTATGCAAAAACCACGGCACTTCGTTCAGCAGCACATCGCGCAAGATGCCGCCGCCCACGCCGTTGCAAAACGCGATCAGCACCACGCCGAAAACGTTATGATTATAGCTTAGCGCAACCATCGCCCCTACGATCGAAAAACTTACGACGTCGATCGCATCGGTTAGAATAAATAAAAATTTACCCTCCAAATCGCGGTTCTCGTAAAGTTTGGCAAAAATGGCTACGGCGCTTACCGCGAGCACGATGGTTACGGGCGCATAGTGCGTAAACGAGTAGATCTCGCGGCTTACTAAGGTATCGCGCATGATCCCGCCACCAAGCGCCGTCAAAAATGCCGCGATAAAGATCCCAAGCCAATCGCAGCCCTTTTTCACACCGAATAAAAACCCGCTAAGCGCCGCCGAAGCGATGCCCACGCACTCCGTAAGCTCTAAAATACTCATATCACAACCCGCTAAAATCCTTTTAAAAACGCATTTTACAACAACTAAATATAAATTTCGGTAAAGCGCAACTAAAGGCTTAAGTGGGATTAACCTTAAATTTAAACAATTTTTATATCATTAGTTAATTTTATTTTGGGTAAGGAGCGTTATGAATGAACAACTCAAAGATGCATTGCAAAACGCAAAAACTGCACTAGGGCGATTGCACAAAGAGATCAAAGGTAAGATTAGTGCGTGGCGCTACGTTGTATTACAGCAAGATATAGCCACTCTATCTGATCAAAATAAGAGGATTAAAAGCGAAATGGAGCTTGTTAAAATGGCGGCAGCAAAGTATATAGAGAATTTGGACTCCAAGCTAAAATCGAGTGAAAAGGAGTTGTTAGACGCCCTAGATGAGCTCAAAATCGCAATCGACGATCTAAGCAAAAAAATCAAATAATCTCTCCAAATTTAATCCATACTTTTGTAGCGCGGATTGAAGTCCGCTCTTTTAATCACTCAAATTTCATTTAAAATTTAGAGTGAAAAGCCCGCCGGGAAATGCGTAAAATAGAATTTAAAGGCGTCTGCGGCTTCCACTTCGTCGTAAAACTCGCGGGATAAAATTTTAAAAGCGCAAGCTTATGCAAGGAGGAATTTCGCAACGCGGAGAAATTCGCGACGCTACGAGGTGAGCGCGCGAAGTAAAATTTCAAGTGATTTAAAATTTCAAGCGAAGAGAAATTTTAAATCACTTGAAATTTTAAAATTAGCTCCGATCCTGTGCGCGGCGGCTTAGAATTTCAAAACCGAGCGCGAAAGGATTTTGGTAAAATTTAAACGAAAGCTATGCGCTCGCCAGACGAGACGGCTTGAAATTTCAAAATTTCACACAGTTAAAATTTCAAGCGAGCTGCCCGCATTGAAATTCCAAAGCGCGGCTAAATTTTAAACCCGCCACTCGCGTTAAAATTTCAAATTTTGCGCCACTTAAAATTTCAAAATTTCGCGGCACGTATGCAGCCGAAATAACGCCGATTTATGCGCAAGCAAATTTTAAAATCACGCTTCAAGGCAGCCTCTCTTTTAAAATCTTCCAAGTCCCTGGCATTGCCAGCAGTCCATTGTGCGGCGCGGCGGCTATTTCATAAAATAGATCGCCCGCCTTAAGAGACCCCGCAAGATCATACGAGTGATGCACGGGTATCAGCTCATCTGCGGCTCCATGGATGAGCGTGATCTGCGTGCCGCGTGCCGCTTGCAAAAATTCCGCAGTCGGAATCTTATAGCGGATCAAAAATTTCGGCACAAAGGGGATTTTTTCGTGCGCGAGCCGCTCGAAGCTAAAATATGGCGCGAGCAAAATCAGCCGCGCCGCATCCCACTTCGCAGCCTGCTGCGCGGCGATGCCGCTTCCGATCGAGTAGCCGATCATCGCGAGCTTTCTTGGCGGATGCTGCGCTAAAACGTAGCGGCTCATCGCGTCCGCGCTCGCAAAAAGCTGCTGCTGCGATGAAATTTTGCCGTCCGATTTGCCGTAACCCGGGTAATCGAAAATATAAAAATCGTATCCCAAAGCCGCAAAATCCGCGCCGTATGCGCCCCAGCCGCTCACGTCGCCGAAGTTGCCGTGAAAGAACAAAATCGCGCCTTTAGGCTCTGCCGCGCTAAATTTCAGCCCGTTTATCGCCCCGCCCTCAAACGGGATATTGATCTCTTGGAATTTTATCGCAGCAGTATTTGCGTTATTGCCCGCAGCGGCGTTTCCTGCGGCGTTTTTGCCGCCGCGCTCGCTGCTAGTTTGAGCGTTTTTGTTTTTGATCTCACCCGCTACGGCGCCGTTTTCCTTTACGCCGCCAATCGCCGAAGCGCTTTCGTCCGCGACGCCATTTATCGCCGCGCCATTTTGCGTAGCGGACATCGATGCCTCTAAATGCTCGCCGTTCTCTGGCGCATTCACAAGTCCCGCAAATTCGGAATTTTCAAAGCTAAATTTAAAATTTTTATCCAGCGGCTCGCCCAAAAATATCAGCCGCTCCTGAAAGATATAAAGTGCCGCCGCGATCGCCGTACAGAGACACGCCGCGATAATACACAGCCTAAGTAAAACCCTCATCGCCGTCCTTTAAATTTAAAGCCGAGGCGCAAAAATACGCAACGGCACGTGAAATTCCGTCTCGCCGCTAAGCTTTAAACTCGCTCAAAAACCACTGAAATGCTAGGATCAGCCCCGGCGCGCGCACGATCTTTTCGTCGAACATAAACTCTCGCACCTTGGCTGCAGGAAGGTAGAAAAGCTCGATCTTCTCGCCGTCCACGCCGCCGCCGGCTCCTAGCTTCATCGATTCGTCGATACGCGCGAAGTATAAAATTTGGCGGTTTGCCGCAAAGCCCAGGGCGCTGTAGTAGCTCGTGATAAATTTCAGATCCTTCACGGCGTATCCCGTCTCTTCGAGCACCTCTTCGATCGCCGTTTGCTCCTCGCTGATACCCTTGTCCAAAATGCCCGCGCAAAGCTCATAGGTGTAGCCTTTCTCAGGCGAGTTGATTAAGCCTTCCTCTTGATAAAACCACACGCTGGGGCGAAACTGCTTGACGAGCAAAAGCGCGTCGCGCTGCGTATGATAAAGCAAAATCGAGACGCTATCGTGCACCTTGACGCAGTCCCACGCGCGCGCTACGCCGTCCATCTCAAAATTTAAGCGAAAGGGTTTAACGAAATTCGAGCTTTTAAGCTCGGAAATTTTAAAATTTTTTATAGTAGTATCCATGTCGCAAGTCCTAAAAAGCTAAAAAATCCCACGATGTCCGTCACCGTAGTAAGCAGCACGGAGCTGCCGACGGCGGGGTCGATATTTAATTTTTTAAGCGTGATCGGAATGACGGCGCCGAAAAGCCCGGCAAGCGTTAAATTTAGCACCATCGACATCGCAATCACCAGCCCCAAAAGCTTAATGCCGAACCAAAAATACGCCACAAACCCCATCAGCGTGGCAAAGATTAAGCCGTTTATAAAAGCGATTGTGATCTCGCGAAAAAGGACCTGCTTTTTGTCTTTAAACGCTATCTCGCCCAAGGCTAGGCGGCGCACGGTTACCGTAAGCGCCTGCGTGCCGGTGTTGCCGCCCATGGAGGCGACTATCGGCATAAGCACGGCGAGCGCGACCAGTTTTTCGATAGTGGCGTCAAAAAGCCCGATGATCGTAGAACTTACGATTGCCGTGCATAAATTTACCGCTAGCCACACAGCGCGCGCGCGGCCCGCCTTAAAGATCGTAGTCTCATCATCCTCTGCTTCGTCATCGACGCCCGCGAGGTTGTAAATTTGCTCGGTGGCGCGCTCTTGGATGAGATCGTGGATATCATCGGCGGTGATACGCCCGATAAGCACGCCGTTAGCATCGACAACGGGGATGACGTTAAGATCGAATTCTTCAAAGTCCTTGATTACGTCGTCGATCTTGTCTGTATCGGTGGCGAAGTGGATTTTATTTTCGGCGCCGAATTTTTGTGAAATTTGCTCCAGCGTGAGCGAAAAATCGTATAAAATCAGATCGGACGTCGAAAAGGTAGTAAGCAGGTGCCCTTTTTTATCGAGCACAAAGAGCTGAAAGACGTTCTCGATCTCGTCCTTTTCGCGCATAACGCGTAGCATCTCAACCGCCTGCCCCAGGGTCTGATCTTGCCTCGCGCTAAAGACCTCGGTCTGCATATACGCGCCCGCCTCATCTTCGCTATATTTGGAGATAGTAAGAATATCGTGGCGATCGTCCTCGTCAAGCCCATAGAAAATCTGCTCGGCCTTGTCCTCGTCGATTTCGCCGATGTTTTGCAAAAGCTCCGCCTGATCGTCGCTTTCGAGCTCCTCGATCGCTTCGACGATCTTTTCGTGAGGCAGAGTCTCGATGACGTCTTCGAGCATATGCTCGGGCATCTCAAGCGCAGCATCGGCAAGATCCTCAGGATCTAGCTTTTTTAAGAATTCTACGTATTTTTCTTCGTCGTGCTTCTTTAGAGTTTTTAAATGCTCCGTAAGATCGGCGGCACTCAGCTCATGCTCAAGCGTATCGCCTAGATGCGCATCAAGAAGCGCTTTGGCTTCCTCGACGTCGTCCAGCTGCTCTTTATTTTCCATTTTTGGCCTTAATTTATCGTGATAAGCGACTCGTAGTTTTCAAATTTAGCAGGGTTTTTCGAGCCGTCTTTAGCCGCAGCCATTCTGGCGTCCATATCTTTGACGAGAGCTTTAAATTTAAGCTCTTCGGCGCTTATGACGTTAGTTTTTTCAATCTTGACTACTTTAAGGGGATCTATAGCCTGCTTATTTTTATAAAGTCCGAAGTGCAGATGCGGTCCCGAACTAAGCCCGGTCGAGCCCACATAGGCGATTAACTGACCTTGCTTGACACTAACGCCTGCTTTTGTGCCGCTAGCAAAGCCACTAAGATGTGCATAAAGCGTGCTAATGCCGCCGCCGTGGTTGATTTCAACGGTATTGCCGTAGCCGTTTTTACGCCCTACAAAGCTAATCTTGCCCGCTCCTGCGGCATTTACCCTAGTGCCTTTGGGCGCTGCATAATCCACACCCAGATGCGCGCGATATCGCTTTAAAATCGGATGAAATCTTTTAGGGGTAAAATACGATGAAATTCTAGTATAAATAAGCGGTGTAATAAGCAGAAAAGATTCGACCTTTTTACCGCTTCGGTCGTAGTATTTATCGTCGAAAAAATATAGCGATTTGGGCTTTTTATTTTCCTCGATCATTCCTGCGGTGATATTTACTCCGCCAAAAGGTTTGCCAAGGCGCGTTTTTTGCTCATACAGGATCACGAGCCGATCGCCCTTTTGCAGCTTTTTAAAATTTACCTCATTTTTAAAAACAAGCATAAACTCATTCGCTAAAGCCGCATTGCCCGTAGCTTTGATGATATCTTGATAGGGTGAGCTTTCGATCTGAATTCCTAAAGAGTAGCTGTTTTCCTCATAAACTATCGGAGTATAAACGAATCTAAAAGTGCCGAATTTATCGCGGTATATGTGAATCTGAAGCTCCTCGCTGACGGGGATTAACAGCTGGGAGACGCGACCTGCTGGATCACGCAAAATTTGACACTCCACGCCCGCTCGCACCTCAGCGGCAAGCTCCTGATCCTCTTTATCCAGGTCGTAATATACAGATGCGGGGATGCCCGCAGTCTCCATAAATTGCAGCAGACTCACGCCATCGGGCCAGGCAAACTTCTCTACGCTGGGGTTGTTCGCAAAAACTACGCCTATCCACAGAAAAAGCAATATAAAAATTCTAGTCATATAAAACCGCTTTGAAATATTATTTTAAGGCGGGATTGTAACGAAAAAACGCTTATATTTCGTAAATACCGCGGAATTTTATCGCTAATTTCAAAGTTTTATGTATAATTAGCCGAAATTTTATTCAGGAGCAGAATTTTGAAAAAAGCTTTACTTATTTTAGGTCTATTTTTAAGTGCGGCGATAGGGGCGGAATTTAACATGCCGCGATACGAAACCGCCCTACTTAGCGTAACGGATGGTTCGGGCGAGATTACAGATAGCCCTACGATTGCCGTAGGTAGCAGCGGAGTGGTGATGCATAATTTCGGCAGTGGCGCAAGCTCCATCATCGCGCGCGCAGTCGTGACGCAAAAAAGCGCAGGCAAAGCAAAGGTGCGATTTGAGGTTTTTGATATGTTAGCTCAAGAGGCACTGCCACTGCCTAAAATTTTACCCTCAAGCGGCGATAAAGTGATCTTAAATTTCCTCTATGACCGTGCCATAATCGTCGCGCCTAACGCTGAAATTTACGAGCAGGTTATCAAGGCTTTTCCGAATATAAATTTTATCCACCCAGATCTTGGCGGCGCCTATCTTAGCTACAACCACAAGCCAAACCCGAGCCGTGACGATTTTCGTAAAATTTGCGCGCAAAACAGCGCCGGACTGATTTTTATCGCGATGGATAAACAAGGCGTATTTGCCGACTGCGGCAGCTTCAAGCCTTTGCGCACGTTCGCTAGCGGCGGCGTGGCTTATTATCAGCTGCCATTTTACTCGCGCGTAGGCGAGATAAAGACCGTCATTTGGGATTTTACTAATGGCCCGATCAGCGATTACGACAAACACTACCGCTATTTGCTGGGCTTAGATGGCGACGAATAGCGCTGCGCGAGCGTTTTTTACAAATCTATTAGGCGCGGATAATGCCTATTTTGACGAGGCTCATCGCACGGCATACTGCTACGACGCGACGAAAAGGCGCTGTCTGCCGGACGGCGTGCTTTTCCCGCGAAGTGAGAACGATGTCAGTCAAATTTTAAAATTCTGCAACGAAAATTTAATCCCTGTAGTTCCAAGAGGCGCAGGTAGCGGTTTTACGGGTGGATCTTTAGCCGCAAACGGCGGAGTGATTTTGGCATTTGAAAAACATATGAATAAAATTCTAGAAATCGACATGCAAAATCTACTCGCCGTAGTCCAACCGGGCTGCATAAATATCGATCTGCAAAAAGCAGCCGCAGCGCGCGGGCTTTTTTATCCGCCCGATCCCGCAAGCCAGGATTATTCCACGCTAGGAGGCAATGTCGCCGAAAACTCCGGCGGTATGCGCGCCGCAAAATACGGCATCACCAAAGACTATGTAATGGCACTGCGTGCGGTACTGCCTAATGGAGAGGTGATCCGAGCAGGCAAACGCACTATCAAAGACGTCGCAGGCTTCAACGTGGCAGGAATTTTAATCGCAAGCGAAGGCGCGCTTGCCGTCATCACCGAAATTACGCTCAAACTAATCCCGATGCCAAAGCTTAAAAAGACCGCGATGGGCGTCTTTCCTAGCGTAGATACAGCAATGAATGCCGTGTATAAGACAATGGCAGCCGGTATCACGCCCGTGGCGATGGAATTTTTAGACGCGCTGTGCATAGCCGCGGTCGAGGAGAAATTTCATAAAGGCTTGCCGAAGGGCGCGGGCGCGATTTTGATCTGCGAAACCGACGGCAATTTAGAAGTAGCGCTTTTGGAGGAGCTCGCACTCATAAAAGAAATTTTCGTTCAAAACGGCGCGAGCGACTTTCGCGTCGCAGAAAGCGAAGAGGCGCGTGCGGGCATTTGGTTTGCGAGACGCAACTGCTCGCAGGCGATCAATATCTACGGCACGCTTAAGCTAAATGAGGACATCACCGTCCCGCGCTCGCAGCTGCCCGAGCTACTGCGCCGTATCGCGCGCATCGGCGATAAATACGGCGTGCGCGTGCCCTGCTTCGGGCACACGGGCGATGGCAATGTCCACACCAACGTCATGGTCGCCGACAAAAAAGATGAAGCTCAGGTGCGACGCGGACATGACGCAATCACCGAAATTTTCAAAGCTGCAGTTGATCTTGGCGGTACGCTCAGCGGCGAGCACGGCATCGGGCTAAGCAAAGCAGAATTTATGCCACTAGCTTTTAGCGCAGCAGAGATGGAGCTATTTCGCGCAATCAAAAGGGCGTTCGATCCAAAAGGTATCTTAAATCCCGGAAAAATGGGGCTTTAAATTAGGATCGTCATCCAACCGCTATGATGATTTGAAATCGATTTATCCAGCTTACTCCATCTAAAATTTTACTTTCTTACAATATGCCTGCTTAAAATTTATCTTGCTTGCAATTTAGCTTATTTACAGGCTACTTCGAGTTAGTTTTAAGCTTGATACCCATTGACAGATCGATTTTGCTTGCTTTGCAATGAATAATTTTACTTGTTTATTGATAGATTCCATCCACTTGATAATTGATTTTACTTACTTCGCAGATTGATTACCTTGTGCGATCTTTTTCGGATATTTTTGCCATATCAGCTGTGATTACATAGCTACTCGCTAGTTTGCGCAATTTTTTCTCTTTCAACGATATATGTTTAGCACTACGATTATGATGAAACCCCTATATCGCGATGGATAAGTCTATGACAAATTAAAATTATGTCAATAAAATCCATAGCATAGATTAAATTATAAACTTCCAAAATACTGAAATTTTAAAATCGCTATCTATCGCCATTATCGCAATATGCGGAATTTCAGCGATAAAATTTAGAAATAAAATTCCGCGGAATTCCATAAAATCCCATAAAGCTCCGCAAAATTTCTATACTAATTTCGATCTCGCCGTATTATCTAGCTAGCCCTGCCATCTATTTGGTCGCATTAGCCTCGCTTGCATTTATTTTATTCATCGCGGCTACTACGTTGCAGCTAAACTCCGCTCCCAGTTTGCAAGCCTTGTCGTAGTAGATCATCGCCTTATCCAGATCCGGCTCGCCAAATTCCTTCTTTGAATACGCTAGTCCAACCCTTTGGCATCCCTCCGCCAAAGCAGCATCGCAAGATTTTAGGAAAAACTTAAGAGCGCCCTGATAGTCTTTTTCTTCATAGCTAGCGACCGCAGCGTTTAAGCAGCCCTCGCCTAGTCCCAAATCGCATGATTTGGCAAAAAATGCGAACGTATTTTTCTTATCAGCATTTTTATAAGAGATTATCGCGGCGTTGTAGCAAGCTTTGGCAGCTCCAAGCTCGCACGCTTTGGAATAAAACCGCGCGGACTTGCCCTTATCTTTTGTAGTTTTATATAAATTTTGCTCGTCGTAATATAAATCCCCCGCGATAGCACAGCTATTTTCTAGCCCTGCTTCACAAGCTTTTTCAAACGGCTTTTTTGCTGCTTCATAATCACGCTCCTCAAGCAAATACGTTCCGTAGTCTTCGCACGAATTAGCCCTACCGATGCCGCATCCGACAAACGAGATCGCCTGCGGGAAAAATATCTGCGCGAGCAAGTAGACTGCTACGATTAGTGCGGTAATCGACGCTAAAATTTTCATTTTTGCTCCTTTTAAATTTTAAAAATAATTATAGCAAAAAGCGAGGGGTAAAATTTTAATTTTTGATAATAGCTGTGAAATTTGCGGCGAAATTCCTGCAAAATTTCTATCAAAATCCCAAGCAAAATTTTAAATAAAATTTTAAACGGAGCTTTGAGCTGAATTTCAAAAAGACAAATTAAAATTTTACTTGCAAGATTATTTTTATGGCTGGCTTGCCTCAATTTTTACTCGCACGTCTTATGACCGTCCACGGCTATAGTATTTATAATAAAGCATTTAATCCTGAGGTCTGAAACACCTACAGCCTCTACAATGGTAATTTATCAGGGCGACAATCTAATGCGTAAAATATTTTGTTGCATACCAAGCCCGCGACAAGCATCTTGCCGCGCCCTAGAAAACTTTTGAAAATTTCGCATTGCTGCTTAGAAATTTTAAAAAATTTTACACTGCCAGCCTTTAAATTTTATCTTAGAAATAGGCTTGCCTATGCCAAAACTGCAGGCGTAATGCGTCTTTAGGCGTTTTGGCTCCAATACCCAGGATTCTTAGATCGCACCCACTTAGATATGTGAGTCTTAAAATAATTTAGGCCGCGCAGTATCTGTATCGCGCATGCAAATTTCATCATGTAAGCCGCACCCACACATCATCCATGAGCACTATATTTGCCGCGATTCCGCGCGCTGTATGCCAAAAAAGCGTATCGGTCATGAGCGATAAATTTCCACTTTTCGCCGCTTACACGATCCATGAAATTTTATCCTCTCGGTCTTTAAATTTACGCTTTTTTGGAGCCGAACTCTATCACAACCTCCTCCTCGCCGAACCACATCACTGAGTTTTTCATATCGCAAAACTTCGCCTCGTCCGCCATCAACTCCGCTAGCACCGCTCGCGCTACCTCGCTGTTTCGCGCCTCCGCAAACGCCTGCACGCTCTCATACCACAGCTCGCCCATCGCATCGTAGCTAAACGCCGCCGTCTCGCGCCTGGTGCTCTGTCCCTCGAGGAAAACGGGCATGGTTTTTGCATAGCGGACGATATTTAGCGCCTTTTGATTAGCTAAAACCTTTTGTGAATGCGCCGCCCAGTGCACCAAAAACTCCTGCTGCGTGATACCCGGCGCCTTTTTTACTAACATCGTGATCTTAAACATAACCGCTCCCTAAATGAAATTTATCGCAAATTTGCGCCCTATTCTATGATGCATCCGCGTTTTTGCAATTTTGCTTAGCATTCTTTGCGTCTAAATAGACTTTGAAAAAATTTAAAATAGCAGCCGTACGCGCGAGCACAAATCGCCAAAAATGCATAAACCTCGCCGTTTACAACTTAAATCGCTGTCAATCTCACTTGATTTAACTACATAAAGCGTCATTTACGGCTACAGCCAAAATAAATTCCGCAGGCTCTTTGTGGGCAAAGTAAAATTCTGCCGAGCTTTAGCAGACGATGAAATTTTACCGACTTTTGACGCGCATAAATTCCGTCCGTTTAGGCGGGCAAGATAAAATTTTGCGAGCATTAAGTGGTCGGCAAAACAGACGAGTGGCAATTCTCTCTTGCGTCGCCGCGTGCAAATTACATTGCTACGCATGCGCCTAGCCCCTGCTTGCCAAAAACCTCTGCAAAATTATTGTCGCGGCAATGCTATCAAAGCGCGCGTCCTTGCCGCCGCCCTTAGCGCCTTTGCTAGCAAACTCCGCCGCTTCGGCGCTCGAAAAGCTCTCGTCTTGGAATTTTATCTCGCCGTCAAAATCCAGCAGCGAGGCGAAGTGTCGTATGCGCCTGCTCATCTCCTCCTCGCTCGCCCCGCCGCGCGGCACGCCCAGCACGAGCACGCTGGCGCCTTTTTCGCGCAGCAGCTCGCTTAGCTCGCGCGCGGCTTGGGTGCGATTTTTGCGCAGGATCGGCTCGCACGGAAGCGGCGTCTTATCATCCGGTGCCACCGCCACGCCGATACGCTTAAGCCCAAGATCAATCGCAACTATCAAAATTTATCCTTTGCTAACATCAAATTTTGCGGAATTCCGCCATTAAAATTCTATCGCCGAAATTCCGCGATCGGAATTTCATAGCTAAATTTTATCGCAGAATTTAGCTGCGGATTTATGAAATTTTATACGAAATTGACATAAATTTCACTCGCTCGCGGCGCTTGCGAGCTATTAAATTTAGCGTGCCGCGAGCTTCAAATTCCAAAATTTCGATCGCCGTGCCCGGCTCGGTGTATCCGCACTGCATCCACGCGAACCGCACGTAAGCGACACACAAAAGCACGACGAGCATAAATCCTGCCGTGCAGGTGCCGGACGTGCAACCAACCCACCCCACGCAAAATCAAAATTTTAAAGCAAACCCGCACTCACGCGACGGAGCAGATACAAGCCCCCCCCCTGCGCTTTATAACTCGTAAAATTTTGCTGCTACGATCAAAATTTTTCCTTGCGGCAAATTCAGCCTACCACGCTTATGCTGAAATCTGCAGCCAAATTTACCCGCAAAAATTTAGCACGATAGGCAAACAAACATTTAAACGCTATTTCAGAAAATTTCATACATTTTAACACTTAAATTCTGCGCCGCAAAGTATTTATAGATCGCGAGAAGCATTCACAAACCGATCATTACCGCAATCGGAGCGAGTGGCACTACACAAACAAGCCGCGCGGGTTTGTTTTAAACTCAAGCGCTACTTGCGGAAGGTAAAATTTTACCGAGCTGCCTTTTTCTAAATTTAAACTCAGGCTGCGCAGGCCTGGCGCCGTACAAACAAGCCGCACCGGCGGGCGGCACCGATTAAACCGCGGCAAGTAAGCGCCCGCCGCCAGCTACTTTGCCACGATCTTTGCGCCTAAAATTTCGATCTTGCCTTCAAGCTCGTATTCATAAATTTTATCGCCGAAGCGCTCGATCGCCGCTTGCAGATCGGAATTTAGCGCTAAAAATTCCATCACTTCATCCTGCGCGCGCTCGGTGCTTTGCGGCGTCTGCGGAGCTAACGAAGCCACAAACTCGCCAAAATCCGCAATCAGCCGCGCCTGAGATTTTGCGAGCAGATCGTTCGTGCCCGCGCTCTCGTCCATGCGGTGCGGCAGCACGTACACGGGCACGCCCATCTCACGGGCGAGGCGCGCGCTTTGCAGCGAGCCGCTACGGGGCTCTGCTTGAGCGACGATCAGCGCCTCGGACAGCGCCACGACGATACGGTTGCGCTGCAAAAACTGAAATCCGCGCGCGCTCACGCCGTCCTCATACTCGCTAAGCGCGAGGCTGCGCTCGTAAATTTTGCCGATCATGGCGGCGTTTTGCGCTGGATAAATTTGATCAAGGCCATTTCCAAAAACCGCGATCGTGTTTGGAAACGCCCCTTCGTGCGCGGCTATGTCGCAGCCGATCGCCGCGCCGCTTACGACGCAAAAGTCCGCATCGCTCAAAGCGCGCGCGAGGCGCAGGATCAAATTTTTGCTATAAACGCTCATCTTGCGCGAGCCCACGATCGAAATGCGGCGCTTTTGTAACATCGCCGGCTCGCCCCTAAAATACAGCCGCGCGGGCTCGCTTGCGCCGAGCCTTGCTAGGCTTAGAATTTTAAAACCAAGCTCACTCGTAGTACTCATAAATTTCGTCCAAATAGACCAAATCGACCTCGCCTAGGATGTCGGCGCTGTTTGCAAGCGCGCGAAGAGTGGAGCTTTTGGGATGGCCGATAGCGATGGCGTAACCCTGCTTTTTGGCAAGCGTCACGGCTTCGCGTAGTTTTTTGCGTACCGCGGCGACGCTGTTTTGATTATCTAAAAACACATCGCGATGCACGTATCGCATACCGAGCCCCTTCATCGCTGCCTTAGCCTTGGTAGCGGGGCTCGTGCGCGAGTCGATAAATAAAAATCCATACTCGTTCATCGCGCGCAGCAGATTTTGCATCGCGCGCTCGTCGGCGGTAAATTTAGAACCGGTGTGGTTGTTTATAAATTTAGCGTTCGGAAAGTCCGCGCGCAGCTTCGCTATGACACCGCGCAGCTTCTCGTAACTATCCGAAGCTCGCAGCGTCGCGGAGTTATTTTTGGCAGAGCTCGCCTCCATCGGCAGATGGATCGCGTAATGCTCAAAGCCGCAAGCGAGCGAGCGCGTGTCCTTGCGCTGATACTCGGGCGGGAAGATGGACGGCGTCACGCGCACGGGTAGCGCAATGAGCTTTTGCGCCTGCTCGCCGGTGCCTACGTCGTCGATGATGATCGCTAGCTTTGCGCGAGAGCCTGCTGGCAGGGCCTTGCGCGGCGATTTGGAAAGATCGTCCGCGTTGCCCGAAGCGTGGCTTTGTGCAGTAGAATTTATAGAATTTTCTGGCGCGGAATTTGCTGCGGTAAAATTTATGTCAGGTCCGTCGCTCGCCGAATTTGCGGCGGCGAAATTTGAGGAAGTAATAGAATTTGCGGAATTTTGCGAATTGCCGTTTGTAGAATTTTGTCCTGCGGAATTTTGCGAGGCAGGCTCTACGGGAAGCTTCGGCGTAGTTACGTTTTGCTCGGCGATCTTATCAAGCTCCTTTTGAATCAGCGCTTCCTTCTGTGCAGCGCTTAAACGAGGCTTTTTACCGCGAGAATCAGAAGCGCTCTCGGGAGTTTGTTTGCGCGAGCTTTGCTGTAACGCGGCTTTATTGCCCGAAAATACGAGATCCAAAACCGCGTAGGTAACCGCACCGCTTAAAAAGCATAAGATTACGACAAAGGCGATCGTTGCGTAGTTGATCGAGCGCTTTTTGTGGCGCCCGCGTGGATTTCTACTAGCCAAAGCTCAGCCGAAATCAGTTTTTATCTTTATTTACGAGCTTACCCTTGGCGATCCACGGCATCATCGCGCGAAGCTTATCGCCAGTTTTGGTAAGCAAGCTGTTTGCCGTGATATTGCGCTCGGCGTTCATTCGCACGTAGCCCGCCTTACGCTCGAGTATGAAATCTTTTGCAAATTTGCCGTTTTGGATCTCCTTTAGCACCTCTTTCATCGCCGCTTTGCTGCTTTCGTTTACGACGCGGTTGCCGCTTACGTAATCGCCGTATTCTGCGGTGTTTGAGATCGAATAGCGCATATCTGCCATGCCGCCTTGATAGATGAGATCCACGATCAGCTTCATCTCGTGCTGGCACTCAAAATACGCCATCTCAGGCTCATATCCAGCCTCTACGAGGATCTCGAAGCCCGCGTTGATGAGCGCGCAAAGTCCTCCGCAAAGCACAGCCTGCTCGCCGAAAAGATCGGTCTCGGTCTCCGCTTTGAAGGTCGTTTCGATGATGCCGGTGCGGCCGCCACCGATCGCGCTTGCGTAACTCAGAGCAAGCTCCTTGGCTCTGCCGCTTTCATTTTGCGAAACGGCGATCAGCATCGGCACGCCGCCGCCGCTTACAAACTCATTGCGAACGGTGTGGCCAGGGGCTTTCGGAGCGATCATAATGCAGTCGATGCCCTTTGGAGGGACGATCTGTCCGAAGTGGATATTAAAGCCGTGCGCGAACGCGATCGCGTTGCCCTCGCTTAAGCTCGGCTCGATCTCCGCTTTGAAAATGTCGCTTTGAAACTCATCGGGCGTTAGGATCATTACGACATCTGCGGCCTTCGTAGCCTCGCCGACGCTCATTACTTTAAAGCCCTTTGCCTCCGCCTTGCTCCAGCTCGCGCCACCCTTTTTTAGACCCACGATAACCTCTACGCCGCTATCGCGCAAATTTTCGGCGTGAGCGTGTCCTTGCGAGCCGAAGCCGATCATAGCGACCTTTTTGGCCTTAATCAAACCCAAATCGCAATCTTTGTCGTAAAAAACATTTATTGCCATAACGCATCCTTTTTTAAAAATTTAGGCGAGATTGTAGCTAAAATTTGCTTTTACGTAGATAAACCGCGCGCCGCAAGGGCGGATAAAGAAATTTTGAGCTATCATTTAGGCATAATTTAGCTTTAAAAGGAGCGAAAATGAAAGTGGGATTTATCGGCGGCGGAAATATGGGCGAGGCGATGATCGACGCACTTTGCAAAGCTGGCGGGCAAGATTGCGCGGCGGGCGGAGAAAATTTTACAGAGGATAAAGAAAATTGCACGGCGGGCGGAAAAAATTCCGCGCACGACGGGCGGAATTTTATGCCAGATACTCAAAGCTTTGCGGCTTGCGAGCGGAATTTCGCAAATTTAGAGCAGAATTTTGCGAGCCGCGAACGTGATTTCGCCTGTGTGCAGCCCCGCTCCGAGACAAAACTAGAAGTCCTAGCCTACGCCAGAAGCAAAAACGAAGTCTTACGCAAGCGCTACGGCGTGCAGATTTTGCAAGGCGAGACGCAACTGGCGCACGAAGCGGATATTATCGTGCTCGCGACCAAGCTCGCCAGCTACGAGGGGATTTTGCGCCTGATCGCGCCCGAGCTCGCGGGCAAAATCCTGCTTCTTTTGGCGCCGAATTTCAAACTGGAGTGCGCCCAAAATATCGTAGGTGCGGACGTTTTCGTGGCCCGCGCGATGCCAAACGTCGCTGCGGGTATCGGCGCGTCGGCTACGGCGCTGTGCTACGGCGAGTATTTTGATGAGGCTAGTCGGGAGATCGTACGAGCGCTAGCCGCCAAAATCGGCAAATTTTACGAGATAGACGAGGCTGGCTTTGCCGCATTTACTGGGATTGCGGGCAGCTTGCCTGCCTATGTGTGCGCCTTTATCGAGGCTGCGGCGGATGCGGGCGTGCGGGGCGGACTGCCACGGGCGCTATGCTACGACGCGGTAGCGACGGCGGTAGAAGGCACGGCGCGTCTGCTACAAAGCGGCAGGCGCCCATCGGAGCTCAAAGACGCCGTCTGCTCGCCTGCGGGTACGACAATAGAGGGGCTGGCGGCACTGGAGGCGGCTGGGTTTCGCGCAGCGGTGATGGCGGCGATCGAGGCGTGCATCGCCAAAGCTCACAGTTAGCCTCGTCACACCTCGTCGGTTTCGGATTTCAAACATAGCGCGTTCGTGATCGCGCTAATATCGGAATTCTGTGCGGGCACTTCTCTAGCAAAATTTTGCCTTATCTTTAAATCAAACGAGATTGCCGCTCCTGCAGCGGAGGAATTTACGAACTCTATGGCGAACAAGCCGCCAAGCCCGCATTGCATTTAAATTTTAAAATTTAGCGACTTTGGAAATTTTAGATCAAAATTTACGCTTAAAATTTTAAATTTAGAGATTGTAAATTTAGCGCTCGCGGCAGGGCAAAATTTTGATTTTTAGCGGCGCGAACCTGCGTCCAAAACCATTAAAATCAAAATTTAGCGTAGCATAGGTAGATGCGCCCGCGACTGCGAACTTGCTGGATAAAAAATCAAGCCAAGAACACAAGCGCTAAAAGAGTGCATCTTGCGCCGCAGTCTTGCTAGGATGCAAACGCAAACTGCAAAATTTCGCCGCTCGCGCAAACAGCAAAACAAAGCTAGTCGCGCCGAACCGTATTTTACTACCAAAGCAAGCTGCAAATCAAAACACATTCCGCCGCCCGCCGAGCAAGCCTCAGATCAAAACCGCATCTCATCGCGGAGCGAGCCTTAAATTTAAACCGCGCTTCGCCGCCGAGCCACAAACCAAACCTGTGCGCCAAATCCTGTCAATCTGCGCAATAAAATTTGGCTTTAATTCGGCTGAAACTTCGCACGCAAAACCGCGATAAGCAAGTAAGATCAGATAAATTCCTTCTCTAAAGGCTGCATCGCGTTGCCGTCTGCGTCGAAAAGCACCCGCCCGCAAACCTCGCAAACCTCGTCTCTAGGAGAGGGCTCGTCCGCGCCCAGCTGCCACGCGGACATCTCGCCGCACTCGCAGTTTATGACGTAAAGGATCTGCCTTTTGCGGCGCTTGCCCCACGGCGCGATATCCCAAAATAGCTCCTCGCGCTTGCCTAGCTTTTTAAAATCTTTCTCGGCGTCCTTGTGCGCGACGAGCAGATAGTAGGCGTCGCTATGAAGATCCAAAGTAAAGAGCCTAGAATCGCTCTTCTTCAGCGCCTTTTGAAACTCGTTCATCAAAAATAGGCTCACATCGCCGCGCTCGAAACCCTCTTTTTTCGCTTCTTTTTCGAGCTTTGCGTAAATTTTATCGCACTCTAGTGACACGCCGCTTTGCAGCGCATCAAGCCTAGAGCTGATAAATTTGCCCACATCGCCCGTCTCGTCCTCGCCGGCCCAGTCAAGCATCCAAACAAGCCCTTTTCCGATAAGCGCATCCAAAAACTCGCCGTCATCAAGCTCGCCTATCTTTTCAAAACCGTCCGTCTCGCCTGCCGTCAAATGCTTTAAAACGCAGCACTGATCCTTCGTCATTTTCGCTCCTTTGATTAAATTTACCGCCTATGTGGGTCTGTTTAAATTTTACTCCCAGAAAGCTTTAAGCTTACTTTTCGCAACTCCTTGCGCTGCAAATTTAGCTCGCGGCGGCGGGTAAAATTTACGCTATAATTTCACAAAAGCGCTAAAATTCCAACCGAAAAGGACGCAAATGCAAACGGATCTGCAAGAAAAGATTAAGGAACTACAGCGCAAGATCGCGCGCAAGATCACCTATTTTCAGACGGGCGGAGTTAGGCCGCGAGGCGCGATCGATGAGTGCTGGATCGGCCGCGTGTTCGCTTGCGCGGCGGACGAGGAGCTGCCGACGGATCAAAACGGCGCGCCGATGCTCCCTCTAGCGCAGTTCTACCTGCCCGCGCTGCCCTACGTGCCGCAGGTCTTGGACGGCGTCAAGCTGCTTACGGTCTTTATCTCACAGGATCTCATCGGCAAATCCCGCGAGGATATGGACGGTCTGTGGGCGATCCGCGAGTATAAAAACGAGGGCGAGCTCGTCATAAAGGAGCTTGCAAATCCGCGCTCGCAAATAAAGCCCTTCCCTTTGCAGCTCAAATTTGCCGCGGACGATACACCCGTTTGGGACGGCGGCGGGCTGGATGCGGATGTCGTGCACGAAATTTTGGAGCTTAAAAGGTCGGTCGGGCTTTATTATTCCGACGTCACGGCTGGGCTGGAATATTACAACTGCACGAAGCTCGGCGGCTACCCCTCCTTTTGCCAGTCAGGAGTGAGCTTCGGCGATGGTTTTCAGTTCGTTTTTCAGATCTCAAGCGATGAAAAGGCGGGCTTTAACGTCATAGACGGCGGCAGCTTGATGTTTGCTAAAAACCCGCAAAACGGCGCGTGGAGCCTGTATTATGATTTCGATTAGGCACGCGAAAGGCTTTAGCTCGCTCGTAAAATTCCGCCGCTTCAAACGGACGCCGGGAGCGAGTAAATTTACGATGAAATTTTATCAGCGTGCGGCTTTGAGCCCGCTCGATGCAGATTAAATTTAAACGGCGGCGCGCTCCGATCTAGATTAAATTTAAGCCGCCAAAAGACGAGCCGTATGGTTGCAGACACACCGAATACGGCGAGCGGGCCATGAAAAATTCGGCGCCGTAAAATTTTAAAATTTTATAGCCCGAGATTTCAGCTTCGAGCTTGAAATTTAAGCCTGAGTTTAAAATTTTAACCCGCAAATTTAAAGGAGCGAAAATGAATGCAAACGAGCTTGCAAACATCTGGCGCAGGCCGATCTACCTGCCATATCTGCAAGAACCGCTCACGCCCGAGGCGCTGAGGGCCGCGGAAGAGGAGCTAGGGCACGCCCTACCGCGCGAGCTAGTTATGATGCTAAGCGTACAAAACGGCGGCTACCTGCGCTACGAGCTAGAGGGCTACCCGCTGGACGCCATCAGCGGCATCGGCGAGGCACATCCGTCGCTTACGCGCTTTAGCTGGGGCGAGGAGCGCGAGTGCGTGAGCTTCGAGCTTGACGGGCTGGTGCTATTCAGCGGCGTCGGGCATTGGTATCTGTGCCTGGACTACCGCGCGAGCGAACAGCCTGCGGTCGCCTATATCGACGTAGAATGCGATGAGCAAGGCATCATCACGCAGGATTTCGCTTCGTTTTTAGCGCTTTTGCGGCTCGACACGAGCGGCAAGATCGCGCTGCAAACGGGGCTCGATCTAAATGGCACGAAGGCGCGGCTGGAGGAAATTTTGGGCGTGCACGCAAGAGCCGCCGATCCGCAGCTTTACGGCTTTAGCGTGTATAATTTCGCTCGCGAGGGCGGCGTGCTGAGCCTTAGTCCGAACGAGGTTCGGCTCGGATTTGTCAGGCGGGGCGAGCGGCGTTTTAAGGAGCTTAAAAACTTCAGCGAGCCCGCCCTGCGCTATGCTGAGCTGGACGGCCGCGCGATGATACTGGACGTTTTCAAAGAGGAGCTGATGGGTGAAATTTTGCGCGAGCTCAAGAGCGCAGGCTTGTGCGCACAGAGCCTAAAAGACGCGATCGGCGCGTAGGCTTTCGCGATTGGGAGTGTAGATTTGTGTCGGCTGCGGCGCACGCTTGTGCAACCAGCAATGCGGGCTTGCGAGCGCAAATTTAGCTCGCCGCGGCGGGTAAAATTTCGCTATAATTTTGCCGTTTCAATAAGGAGAAAACGATGAGCGTGGAATTCCGCGTCAAAAACAAAAAGCGACCGCTATTTATGGGGTATTCGGACGCCATGAGCGTTAGCAAGGCATTGGATCTGCTGCCCGATCTATCGGTGTTTGGCATAGACGAGAGCGCCGAGGACTTTGACGAGAGGGCGTTTTTAAAATCGCCTTTGAGCGAGTATGAGTGTTTGATTTTGGGCGTGCGAGGCAAGAGCGGGCGCGGAATGGAGCTAAGATATGATGAGGAGCAGCAAAGCTACGCCGTGCGCGTAAATACGCCCGCGACGATCTTTGATTGGGTTTTGGCGATCTCGTATCTGCAGGCGCTATCTAAGCAGCTAGGAAGCGAGATCGCTGGTGAAGACGGCGAAATTTATACCCACGACACGATAGAGGAATTCGACTACGAGCGCGATATAGCGGCGGGACTACATTCGATAGATCAGCACTTAAGCGGCGATACGGAGGTAAATTTTTGCTACGGAGTAGAGAGGCCTTTTGCGATAAACCGCGCGATAATGGATGAAATTTTAGCCTCGTATAACCCCGCCGCCGAGTTTAGCAAGCGGCTGACCGAGATGCAATATCTTGACGCTTACAGCGCACACCAGAGGTTTTACCGAAATGGGAATGACGGCACGATAATGGGCTCATGCGCGCTCACGCAGGACCTGCCCACTATCCTGCCCTACAAGCCGTTTGTGGAGTGGCAAAACGCGGAGATGCTTAAAAATAGCGACGTAGCGCGCTGGCAGATCGCGCTAATAGGCATCGAGGGCGACGAAAACGACGCCGGTAACTACCGCGCGATCGCCGAGCTGGAATATGGCGAGTTTATCGCGCGCCTGCCGAAGCAAAACTACCGCTTCATCGATGCGAGCTATATTTTGGTTGACGGGCTAAGCGCTGAACAGCTAAAGGCGCTAGCGAGCTAAATTTTACTTGCGGTGAAATTCTACAGAATTTTATCGAGGATTGGCCTACAAAATTTAAGCCATCGAGGATTGACGCCGCAAAATTTGAAGTCACGGAATTTGCGGTAAATCTCGCGGCGCACAAAATTCTAAAAGACGGAATTTTATCGCAATGCACATTTAAGAATTCCATCACGATAAAATTCCGTCGCGGTAAAATTTAGAAAGGTTAAAATGAAAAGGACCTACTACGATCTAAAAATTTACGATAACGGCATGATGCGAGGCGTGCTGCAAGAGGACATCGAGGCATTGCCGTTTTTTGGCTACTGGCAAAAGATGAGTCTTGGCTCGACGCAAGGCATCTACATAGACGAAAATGGTAAAGAGCACAGGCTCGTCTATCTGCACGACTGGGAGAAATTTTGTAGATTATTCGCTCGCGAACAGGAGCTACTTAAGCGCGCCCCGGTCGGTAGCGAAAATGAGCGATCCGAGCCGTAGCGTATCTCGGTCGGCGGCGGAGAATAGCGGCGACCAGCTGCAACGCAAGTAAATTTTAGCCATTGAGTAGCTGCAACGCGTTTAATCAGCCAAAATCGCCGCCCCGCTTAAATATCCGAGTTCAAATTTAGCTCGTCTATGATAGATAAAAGCTCTGAAATTTCCTTTTTGATTTCAGCGGCGTCCCCTAAGCTAGGCGGCGGCGAAAAGAGCGTCGTCTCAAATTTGTTTTTCGCTCCGTTTAAAAATAGATAAAATTTATCGTCCATAAATGCCGCGCTCAGCCCCATTTTCCCCGCGAATTTTTCCTTTAGCTCTCGCAGGCGCTCCATAAATGCGGGCGTTAAAAGATACCTCGCCTCAACCTTATCGTCCGCAAAGACCCTAAATTCTTTGCTAAAAAACAGGTCGTCCATCTGCTCTTTTTCGCCTAAAAATCTGGTGTTTAGCGTGCGGCTCGCGACTATAGTTTGCCCGCTAAATTTCTTGTAAAACTCGCAGACCAAAACCGAGCCGCTAAAGGCTTGCATATCTTTCATCGTTGACCAAGCAAAAAATATTAGAGAGATTAGGTTAAGTCCGGGCGAGTCGCCTAGTTTTAGTTTGGCATCTCTGGGTATGCTTATAGCTTCGCTAAGATTAAATTTGACGCCGTTATACGTTCCGCTAATTAGGTCTTCGGCACGAAATCTGTCGCGTGAATAAATATTGATTTTTCTAAATTCTTGTTTGCTTATGCCTCCTTGGGGATCGTATTTAAAGATTGTATTTACGTCTTTTATTGCAATGCGAATGAACGTATTTTTAAAAAAACTCGTATAATCTTTTTCCGCATCCAGCGTATAGGATGCGGATATATTAATAGCAAGAATGATAAACGGCAAATAGGCGGCAGCAAATAAATCTCCAGCTCTGCTGCTGTCGAATATATACATAACGATCTCACCTCCTATCAAAAGCACGCCGAAGGTAAAGAAAAGTCCAAGAATTATGCTTTTAATATATAGTCTTTTGCATTCGCTTTGTTTTTTCGCGGTTGCCTCTATTGCTTCGTTTATATTCAAAATTTTACCTTTTTCTAAATTTACGCGGCGGATTTCGCGCTCGGAGCGAATTTTAGCAAAATTTACGCCGCAAAGATACGGCGGCGTGAGTAAATTTATTCGGCGGATTAAATTTATGAAATTTACGCCGCAGCGGCGATCTACTCGGACGTGCGCTGATTCAGCCACGCTCTCAGATTACCCGCGCCCTCTTTTAACACCCCAAATCCTGCCGCGGCAATACAGACAAAATTAATTAGCGAGCCCCTCCCGCCGACATTTAAAATCCCAAAGCCCACAATCCACAGCGCCGTGCCGAAGCCAAGCGTGCACACGGCGGTCGCGATCCCCAGCTTGCGGCGCAAGAGGCTTGGTTTGCGTACCACCTGAACTCGAGTAACCACGTAGCTGCCCGCATATCCTCCGCGGATGAAATACGCGCGCGCAAGCTCGCCCTCCTCTACGGGGATATCGTTAAACTCGCCGCGCAGTTTCACGCCGTCTATCTCGAAAAATATCCAAATTTTGCTATTTCCTCTTGCAGCGTGGACACGGAGATTTCGAACCTCGCCCGTGATCTCATATTCCAACTTGTCTCCTCAAACAGCTTTGCGCTTTGCTTCCGCGCTAAATTCCGCGCCGTAAAATTTTAAAATCTAAATTTATACCTTGCTTGCAGCACTGCCCATAAAATTTTAAAGTTAAAACTCTGCAAACCCTAAATTTAGAACTAAGCCTTAAAAATTTTATAGCAATAGAATTCCAAATAAAGCTCTGCCGCTAAATTTAGCAAGCCATATGTGCGGGCTATCTGGACCTTGCCGAATTTCGCACGTCGCAAAATCGCGGCGAAATTCCACGTGCCGTAAAAGCTCCAAATCCGCCGCAGCAATATCGCAGGCAAGCCCATCGCAAAAACCAATACCGCGCGACGAGCAGCACAAACAGGTAGTGAAAGGCGGATAGCGCAAAATAGACGCCATACTACAAACGGTGCACGGCGAGCAATACAAAACAGGTGGCGTGCACGGCAGGCAGTGCAAATCGGCAAATGTGCGCCGGGCTACCAAGCGCCTACTTCTTTAAAATTTCGTTTTTCATGAATTCGTAGAGCTGGCAGGATTTTTTATTGCCCGCGTCGCAGCCCTTTTTGACGCATCCGAGCCCCTTGGAAAATCCGCGCAGATCCCCCTTGATCACATACAAATAGCCTAAATTATTGCAGGCATCGCCGTAGCCCAGCTCGCAGGATTTGGTGTAAAGCTTCTCCGCCTTGTCTCGATTCTGCGGCGCGCCGAGACCCTTATCATATGCAACGCCGGCATTATAGCAGCTATCCACTAGCCCGCCGTCACAACCTCGCTCGAAAAAGCTCACCGCCTTTGCCGGATCCGCCGCGAGCCCAAAACCGCCCGTGAAATAGACTACGCCCGCATTGTGGCAGCTCTTGGCATAGCCTAAATCGCAAGCCTTGACATAGTGCCGAGCTGCCGCAACGAAGTCCCTACTCAGGCGCCCTCGCTGATATAGGTTGCCTAGCTTGTGGCAGGCTACGGCGACGTTTTTATCGCAGGCTGTGTCATAAAATACTCCCGCTTGCGTCGCATTGCCCTCGCCGTCGTATAGGGCCCCCAAATCAAAGCAGCTATCTTTCTCGCCCGCCTCGCAAGCCTTAGCAAGAGCGAGCCTGGCGCCTTCGTAATCTCCGCGGGAGAGTTTGTCGCGCCCCAGCTGCGCGCAGCTTACGCCGTCGCCGCGGTAGCATTTAAACGATAAAACGGGCGACGGCAAAAAAAGCACCATAATCAAGATGCAAACGGCGATCAAAAGCGCCGTTATGTCAATGATCTTTCTCATATCTATCCTTTTTGCAGCGATGCACAAATTTTAAATAACGCACCAGCGAACCTACAGTTTATTGCAAACAAGACGTTAAAATTTAAACCACACCAACAAGCGCCACAGTTCAAGCCGACTCGTAAAGTTTAGCGCATTAAATTTAAAGTATATCAACCTGCTCAACCGTCTTTTGTGCCAATGATGAAGTAAAATTTTAATTTTGCGGTTGATCTATTGAAATCGTGTCTTTTATCCATTGAAGCTTTTCACAAATTTTTTCATTCCCTAAGTCACAAGCCCTCACAAAATAGTCTAACGCCTTGCGGAGATCTTGCTTTACATTCTGACTACCGCCAACGTACAAAACTCCGAGATTACCGCAAGCATAGGAAAAGCCTAAATCGCAGGCTTTCGTGTAAAATTCTATAGCTTTATCATAGTTCATCTGCGTCCCGTCGCCTTGCTGATATGAAAATGCGACGTTATAGCAGCTATCGGGTAAGCCATGTTCACAGCCTTTTTTAAAAAGCTCAAACGCCTTTTCGTGATCTACTTCTAGTCCAAAACCGCCCATAATGTATACACTTCCACCGTTGTGGCAACTTTTGCCATAGCCTAAATCACATGCTTTTTCATAAAATTTTACCGCTTTTTTATAATCCTTCTTTAGGAGACCTTTTTGGTATAAATTTCCTAGCTTGTGGCAACTTGCTGCTTTACTTTTCTCGCATGATTTCAAATAAAATTCGCTTGCTTTTATAGCATCTACTTTATCGCCGTTATCATACAAGATACCTACTTCAAAGCAACTATCGATATCTCCTAAATCACATGCTTTTGCGAATATTGTCCTTGAGCTTTCATAATCACCTCTTGATTGTTTATCTCGCCCTAGCTCCACGCAGCTTTTATTGTCGTCAAAATGGCATTTTAACGATAAAATCGGCGTAGGAAAAAGAATTTTAATTAAAACGCAAACGGCAATGACAAGAGCTACGATGCTAATTGTCTTTCTCATATCTAATCCTTAAATTATCCACTCATATCCATTAAAATTTGCCAGCAACTTTATGCTTATTGCAGAAAAACACAAACGGAAAAGATTTCGTATCAAGACACGATTTGAGTGAAATTAATATAAAATCAACTGATATGAGCCTACATCTTCTCTTTCGTGCTTAGGCCCATCAGGGCAAACGCCGTGCGAATACTAAGCGCCACGAGCGCGAACAGCTTGAGCTTCGCATCCTCGTTCTCGCTACCTACGACGCGGTTTTCGTTGTAGTATTTGTGAAAGTCCGCCGCGAGCGCCTTCAGGAAATCGGGCAGCTTCTGTAAGCCGCGCGAATTAAATGCGTCGTTTAAAATTTCATTCAAACCAAGCGCCGCAAAAGCTAGGCCGAGCCCCGCTTCATCCAGCGTGCAGAAGTCCGCGCCCAAGACGTCCGCCTCGCGTTTGCCCGCTTTGGTAAAAATTTGATTGACCCGCGCATGGGCGTAGTTGATGTAAAAGATCGGATTGCTGCTGTCCTCGCGCGCAAGCTCGTCCACGTCAAACTCAAGCGGCGTCTCGCCCTTTTTACTGATGAAGATAAATCGCATAGCATCCCTGCCGATCGCAGCGAGCACGTCGCTCATCAAAATCGCGTTGCCCGCGCGCTTGCTCATCTTGTAGGTCTGCCCGTCTTTGAGCAAATTTACCATCTGCATTAGGATGATCTCGAGCCTGCTTTCGTCGTAGCCCAGAAAATGCACGGCGGCCTTTAGGCGCGCGATGTAGCCGTGGTGATCGGCGCCCCAGATGTTGATGCAGCGCTCATATCCGCGCTCAAATTTGTTGTTGTGATAGACGATATCGCCCGCGAGATAGGTAGGGCGCGCATCCTCGCGGATGACGACGCGATCCTTTTCGTCGCCGAGCTGCGATGAGCGGATCCAAATTTTGCCCTCCGCCTCATACATCTTGCCGCTGCGCTCAAGCTTTTTAATCGTAGGCTCAAGCTCGCCGTAGAGGCTCTTTTCGCTAGCCCAGTTTTGGATATGGATGCCGGCGTCTGCGAGATCTTTTTGTATGATTTTTAGCACTTCGTCTTTAGCAAACTCCGCGAGGATCAAAACGCGCGATTCGTCGCGGAAAATTTCATCGCCGAATTGGGCGCGCGCAAGAGGGATGATCTCGTCAATATACTCGCCACGATAGTATTTCTCGGGATAGCTCACGTCCTCGCCCGCAAGCTCGCGCGCACGAAGCGCGATCGAAGTGCCCAAAAGCTCAATCTGATTGCCCGCGTCGTTGATGTAATACTCGGTATCGACGCGGTGCCCCAGATAGCCTCCGATGCGCGCGAACGTATCGCCGTAAACGGCGCCGCGCACGTGCCCGATATGAAGCGGACCGGTCGGATTGGCGCTGATGTATTCGAGCAGAATTTTTTGCGGCATAGCGGTGAAATTCTGCGCCTCATCGCAATTTGATGCTGCGAGGGAATTTGACGCCTCTTCGGAATTCTGCGAAATAAAATTTTGCCTAGTGGCGGAATTCCGCGATTTAGCGGTGTCGTTGCCTCTCGCAGCTAGATTTGCAGCGTAACCTTTGCTAGCAGGCTCGCTCGCGCAAAGCTTTTCCGAAACTGGTAAAATTCCACGTCCAAGCTCGGCGTCGTTTTTCGCAAAATCGCCGCCCAAGCTAAGAGCATTTTCAGCAAGAGCGCCCAACACGGCGGGCTTTAGATGAAAATTTAGATAGCCGTTTACCGCCGTGGCGCTTAGAATTTCGCTATCTTTAAATTTAGCCGCAAGCTCCTCGGCGATGAGCTTAGGCGCCTTTCGCAGCTCCTTAGCCAGCGCAAAAGCCTCGGGCGAGGCGTAATGAGCCAAACTTTTATCTTTGGGTCTTTCTAAAACGACTTTGCGAGATAAAATTTTAAAAATTTCATTTAAGACTAAATTTTTCAAATCCTTTACGCCTTTTTAGTATCGCTGATTTCGGCGTCTTTGATCTCTTCCTCTGCCTTTTTCTCGACCTTCTCAGGCGTATCGTCCTCCATCTCTTTTTTGAAGGTCTTAATGCCCTTACCTACGCCCTTTGCAAGCTCGGGGATTTTTTTAGCTCCGAAAAGTAACACGATAATCGCTAAGATAATTAGCAGTTGTTGAACGCTTACGCCCATTTTTTTCTCCTTTAAATTTTCCAAATTTCGATTAGCTTGCCTATGTCGCGGCTCGCCGTTTCTAGTTTGATAGTTTTGTAGATTGATCTTAAATTCTCATACGCCGCTTCCAGGCGGTCGTTTATTATAAAATAATCATACTCACCTAGGCGCTCCATCTCCTCTTGCGCGTTTTGAAGGCGTAAAGCAATATCGGCAGGATCATTATCGCCGCGAGCGCGCAACCTATCCCTAAGCTCCGACAAGCTCGGCGTAGTAATAAATACACTAGTAAGCTCGCTTTTAGGCACTTTGCTGCGCACGATCTCATATCCTTGCACATCGATGTCAAAAATCACGATCTTACCCCGCTCAAGCTCGCTCGTAGCGGCCTTTAGCGAAGTACCGTAGTATTTGCCGTGGACCAACGCCCACTCTAAAAACTCTCCGCGCTCGATGCCTGCGCGAAACTCGCCCTCGCTTATGAAATGATAATTTACGCCGTCCGCTTCGCCCGCACGCATTTCGCGCGTCGTAGAGGAGATCGAAAAGTATATCTGCCCGCCGAATTCCGCGATAAGGCGCTTGATAAGGGTGCTTTTGCCGCTACCGCTAGGACCGGAGACGAGCAAAATTTTGCCTTTCACTATCTATCTCCAAACGATATGTCTATATTGATCTTAAAGTCCTTCAGCGCGTCTTTAGCGTCCTTGCTGCCTGCAAATTTCTCGATCGTGTTTGCGATGCCCGCTTCTAGATCATCGCGCAACTTGGTTTTCAGCTCCTCGGCGCTTGGTTTTTTACCGTGCTCGTTACGCAGCGGCTCGCTTTTGGCGCTAGGCTCTAACTCGCTTGCCATAAGGCTGGCAAACTCCGCCGCAGCCGAAGCAGCAAGCTCATTCGGCGTAGACTGCGCGCCAAATTTTATCTCATTTGCCTGCTCGGACGCGCCGAATTTATACGCTTTAAATTCTGTGCGCTCCGAAGGCTTTGAAGCATTAAATTTTATCTGCTGCGCGGCGCTCTTTGCGGGTTTACCGGACTTAAATTGCTCGCTATCCGCAGAGTTTGCAAAATCGCCCTCCATAGCGCGCAAAAATCCGTCCGCAAACCCGCTAGCAACGCTATCAGCTTGTTCTCTTTGCTTCGGTAAATCTGAGGCATCTAATATGTGCGGCAAGTTTAGCTCCGAAAAATTTGGCGCAGGAGTAGAATTTATAATCCCGGTATTGCTAGAATTTGCAGAAGCTGCGAAATTCGTAGAAGCCACAAAATTTGCGCCAATTGAATTCCATGCTTCATTAGGCGTATTCTGTGCAAGTCCGCCAGTAAATTCCATGCTTTGAAACGGAACGGCGTTATAAAGATTTTCACGAGGTATATCGCCCGCACCCGCTAACGCAATCGGCGTATCTGAAGCGACCTCGTATTGAGACGAAATTTGCGTTTTTTGAAAATCCGTAGCCGCTTTATTTTTATCATGCGCAGATCTTTTATCCTCTTTTTCATCAGAAGCAAACGCAGCCGCGGCAAAATTATCATATCCTCCAAACTCCTCCACGGGCATGCCGGCACTATCGAAAAGCCTGGAAAAATCCATATCAAATCCGCTGTTAACAGGCGCGCCGGCTGCATCTTGCACTACTTGCGAGGCAGAATTTTTTTCATCTGTTTTATAGGCAAATGAGCCGTCTGACTCATGCTGTTCAAGCGTAACGTCCGCAGAGTCTTTCGCTTCCTCTAGATTAGGCGCAGCGTCTACCCTTTTTTCAACAGCAGCTTCATTAGAGCTGCCAGCTCTTTGCGGCTCGTCTTGCTGCGCAAGCGGTAGAGTTTCGCTTGCCCGTGTGGCAGGAATTTCATCTTCTGTCTGCGATTTATCTGTTTTGAAATTCTTAGGATTTTCATCATCTAGCGCTGCTAAAGCTATCGGAGCGTCATCCTTTGCGAGCGAAATTTCATCTTGAGGCGCGTGATTACTTTCGGCGGGTTCGCTTGTGCCGATACTATTTAGCGGCACATCCTCAGGGATATCGCTAGCAGCTAAGTTTAGAGGCATATCGTCTGCGATATTATCCGCAATCTTTTCTGCGACGGCGTTAAGCGGCGTGTCATCGGCGATGGTGTCCGCAAGAGCCGCTTCATCTGCAAGCTGCGAGAGCGGAATATCATCTGCGATCTCGTCCGTGCGCGGCATATCACCTACCAACTGCGAAAGCGGCACATCATCTGCAATCTCGGGCGCTATATCGTTTGCCAGCTGCGAAAGCGGTATATCTTTGCCGGAGTCATAAAAGCTATCCACAAGCTCTTCAAAATTACTACCCGAAGCGGAATTTGCCTGATCAATCGCATCGATCTCTTTCATCACAGAGCTTGCATCAGCAAATTCTTTCGCCATTTTTTCTTTCGCCTGCACGCTCATGTTTTGAACCGAAAACTCGCTGATAAACGTGATGAGCTCAAGCGGCGAAAAAGGCTTGGTAAGGGTGTATCGCGCTCCTGAGGCCGAGACATTCTTAGGCGTCAGAAACAGCGTTTTATTAAGATCAAATTTTGAAATATCATCGCCATCTTCATAATTTTTTATCGTCAAATCATATTCACTCTCGTCTGCACTATATGCTACTAGGTCCGCACCGATGCGCTCGCAGCAAATATTTACGACACTTGCAACCTGCTCATTGTGATTGTCAAGTAGAATTTTCATTTATGACCTTTTAGAAAGAATTTGGACTATTGTAAGATATTTTTGGTTATTAATTGCTTATATTTGCGCTAAATTTCGGTTATTTAGGCGATAAACTTTGCAGCATTTTTGCGCTAAATTCTCATCGTGGGTCACGAGCACGAGCGCGCCACGGCTGGATTTTACGTAATCAAAAATCACGCTCATGACCTCGTTTGCGGTATCTTTGTCTAAATTTCCTGTAGGCTCGTCGGCGAAGATTATGCGCGGCTTTTTGCAAAGTATGCGAGCGATGCTCACGCGCTGCTGCTGTCCGCCGCTAAGCTCGCCCACACCTTGAGCAAGCGTGTTTTCTATCTTAAGCTTTTTTAAAATTTTCTGATCTATCGCGTTATTCGTAAGTTTGGCGGCAAGTTCAATATTTTCGCCAGAGGAAAAGCCCTTAAAAAGGTAGTGAGATTGAAATATTATGCCGAAGTCGTTGCGGCGAATTTTAAGCCTCTCATCGGAGCTTAGCTCGTAAATACTGCGCCCGCCGTAGATCACTTCGCCCGAGTTCGGCTTTAAAAGCGTGCATAGAATATGAAGCAGAGTCGATTTGCCGCAGCCGCTAACGCCTAAAATAGCAATACTCTCGCCCTCCCCAACGCTTAAGCTTACATTTTCAAAGAGCGTATAATCATACGCGTGAGTAAGATTTACGCCCTTTAGAAGTTCCATATTTATCCGATTTGAGCCGCTACTTCAGCTGCGAAGTCTTCGCTCTTTTTCTCTAGACCTTCGCCCACTTCGAAGCGGACGTATTTTACGATCTCGATCTTGCCGCCTAGTTTTTTAGCTTCTTCCTCGATCACCTGCTCGACGGTTTTTTTATCGTCCATGACGTAAAATTGCCCTAGCAGAGTGAGGCGCTGATCGATCTGAGTATTGTCGGCGATGAAGCGATCGATCTGGCCCGGTAAAATTTTATCCCAAATTTTTTCAGGTTTATTTTGCTTGCGAAGCTCATCTTTTAAAACTTCTATCTCTTTGGCTAAAATTTCGTCCGTTAGATGCGCGCGCGAGCCAAACTGCGGGATCTTATGAAGGGGCTTACCTAAGCGCACAAACTCCTCATTTTCCTTCTCAAACTCGCCTTTAAGAGCTAAGAATTCTTTTTCGATAAAATCGGGATCAAGCTCTTTATAGCTGATAACCTGAGGTTTCATCGCGGCTGCATGCATGCAGAGATTTTTTATAAGCTCCTTCGCACCCTCTGCAGTCCGCTCACTGTCGCAAGCTGCGGCGATGATGACGCCTACGCGACCATTTGAGTGCAGGTAGCCGTTTACCACGCCGTTTGCGCCTGCCTTAATCGTCTCAAATCTTCTAACGACTAAATTTTCGCCGATCGTAGCGATCTGGCTTTTTAGATGCTCATCGAATTTAACGCCGTCGATGACGCTGGAATTTAGCTCATCAATGCTGCTAATGCCATTGCTTTGGATATGTAGAGTAGTATTTTTAACTAAATTTATAAAATTTTGATTTTTAGCCACGAAGTCGGTTTCGGAATTTATCTCGCTTATCGTGGCGATCTTATGATCCGCGCCCACTTCGACGCTCACTAGACCCTCGCTAGCTAGGCGGTCGGCTTTTTTAGCAGCCTTTCCGAGGCCCTTTTCGCGAAGCAGATCGACGGCCTTGTCCATATCGCCGTCTGTTTCAACCAAAGCCTTTTTGCAATCCATCATCCCCGCTCCGGTGCTTTCGCGGAGCTCTTTTACCATTTGCGCGCTGATTTCCATTACTCTTCGTCCTCGCTTACGTCAAAATCCTCTTCGCTCATCGCCTCAGCTACGACTTCCTCTTTCTCCTCGTCGCTGACGGCTTTGCTCTGCTCGACATCCTCGCTTGCGTCTTGATCGCGAAGTGCCTTGCCTTCGTTGATCGCCTCAGCCATCTCTTGGCAGAAAAGCTGAACCGAGCGGATCGCATCGTCGTTGCCAGGTATCGGGAAATCGACTACGTCCGGATCGCAGTTTGTATCCAAAGGCGCGATAACCGGCATTTTTAGGCGGTTAGCTTCCGCTACGGCGATCTTTTCTTTTACAACGTCGATGACGAAGATCATATCAGGCAAGCCCTTCATATTGCGAATGCCGCCTAGATAAAGCTCAAGCTTCTCTTTTTTGCGGCGAAGCATTAGCGCCTCTTTTTTGGTTAGTAAATTTATCGAGCCATCCTCTTCCATGGTCTCGATTACTTCGAGCTTGCGGATCGATTGCTTGATAGTGGAAAAATTCGTCAGCATGCCGCCTAGCCATCTGTGGCTCACATAAGGCATGCCGCACTTCTCGGCGTACTCTTTTAGCGTCGCGCCGGCTTGTTTTTTGGTGCCTACGAAAAGTATCGTCTTGCCCTCGGCAGCCGCGTCGCGCACGATATTATAAGTGTAGCGAAAGTAGCGGATAGTTTTTTGTAGATCTATGATGTAGATACCTTTTCTCTCGCCGAAAATGAATTTTTTCATCTTCGGATTCCATCTGCGTGTTTGGTGTCCAAAATGAACGCCGCACTCTAGCAAATCTCTCATTGTTACCATGAGTTTTCTCCTTG
>NZ_CAKZTI010000054.1 GCF_937921625.1 uncultured Campylobacter sp. | reverse complement strand
CAAGCTGGCTGCAGCACTTTCCGATCATGTTTTACACCGTAGTTATGGGGCTTGGCGGACTGGCTCTCGCATACGAGCGGCTAAATTTGATATTTGATATCTCAGGCGCGGTTTTTGAGATTTTACGCGGCGCGGCGAGCCTAGCGTACGCGCTCATCTGCGCTTGTTACGTGGCAAAACTAATCAGATACCCGCAGGCTTGCAAGGCAGAGTTTTTCCACCCGGTGCGCGTAAATTTTTTCGCCGCATTTTCGATCGGCACGCTGCTAGTCGCTTCGCTCTGGCGGAATTTCGCGCCAGTTTATGACGCGCTTTTTTGCGTGGGCGTCGCGTTTCAGACCTTTATTACGCTGCACGTCGTGTCTTTTTGGATCAAAAATAACGTCCAGATCGCACACTCAAACCCCGCGTGGTTCATCCCGATCGTGGGCAATCTCTTCGTCCCGCTAGCCGCGCCCGCCACAAACGAGCTTGCGTGGTATTACTTTGCGATCGGGATATTTTTTTGGCCCGTGCTCTTTGCGGTTTTGTTTTACCGCATCATCTTTCACGATCAGATGCCGCAGAAATTTATCCCGACGCTTTTTATCGTGATCGCGCCGCCTGCGATGGCGTTTTTGGACTACGTCAAGCTCACCGGCAGCTTTGACGTCACGGCGAAGATCATGCTCTACATCACGCTATTTTTCGCGCTTCTCATCCTTTTTATGTTTAAAAGCTTTTTGCGGCTTAAATTTTTCCTCTCGTGGTGGGCGTTTACCTTCCCGACGGCTGCGGCTAGCATCGCATTTTTGCGAGCGTTTGAGTTTAGCGGGATCAAATTTTTCTTGTTTGCGGGGGCGGCGGGTTTTGCCATCTTATGCGTTTTTATAGGTATCGTGGGCTTTTACACGGCAAAAGCGATATTTAGCGGAGAGATTTTTACGGCGCAGAAGTGAGATTTTAGCGTAAATTCGGCGCAAAAGACGCTAAATTTAAGAGCTAAAATATCGCGCTATTTGCTTTAACTCGGATTTGAGACGTTTGTCGCCGCGTTTAATTTAAACCAAGCGGCAAATTTAGCTTTCTTAAGCACAAATTTAGATGAGGCGTAGCGACGCTTAACCGCGGTATTTTGCGAGATTTGCGTCGCCTAGCCTATCCTAGCCAAAAAAGCGAATTATTTTAGCAATCCGCTTGATTTTAGCATATTCGTAATCTCTTTAACCTCGGCCGTGCCCTTATGGCAAGCGACTTCTTGCTCCTCCTTGCTTAGCTTTTTTATGCTAGCGTAGTCGGCCTCAAACTCTTTTTTCGTCGCCTCCGCACTAAATTCCTTATTGCCCTGAGCTTTGGCTTGTTTTTCCATCGCGTCGATGAACTCGTAAGAAACCTTTTTGTACTCCTCGCAAGCAGCAGGCATCTCAGCAGCCGCAAGCTGTCCGGCAAAAGCGCAAAGCGCGACGAAAAGCAGTGATTTTTTCATATTTATCCTTTTTAAAAAATGCGGCGTATGATAGCGAAATTTGGATAAATTAGCCATGACGGGCGATAAGTTCGCTAAAAGTTATCTCGCGGACGTGAAATTTAACTCCGAGCGAGGCAAGCTTATCTTGCAACGGCAGTGCCAGCTCCTCTATGCCGTTAAATACGCAAAGCGGCAAATTTTGCGTCCTATCTTTTGTCGCCGCAAAGCTCTCGTCGTCAAAAAATTTCTTTAAAAACACTAGCGTTTTTACCTCATCGGCACCCAAGTCTTCGATGAAAACGCTGAAATATTTATATTCGGGCTCCGCGCGCGCTTCATCTTTCCGCGCGTAATCGTCCGCCAGCTCGCGGTAAAATTCGTTGTTTAAATCAGTAAGCGGCGCGATCGCATCAAGCGAGCAGGGTTTTTTAAGCGCGGCAAGGGCGGTTAAAATTTCTTCAAATTTAACGATGTCGTCCGCTACCTTTATCGGCTTCCACGAGCCCGCGCCGTGATAGGCAAAATACACGGGCGAGGCGTCCCCGAGGGCAAAATCCACAAAAAACGGATCGTCCATGCCGTTACGCGCGATGACCCGCCAGCTCTTTCGCCACTGTCCGGGCGTATCGTCCGCAAGCTCCTCGCCAGTTTTGCGGCTAGCGAGCCTATATCCCTCCTGAAAACTCTCAAACTCGCCCTCGTCAGGATAGAAAAACGGCAGCAAAACGGACTCTGAAACGATGCGTTTGCGGATAAAATTTTGGATCAAATTCGGAATTTGCACGGCGCGGCCTTTGGATTAAATTTGAGCGAATTTTAGCAGAGTTTTTAGTCTGTGCAAAATTTACGCCCAAATTCAATAAATTGCAAATCTGAGCGCGAAAAGACAAGCGGAAGTATCGCGAGATGATTTTGAGAGTTGTGCAGAAATTTTAAGTCAAGGCTAGACAAGTAGTCTGCCGCAGACTTAAAATTTCAAATCTCTCTCAAAAGCACTCGCGAGACGACGCGTTAAATACTTTGTAGGATTTTAGGTTTACTAAACGCTTGTATAGGTTTAATCTCCCCCTTAAATTTCTCGATTTGGGCTAGCACGGTGTGAGCCGAGTTGCTCTGCGCGAGACTTGACGTGCCTTTGTCAAAAGTTAGCACGTTTACGCAACCGTGCTGGCAGAGGCTCTTTTCGCCCCATTTTTCAGGGTCGTACCACGCGCCCTCGCAGATAGCTACGACGCGCTCAGGCACGATGTCGGTGACTAGTACGCCCGCTAGTATCTCGCCGCGGTCGTTAAATACGCGCGCGACGTCGCCCGTGGCTAGGCCGCGCTCTTTGGCGTCTTTTGGATTGATTAAAACCGGCTCTCTACCGCTAACTTCGGCGAAATTTCTAATGATAGAGTTGTTTAGCTGGCTGTGCAGGCGGTAGCGAGAGTGCGGGCTAACGACGTGTAGCGGGTACTTTTTGCTAGCGTTGCCTAGCCACTCTTTTGGCTCGATCCACGTAGGCATCGGCGGGCAGTCGGCGTAGTTCATCTTCGCTATCGTCGGCGAGTAGATCTCTATCTTACCCGACGGAGTGCCTAGGCGGTTTTTGGCCGGATTTTCGCGGAAGGCCGCTAGACGCGTGTATAGCTCGGTTTCGGTGTTGTCCTTTTCAAACCTCACGTAGCCTTTTTCATAAAATTCCTCAAAGCTAGGCATGGTTAAGCTTAGCCCCTTAGCCTGCTCGGCCGCGTCGGCGTAGAATTCCTTCATCCAGCCTAGCTCGTCCTTGCCCTCGCTAAATACCTCGCCTCTACCCCAGCGTTTGCAGATTTGCTCGCAGATCCAAAAGTCGCTCTTGCTCTCGCCCATCGGCTCTATCGCAGGTTTATATGCCACGATGTATTCGCCCGTAGAGCCCGTTTGGTTGATGTCGTTTCTCTCGACCTCGATAGCTACCGGCAGCACGATGTCGCTAAATTTTGCGGTGCTAGTCCAGTATGGCTCGGCGGTGATAACGGTGTCAAATTTACGCCACTGTTTTACGATGTTGTTTACATCCTGATGGCGCGTAAACATCGAGCCTGAAGCCATGTATGCCACTCTCATGTGCGGCAGCTTGATCTTAGTGCCGTCGTAGTCGATCTCTTTGCCCGGATGCTCTAGCGCCTCGATGCTGCGAGAGGACGGGATGGTGATGTTTTTAGTCGTTTTCCACGGCGCGCCGTCTACGTTTTCGTATTTCTCGTCGATGCGAGTGCTTAGGCCTTTTAGCACCGGAGCGATCTTGTCCGTAGCGCCCGCGGAGTCGTATCCTAGGCTAAACTCAAATCCTAGCCCCTCTTTACCCACGTGTCCTAGCATCGCGTTTAGCACCACTAGCGCCCAAAAAGGCTGCTCGCCGTGGTCGGCTCTTTGTAGCGCGCGGCCGATCAGCACGGTCGTAGGCTCTTTAGCCAGGCGCGTCGCAAACTGCGCTATCGTGCCCGCAGGTACGCCGCAAATTTTGCTCGCCCACTCGATGTCTTTTACGACTTTATCTTGCGTGCCGAGGAAGTAGTCTTTAAATTTATTAAATCCGACCGTGTATTTTTTGATAAATTCCTCGTCGTAGAGGTTGTTCGTAAACAGATAATGGCACATACCGATGATGAGCGCGGTGTCGGTATTCGGGCGCACGATGATATCTTCGCTGCCGAAGTAGCGCGCGGTGTCGTTTCTCATCACGTTTACGCTGTAGGTTTTGATTCCCGATTTTTTAAGCTCTTGCATGCCGATGTAGCCGTCGTGCGTAGGCGGAATGGATGAAATTTGATTGGTTACCGCAGGATCGGTCGCCCAAAATACGACGTTTTTAGCGTTTTTGACGATCGCTTTCCACGTAGTAGGCGCGTCATAAACGGCGCTTGAGCCAAGCACGTGAGGCATTATAACAAGCCCCGCACCGGTGGAGTAATCGCCGCTTTCCTCTACGTAGCCGCCTAAAATTTTAAGCATTCGGTGCGCTACGGTGCGTCCCCAGCCGATCTTGCCGCTGCCGCCCCACCAGTAGCACTCGCCGTAGATCGCCTCGGCGCCGTATTTGTCGAAATTTTCTTTCAAAGCCTTTGCGGCTAGATCAAGCGCTACGTCCCAGCTAACGCGTACGAACTCCTCTTTACCGCGCAGTTCGCTCTTTGCCGCGCCTTTTGCCTTTAAATAGCTTTTGCGCACCATCGGATATAGCACGCGGTTTTCGTTCTGCACGGAATCAGGTAGGCTGTAATTCATCGTGTTTGGAAATTTATCGCCCTCAAAATCGCTTACCGAAACTATCTGCGATGAGTTTAAATTTAGCCAAAAAGTGCCGAATCTATTCGCGCCGAATACCTTTTTGTTATCAAAAATCGTCTGCGTTACTCCCTCAATCCTGCTAGCACTTGCTGCGCTTGCGCCTAAAATCCCTGCCTTTAAAAAGTCTCGCCTTTTCATCTGATCTCCTTTATCATTCAGGTTTTTTTGCGTTGTGTTGTAGATATTTTATGATCAAATTTAGCTCGTCGCCCTCGAGCGCTACGTAGTTTGCATTGATCATCTCTTGTAAATTTGCAGGCCACTGATTTGCCGTGAAGCTCTTTGGCTCATGCAGGCGGTGACACGCTGAGCAGATCTGCTCGTAGTTCGTCTTTGCCTCCGCATAAAGCGCCTTAGCGTCCTTAGCTACGGCATCCGAACTGATCTCATAAACTCCCTCGACTTCGTACCAAACCTCGCCGTAATCGTCCTCGAGCTTTTTGCCCTTTTTAAAATTTGCTTCGACTTCGTTCGTAAAAATCGCGTAAATTTCAGCCTCTTTCATATTTTTTTGGATTTGAAGCTGATAGTTTTCGCTCACGACGCCTTTAATTTTAATCTTGGCAACGCCGCCATCGCTGGATATTACCTCGATCGGCGTTAAAATTTCAGCCTCGCCGATTGCTTTGCCGTCTTGCGAGATCGTAGCGGTTTTAGAGATCACCTCTCCGCCGAAAAGCGAACACGCACAGATAAATGAGATAAAAATTTTCCTCATAAAGTATCCTTTCTGGGTTGTCTTTAACGCGAATTATAAATCAAAGATAAATTTAAATTTGTCGCGATTGCGACGAATTTATCCTTTTTAAGTAAAATTTACGTGAAATTTTATGCAAAGAGCTGCTATGATAGATAGACTAAATAACGATTACAGCGAGAAATTCGACTTTTTAAGCAGGGAGCGGATTGCTAAATTTAGGCGCGAGAGCTATGCGCGCGGCGACGTGATCTACGCGCAGAAGTTTAAATTTATCATTCTGCTGCGTGGCAGGGCGAAGCTAAACTGCTACGAAAACGGCAAGGAATTTATCTTTAGCTTCGTAAAAAGCGGCGCCTACGTCTGCTTGGATAAAAATACTAGCCTTGAAATTTTAAGCGACTGCGAGACGCTGCAGATCAACATCTCGGAGCTTTTTGGGCTGCTTGGAGACGAGTTTGCAAGCTCGATCATAAACGCGCTTATCAAAAATATCTACTCGCAGCGAATTTTAATTAAAGAGATCGTCTTTGCAAAAATCCAGACGCGGATTTTAAATTTTTTAAATCGCATCGCAAACGCAGATAAGATCGTGGAGCTTCCCTTTAATATAATGACGCTGGCAAGCCTGCTCGGAGCGCCTCGCCAAAACGTCTCTCAGGCGATTACGAAGCTCGTAAATGACAAAAAGATCGTGAAATTAAAAGGAAATAGAATTAAAATTTTATAGTTTGAATTCGCGTGGCAGATGTAAATTTAATGCAAGACTATTTGAAAAGCTCGCGTCTTACAAGCTATTTGATTGTGTCTGAACACAATATATAGTGCGCTTTTGCGGCACACTAAAGCTGAAAGCAACCTTGAAATTTTAGTAGCGAGCGGCTAAATTTTAAAATTTACCTTCGCCGCCGCGCTGTCTGGCAAATACATTAAAATTTATCTCGAATGAACTTAATAGCGAGCTGTTTGATAAGCGGAGGAGGGTAGGTTAGGCGGAACAAATTTTGCTTTTTCGCTCGCGTTAAATGACAAAGTAGAGCGGCTGCGACTGGCGCAATTATAATAGCGAATTTATCTGCTTTGCACCGCCATAGCTGCTCAAATTTTAAAATTTACTTTTCTTTGCAGCTTAAAATTTTAGAAATTTTTACAGCGTCGTAAGTTTTCGCCTGCGCTTTTAGAAACTCGCAAAGCTCTTTCTGCTCGCACAGACCGTGCGAGAGCAGAAATTTCGCCGTCATCTCGTCATCCAGCACCACAGCTACTTTGATAAGTGTTTCGATCTCCTTTTTATCGATGCTCGCAAAGCTTTGAAATTTTAAAATTTCCTCCACATAGCGTAATCTCCCGTCACGGAATTCTTTAAATTTGGCGCCCGCGGCAAACTCCCTCGCGGCAAGCGGCAGCGCCTCCTTATATCCGAGAATAGAAACGTTGTTATCGCTTAAAAATATTAATTCGCTGCCCGCAACCGAGCCGACCACGTCTTTCGTATCTCGCGCGCCGTTTGCGATCAAAAACTTAAATGCCTCGAAATTATCGTTTGCCGCGGCATCTCGCAGCAGCCCGCTAGCCTTGACGTTCGCGCCGTTTTGCACCAAAAGCTCTAAAAGCCGCATCGCATCGGCGCTATCAAAGTGATAAAGCTTTGCCGTCTCGCCGCTAAATTTCGAGCCGAAAAAGATCGCGAGCTTTAGCGGCGAGAAAAAACCGCCGTCTCCGCCGTAATTGAGATTTGGTTTAAATTTAAGGATTTTTTCTATCCGCTCGAAGTCAAATTTTGAATTTCGCAGCACCTTCGGATTAAAAATGAAAGCAGTGAAAATTCTATCTTTAAACTCCCCGAAATCCTCGTCGATCCTGCCCCTGTTTTGCGCCGCGAATTCCAAAAGCGCGTCCAAGCCCGCATCTATCTGCGCATCGCTAGCATTTTCATCGTAAAAAATTTCAAAATTTGGCTGCGATAAATTTGACTCTGCTTGCTGTGAAGCAGAAACTCTCGGGTCATCCTTAGCGCCGCCGAAAACGCAGCCTGCAAGCAAAAGCCACAAAAAGATAAAATTTTTCATATCGCCCTCGCTTAAATTTTGCCCGATTATATCAAATCTAAGGCTAAATTTAACGGCGTCTTGAAATTTCATAAAAAGCAAACGACAAATAAATTTAGCCCAAAAAAGCGCCTTTTGATTTTAATTTCGCTAGAATTAGCCGTAAATAACCTAAACAAAGGAGCGGCAAATGAAACTACTTTTTACTTTGATCTTGCTTTGTGCAGGGCTTTTTGCAAACACGCTGCAAGAGATCAGAAATAGCGGCGTCATTAGAGTAGGCGTCAGAGACGGCAGACCGCCTTTTAGCGAGATTAGCGGTGGTAAATTTGAAGGCTTTGAGATCAAGCTTGCCAATGCGATCGCAAAGGCGATTTTCGGCGCTAAACAAGACGAAGTGCAGTTTGTCTCTCTAAGCGCCGCCGATCGCGTCTCATATCTAGTCAATAATAAAGTCGATATAGTTGCAGCTACCTTCGTCATCGATTCGGCGCGCAAAAATCATGTAGACTTCTCGATGCCGTATTTTTCGACCAATCTCGGCGTACTAACTCGCAAAGCGGACGCCATCAAAGATATATCGCGTTTGCGCGATATGAGGCTCATAACCGAAGAGGGCACGACCGTAGATAATTATCTCAAAAAAGAGAAATTTAGCAACGTAAGCTACTGCAAAAGTACAAGCGAATGCTACGCGATGATCCGTGACGGCAAAGCCGACGGATACGTCAATCTAAATATCACGGTGCTAGCCTACGCCGTCGTGGACGATACGCTCGAAGTGCCGTTTCAAAACTTCGGCAAGCCCGATTTCATCGGTATTGGCGTGCAAAAAGGAAATAAGGAGCTACTTGATTTTATCAACGCAGAGCTTGTAAAACTAAGTAAAGAGGGCTTTTTCAAAAAGGCTTATCAGGATACCTTTGAGCCTTTTTACCGCGGCACGGCGGATAAAAAATACTTCCTTTTAGATGGAATTTATGATTTGCTATAAAAGCGAGCTAGGAATCAAAATATAAAATTTATCGAAGGCAGTTTGCATAACGAATAAATCTTGGGATTTAAAATTTAGCAAATTTGCAAAATTTTAAATCCCCGCTTTGCCCCTAAATTTCAAACCTGCATACGCGCGGTAATTAAATTTTAAACCGCTTGCATTTATTTTCTCTAAAATATATAGTGCTATAATTATTCCGAAAACTAAAAAGTAGGGGGCTTTTTATGAGATTACTTTTTATTTTAGCCTTATTTTACGCTAGCATTTTTGCAAATACACTAGATGAAATCAGGCAGGCAGGGGTTATCAGAGTAGGCGTGCGCGAAGGTCGTCCGCCGCTAAGCGAGTCTAATAACGGCAAGTTTGAGGGTTTTGAAATCGAGCTTGCTAGCTCAATCGCCAAAGACATTTTCGGCGATAAAAAGGGCGAAGTGCAGTTCGTAGCCGTAACCGCAGGCGATAGAATCCCGTTTTTGAAAAATAACAAGGTCGATATGGTCATCGGCACCTTTATGATTACGCAAGAGCGTAAGAAGCAGGTGGATTTCTCACTTCCGTATCTATCGGTAAATTTTGGCATTGTAACGCGTAAAGAGGATCAAGTAAGGGATTTCGCGCAAGTTCGTGATATGAGAATTTCAATCGAAAAAAATCCCAACGGCTCAATGACCGAGCGCTATCTACGCAAAGAGAAATTTAGCAATTTAGTTTACTGCAAAAATACCTCCGAGTGCTATGCGATGATGAAGGACGGCAGAGCCGACGGCTACGCCAATGACAACATCATCGTCCTAGCCTACGCCGTAGTAGACGATACGCTCGAAGTGCCGTTTAAAAACCTAGGCGCGGCGGAATTCTTAGGCGTCGGCGTGCAAAAAGGCAATCAAAGCCTGCTTGATTTCATCAATGCCGATCTAATTAAGCTAAGCAAAGAGGGCTTTTTCAAAAAGGCTTATGAGGACACTTTCGAGCCATTTTACCGCGGCACTGCGGATAAAAAATACTTCCTGCTAGACGGAATTTACAACATGCTTTAGACCTTAGAATTCTAAGGCGCGGAATTTTGAAATTTCAAAATTCCGCTTCGCACACGGCGAGTGGAATTTTACGATCTGCAAATTTTGGAATTTTTGTAGCTGCAAAATTTCGTAAAATTCTAAAATTTAAAATTTTATCTCACGCTCGCTCGGTTTTAGAATATCTATTCCATTCAAAGTAAAATTCTACGCTACGAACAGAATTTTATACACGACGGAATTTTAGAATTTACCCGCACTGCGAATTTCAAAATCCATGCTGTAACAAAATCCCCTAGATAAGCGAGATAAATTTAAAAGGATAAAATTCTGCGTGAGCTAAATTCTGACCCACGGCAAAAGCGCAGTCGTCGCAGATACTATCGCTTAAGCTTTGTGGTCGCAGAAATTTACTCAAACACCTTGTAGTGCGCCTCATCGGCAAACTCGAGCATCTCGCGATCGCCTCTGCTGTCGCCGTAAGCGATAACGCGATCAAACGCGCTCACGTCATATGCCGCGCGCACGCGAGCGACCTTTTGCGCGCCGTAGCAGTTATGCCCCTCGATCTCGCCCGTGATAATGCCGCCTTTGCGCCGTATTTTAGTGCCTAAAAGCTCCAAGCCCTGTGCGTCACACCACGGACGTAGCCAATCTTCGAGCGAGGCAGTGACGATGACGATTTTATCGCCTGCGGCTTTGTAGCTTGCGATCTTGTCCATCGCGCTTTGTTTTAGGATATCTTCGATGTGAGTGGTGGAGTATTTTTTGCAAATTTTATCGAATTTATCGGCGCTCATGCCCGCAAAAAAGTAGCCCAAGAGCTTTCTGCGCGTAAAATTATTGCTCGCAAGACCTAGCTTATACGCCGCTAAAATGGGCGATAGCACCAAAATCCCGCGAAAAAATTTCTTAAATCCGACTACGTAGGCGACGAACTCGAGCAGCGAATCATCGCGCGTGATCGTGCCATCAAAGTCGAATAAAACAAGATTCATTGCCTCTCCTAGCAAAATTTTAGCAGCGTAAATTTTAAAATTTGCCTATAAAAAAGGCGTGAAATTTAAAAGCTAAATTTCACGCCGAATTTTAAAATTTCATTTTGAAATTCTATTTTTTCGCCATTCGTCTGCGCGTCGTAGGGTCTAAGTATCGCTTGCGCACGCGGATATTTACGGGCGTAACCTCCACAAGCTCGTCCTCCTCGATCCACTCCAGCGCGCGCTCTAAATTTAGCGCACGCGGCGGCACGAGCTTGATCGCATCGTCGCTACCGCTGGCGCGGACGTTGGTTAAATTTTTACCCTTGATCGGATTGACGTCCAGATCGTTCGGACGGCTGTGCTCGCCGATGATCATACCCAGATAAACCTTCGCCTGCGGAGCGATAAAAAGCACGCCGCGATCTTGCAGATTCCACAAACTGTATCCTAGCGCCACTCCGTTTTCCATACTCACGAGCGCGCCGTTTTGTCGCTTCTCGACCGCGCCGATGAAAGGGCGGAATTCCAAAAAGCTATGATTCATCACCCCTTCGCCGCGAGTATCGGTCAAAAACTGCGAGCGAAAGCCGATAAGACCGCGCGCCGGGATCTCAAACTCCATACGCGTTTGCCCATCGCCGGTAGGGTTCATCACCTTCATCTCGGCCTTTTTGCGGCCTAGTTTTTCGATGACGGTGCCGGTGCAATCATCGGGCGCGTCGATAACTAGGTGCTCGAAAGGCTCGCATTTGATGCCGTCGATCTCTTTGATGATAACTTCCGGGCGCCCGAGGCAAAACTCAAAGCCCTCGCGGCGCATATTCTCGGCTAAAATCGTGATCTGCAGCTCGCCGCGACCGCTTACTTTAAATTTTCCCTCGCCCGCGTTTTCATAGCGCATCGCGATGTTGGTTTTCATCTCCGCTTCCAAGCGCTCGTCAATCTTATTTGAGGTTACGAATTTACCCTCCGTGCCGGCTAGCGGTCCGTCATTTACGCTGAAAATTACGCTAAGGGTGGGCTCTTCGATATGTAGCGCATCAAGCGGAATCGGATTATTGGGATCGACGATGCTGTCGCCTACGTCAAGTGCGTCAAAGCCAGCGATCGCCACGATGTCGCCGGTGCCCGCCGCGTCGATGTCGGTGCGCTCAAGCCCGCTAAAGCCGATCAGTTTTGAAATTCTACCATTTATATGCGTGCCATCGGCTTTGGCTAACATAACACTTTGGTTTTTATTTATAGTGCCGTTGAAAATCCTAGCGATGCCAATCTTGCCTACGTAGTTATCGTAATCGAGCGTGAAAACCTGCAGCTGCAAAGGATTGTCATCGCTACCGCTAGGGGTCGGAACGTGAGAGATGATCGTCTCAAAAAGCGGCTTCATATCGGCGCTTTCGTCGCTTAGATCGTATTTTGCGTAGCCGTTTTTAGCAGCGGCGTAGATGACCGGAAACTCGAGCTGCTCGTCGTTTGCGTCAAGCGCTACGAAAAGATCGAAAATTTCATTTACCACGCGGTCCGGATCGGCTGCGGGCTTGTCGATTTTATTTACGACCACGATCGGCCGCAGCCCCAAAGATAGCGCCTTTTTGACGACAAATTTTGTCTGCGGCATAACGCCTTCTTGCGCATCGACGAGTAAGAGTACGCCGTCCACCATCTTTAGCACGCGCTCGACCTCGCCGCCGAAATCGGCGTGGCCCGGAGTGTCAATGATATTGATTTTAACGCCGCCGTAGTGGATGGCAGTATTTTTGGATAGGATCGTAATACCGCGCTCGCGCTCGATGTCGTTGCTGTCCATCACGCGCTCGCCGACTTCTTGGTGATTACCAAAGGTGCCGGACTGTTTTAAAAGCTCATCTACGATAGTGGTCTTGCCGTGATCGACGTGCGCGATAACCGCGATATTTCTGATATTTTCCAAAATTTTCTCCGTTTGCTATTTTAAAGGCTGACGATTATACTAAAAAAATTCTTAAGATAAAAATTTACGAGTACTCTTTGACTTCGCAGACAAAAAACTCATAAACGCGCTGTTGGATCAACGCGTCCTCGTCATCGTCGCCGATCAGACGGCGCAGATGCGAAAAATCGATCTTTTTGATATATTTTTTGTTATTTTTAATATCTCTGTCGATCTCTTTTAAAAGCGAGTCTAAATTTAGGCCTTTATAGGTCTTCGCCTTTAAGATATACTCTTTTACGATGGATACCAGTACGCCGATGCGTTGCTCGTCGCCCGGATAAATTTCGCCCGCTATATCTTTGATCACGTCGTAATCCTCGTCGGTCTGCTTCTTTTTGGCAAGTAGCATCGCGGCAAAAATTTTGGCTCTAAACTCGATAGAGCGATGATGAGGGATAAAGACCTCGCGAAATACGGATAGAAGATGATTTTTGAAATTCATTTATAACCTTACTTTAAGAAACATTTCCATATAATCCCGTTTGCCCTTTCTTAGACCTGTGCAATGCTTTTTTTAGGCACCGCTTCAGGGTAGGAATACAGCAGAGCACTTAGATCTCGCATGTGCCGCAGCCATCTGGGAAGGGGTTTTACAAATCGATCCTATTAAGCCCGAAATGCTCTTTGAAATCCTCGCAAACACTCTGAAAATCGACGCCTTCGATTTTCGGCTTGGCTTTGAAAAACTCTAACATCGAATTATATCCGCTAAGCAGCTCCTTACTCTTTACGCCGTAGCTTATTGAAATTCCAGCCTCGAAAAACGCCGCGAGTTTATCGCAATACTTAAGCGCCTTGCCGTCGATTGCGCGAAATTTATCTTCATTAAACATCTTTAGGCTGCCCTCCGCAAATTTAGGCTCTTTACCTAACTCGAAGGTTCGGTTTTCAAACTCGTCTTTTATAAATTTACCGCCCTCTTTGCGGATACCCAAAATATAGCTGAAATCATCTCTCATATGCTCGGGCACGAAAGGCAAAATTTTATCGTCTATTAGCCGCATCTCATATTCGCCGATGATGTCGCTAAGGCCTTTGACGCCGTATTTTACGGGGCTAATGATGTCGCGAGTGAGGCTTTCGGGCAAATCGTGAAATAGAGCGCAGAAAAAATTATATGCCGTGCGCGAACGGCACGCACCAATTTCAAGCGAGAAAAAGTAGCTTAAAATCGCGACTACCAGCATATGTCCTAGTACAGACGTCTCAGGGATGCGCGGCGTCTGCGCCCAGCGTTTTTGAAAACGAAGTCTGCCGCTAAGATCAACTATGCGGGCAAGTTTTTTATTCATCACGATCTTTCGCACACCGATTAGCTCGTAATAATCCTCGAGCTCCTCCTCGACCTTGGCTTTTAGCTCCTCGATGTCGTTTAGAAACTGGCTCGTTTGATAAACGATGTTAAATTCCCAGCGCGTAGAGAGATAGCTCGCTGCCTTTAAGATCACCGCTTCTTTCTTATGATCTTTGGAATTTAGATATTTTTTAAATCGCTCGAAAAACTCGCCGTTTTGAATAGGCAAAAGATCGCTTTCCAGGACACTTAGAACCCATTCGTTGATCTTTTTTTTCTTGGTTTTTTGTATCTGATGAAAGACGTCCGGGCGGATGTCTGTTACTACGATGCGCGCTAAAAACTCAAAGATCCCCGCTTCTATCACATAGTTGATATCCACATCACGCTCAAAGCTAGCGATGAAATAAGCGATAATAAATTTATGCGCCTGTTTGTCGAGCTCGACTAAACTCACCATCTTTGGGTAATCGTTCCAGCGGCTAATGCTTGCGGATTTAAAAATTTGTTCGACTAAATTTGAGCTTATCATCGGTAAATTTGATCCGAGTTTATTTCGATTACGGTATGGACATTGCCGCGCGGATTAAAATCGCCCGTGATTTTCATAAATTTAGGCTTTAGCTTACTTTGAAGCGCGCCGTAAATTTCATTTATACTATCCTCATGGCTGATATAGCGGTTCATAAAGGAATTTATGTAAATTTTAATCGCCTTAAGCTCTACTACGAGCTTGTCCGGGATATATTCCAAATAGATCGTCGCAAAGTCCGGATATCCCGAGCGCGGGCAGCGGCAGCAAAACTCGGGCAGGGTGATTTTTATCAGATAATCGCGCTCTTGTTTGTTGGGCCAAACTTCTAAATTTTCGATGTTAAATTTTACAATTTCCTCTTCGCCGTATCTCACTGCACTCTCCTTAAATTCGATATATCATTCGGCTTTTCGACGCAAAATCCCTGAATATAATCGATGCCCATTTTATAAAGCTGCATTTGAAATTCCTCTTTATCTATGAAGCGCATTACAGTTTTGACGCCTGATTTTGCACAGGCTTCGTTAATGCCTACAAAGATATTTTTAATCTTTTCGTCGTCTAAATTTTTATTAAATTCTATGTCGTAAATGATAAAATCCACTTCTAAAAATTTTAAATACTCAAAGCTTGCATTCGAGCCGCCAAACTGCGACAGCGCGAAGCTAAAACCGAGTTCGCGGAATTTAATCAAAATTTCGTCAAAGCGCTTGATCTCCGAATAGATAAGCTTTTCGTTAAACTCAAACACAATCTTTTTCGGATCGATCAGATTATTATCGATAAGCTTTAAAATTTCATTACGAAACTCGTTATTTCGCAGCGTTTGAGGCATAATCTCAATAAAAATTTTAGCGTCGATATCCTTAAAATAGATGATCCTAGAAATCTGCCTCATCATCGAAATATCGTATTTAATATCGTAATGATTTAGAAGCAAAATATCTAAAATTCTACTTTTTGTGATCTTTTCGCCGCTTCGCAGATCAAGTTTCGGAATTAAATTTATATGAGATTTTACCCCGTTTTTATCTGCGACGCGCTGATATTTAAAACTGAAATTTTCACTATCTATCGCTTCCATTACATCGGCGGAAAATACGTCAATTAATACTTTCTCTACGTCAATAGCCTTCTCGCCGTGCTCTTCGTCGTCCAGGTGATTTATTTTATAAAATAGAGCATTTACGATATTATTTAGATTTCGGTCATAAGAGCTTGGAAGCATTGCAAATTCGCTTTTTATCTCTACATTTTTAATCGTTTGACTTGAAATTTTATGCTCGAACATTCGCAAAATATGGCTTAAATTCGTAGTTTTTGATTCTACGCCGAATACAAAGTAGCCGTTTATAAAGCGCCCGATCGGAAGGTCCTTAAAACCCTGCTCCGCCATAAAATTTGAAAGTTCCTTACAATACTCGTATAAAATTTCATCGCCGTTTTTATATCCGTATCGATCATTTATGTCGATGATATTTTTAATTCGCAAAAGAACGATATTTATTTGACGATTTTTAGCTAGATCGTTGCTTAAAATTTTCTCGATCTCCTCGCGCACAAACACGTGAGTAACGGGATCAATCAGCGTCTTTTGAAAGCCGAAGTAAATTTGATAAATGACATAATAAACATAGCAGATCAAAAGTATCAAAAACAAAATTACGTCGTCAAATTTAAACTCGCCGTTTCGGAACAAAATAATTCCAAAAACAATTAAAACGCAGGTAAACGGCACCGAAATTTTAAGTGCCGTTATGAAGCGATTTTCGCGCTCTTTGGTCTCACTAAATAGAACAGACATTATATATCCAAGTGTTTAACATCTTTGGCATGATCTTGGATGTAGTTTCGGCGCGGCTCGACCTCGTCACCCATAAAAAGATTAAAGGTATCGCTCGCACTTTGTGCGTCTGCAATGCTGATTTTTAAAAGCCTTCTATTTTCAGGGCTCATAGTGGTTTCCCAAAGCTGCTCCGGATTCATCTCACCAAGACCTTTGTAACGCTGAATATAAGCGCCTTTTTTCGAGCTTTTTTCGATTTCGTCTAAAATTTCAATAAAATCCTTACCAAAATTTACATCCCGATCTTTGATCTTTGAATAAATTCTAATCGCCTCTTCAAAGATATAATTGCCGAATAAATTCTCATCTATCACAAGCTGTTCTAGGCCGCTTGGCGTCTGAACGTAAATTCTAATCCCTTCATCATTTACATAGGAATTTAAGATATTAAATCCTTCACTCTCTAGGCGCGGTTTTAAAATTTCAAATAGTTCCTCGTAGCCGAGGCTACGCGCTTCGTCGTTTTCTATTAAAAATCTGATCGCACTAAGCACGCTGAAACGCTTTTTGAGCTCATTTAGAAGCGAGCGATAGTTTGAGACAATTTTTAGATAATCGATCAGATCCTCGTTGCCAATACCTTCAAACTCGCCAATATCGATGCCCGTTTCGATCAAAAACTCGCTAAGCGCCTTTTCGTCTTTCAAATAAATTTCTTTTTTGCCCTTTTTATATCTAAAAAGCGGCGGCTGTGCTAGATAAACATAGCCGTTTTCGACAACAGGACGCAAAAATCTAAAGAAAAATGTTAGAAGCAGCGTCTGAATGTGGCTGCCGTCGACGTCCGCGTCCGTCATAATGATGATTTTGTGATAGCGGAGCTTCTCTTCGTTAAATTCCTCGCCGATACCGCAGCCAAAGGCCGTGATCATATTTTTAATCTCTTCGGATTGTAAAATCCTGTCCAGGCGCGCCTTTTCTACGTTTAAAATTTTACCTCTAAGCGGCAGGATCGCTTGAAACACGCGGTCTCTTCCCTGCTTCGCCGAACCGCCCGCACTATCGCCCTCGACTAGATAAATTTCGCTAATACTCGCATCCTTACTCTGGCAATCGGCTAACTTTCCGGGAAGGGTCCCTACAGAATTTATATTGTCTTTTCTGCGCGTTAGATCGCGCGCCTTCTTCGCCGCTTCACGACCGCGCGCAGCTAAAAGAGCCTTATTCATAATAGCGCGCGCTTCAATCGGATTTTCTTCAAAATATTTGCTAAGCACTTCAAACGCCATCTTTTGCACGATCGGCTTAACGTAGCTGGAGCCTAATTTTCCCTTCGTCTGTCCTTCAAACTGTGGTTCGGGAACCTTTACGCTAATTACCGCGATGAGTCCCTCGCGAACGTCGTCGCCGGTAATCTTCGTGTCCTTTTCGCGCGCAGCCGCATTTGCCGCGACGTAATTTGTTATCGCGCGCGTAAGACCCGCTCTAAAACCCGCCTCGTGCGTACCGCCGTCCGGAGTTTTGATATTATTTACGAAGCTTAATAAATTTTCGCTATACGTTTCGTTATACATCAGCGCAAAATCGACCATAACATCATCCGCGCTATCACTAAACGATACAGCTTTGGATATGGCAGGCGCTTTATTCATATCATTTACGAAGCTTTCCAAGCCGCCTTCGAAGTGAAAGTGCTCGTCCCTGCCCGTGCGATTATCTTTAAAATTTATCGTAATTTTTGGATTTAGATACGCTAGCTCGCGAAATCTTTTTGATAAAATTTCATCGTCAAATTCTAAAATTTCAAAAATTTCGCCGTCGGGCCAAAACTCGATCGTAGTACCCGTGCGATTAGTAGTTTTTATCTTTTCAAGCTCGGTAGTAGGAATTCCTTTGGCAAATTCTTGTCTATAAATATTTCCGTCACGTTTGATCGTAGCAACGAGCTTTTTTGAAAGCGCATTTACAACGCTAACGCCCACGCCGTGCAGACCGCCGGAGACTTTATAAGTGTCTTTGTCAAATTTACCGCCTGCGTGAAGCACGGTCAGAACCACCGTCGCGGCAGGAATTTTTTCAGTCGGGTGTATATCGACGGGGATTCCACGACCGTTATCGCTAACGATACAGCTTCCTTCGCTAGTGATCTCGACATCGATCGTGTCACAGTACCCTGCCATCGCCTCATCGATCGAATTATCTACAACCTCATAAATCATATGATGAAGTCCGCCGATGTTGGTGTCTCCGATATACATTCCAGGGCGCTTTCTAACAGCCTCAAGACCTTTTAAAACTTTAATATTACTGGCGCCGTAATTTTGTTTCATATTTTTCCTTTAAATATTATTTATCGGCATGACGACCGTTTTTAAACCATCCGCGCTAAGCACAAACGCCGTATCGGAGCTGTTAAAATCAAGCTCAAAAATTTCGCTCTCGATGCTACTTAAAAAATCGAGCAAAAAGCGATTTTTCACGCCGAAAACTATCTCGCCGTTTATCTCGATCGCTGCTTCAATTTCGGTTTTTGCCTCGGAATTGTCCTCGTTGATGCTCTCAAAAACCATTACGTCCTTCTTAATGGTAACCTTCATCTCCTCGCACATCGCGTTTATCGCTCGCACGCCGCTTACCATCTTATCGCGCGGAATTAAAATTTTATATGCCGTATCGCTTGGGATCACGCGCTCGTAGTTTGGAAATTTGCCGTTAATAAGCTTTGTAAAAAACTCAAAATTCTCGCTCACAGCTAGCAACACGTTTTCGTCGTAGTAAATTTTAATTTTATCAGAAAATAGCTTTTGAATTTCGCCTATTGCCTTTTTAGGGATTAAAATTTTAGTATCTAGCTCGCCCGCTTTTGATTGAGTGATCAGCTTATAAACGCTAAGTCGCTTCGTATCGGTTCCGACTAAATTTATAAAGCCCTCTTTTACGTCAATTAAAGCACCGTTTAGCTCATATTTTGGATTGTTGGTGTCTATCGACGGATATATTTTTTTAAGGCTTCTGCCTAAAATTCCAGCATTTACGTCAAAGCTGTTTTTACCATCTATTGTAGGAAAGCTTGGAAAATCCCTCGTTTCAAACATCGGAAGTTTATACTTGGATTTTTTTTGCTTTACAAATAGTGCTCCGTTAACGGTTTCTAAAGTAACGCTATCGTCGCTTAAGCCTTTAATAACGCTAAGAAGTTTGCCTCCGTTTGCCGTAGCTTCTCCCTCTGTTTCTATTGATATATTTTGTAGATTATAACTAAGGCCTATTTCGTGATCGGTAGCTTTTATACTGAAAATTCCATCTTTAGCACTCATTAAAAGATGCGAAGTTATCGAGCTTAGATCTTTTTTATCAAGATAGGAGCTAGTATTTGAAACTATCTCTTCTAGAAGTTTTTTAGTGATTAGCACTTTCATATTTTTATCCTTTTAAATTTTTATCGTTGTAGTAGTTGGCAAGTGGTTTTTGTGAAAAACTTATCCTAAAGCTTGTCTTTAGGTAGTTTATCCAGTGAGTAAGTAGCTTTGTTTTATTCACTTTCATTTACCTTTTTTGCTTTATTTTCATAAAGTTTAAATTTCATTCTTATCCTTTTTGGTTATTTTGTTTTTTAGTTCTTCGATCTTTATTTTTAACATCTCGTCGGTTTGAATGAGTTCGTTGATTTTTTTGATATTTTTGCTGATGGCGCTGTGATCTTTTAGATTAAAAAATGCGGCGATTTTAGGCATTGAGTTTTGAGTTAACTGTTTGGTTAGATATATGCAAATTTGGCGCGCTTCGACGACGTTTTTAGCTCGCGTTTTGCTCTTTAGTTCGCTAGGTTTTACGTTCAGTTCTTTTGAGATCACCTCTATGACGTGTTCGAGGCTCACGCTTGAATATTTTTGGTGAATTTGATCTTGCAGTGTACTTTTGGTAAATTCTAGCGTGATCTTCGTGCGAAGTATCGACGAATATGCATTTAGTTTATTTATTGCGCCTTCGATTTCGCGGATATTATCGCCCATATTTGCGGCGATATATTCTACGACGTCGTGTGGAATTCTAACGCGATTTTCTTCGCTCTTTTTATTGATAATGGCGATTTTAGTTTCTAGATCCGGCGGGGTTATGTTTGCTATTATGCCGCTTTCAAATCGTGTTGTAAGACGACTTTCAAAACCTTTTAGGAATTTTGGTGGTAGGTCATTGGTAAGGACAATTTGACAATTTTTGTCTTTCAGCTCGTTAAACGTATAAAAAAGCTCCTCTTGAGCTTTATCACGTCCGATCAAAAACTGAATGTCGTCGATGAGCAAAACGTCGCAATTGCGGTATTTTTGTTTAAATTTATCAATCGAGTTGTTTTTAAGGTTAAAGACGAAATCATTAGCGAACTGCTCGCTGGTGACGCAAATGACGGTTTTGCCTTTTTTAATGCAGTAATTTCCGATCGATTGAAGTAGGTGAGTTTTTCCAAGCCCGCTAGGTCCGTAGATAAAGAGCGGATTAAAGCGAATTCCTGGCTCTTTCGCGACGGATACCGAACACTCGAAGGCAAATTTATTTGAATCGCCGATGATAAAATTTTCAAAATTATAATTTTCACTTAGAATCGTGCTCTTAGGCTTTTCAGAGATGATTTTTACCTTTTCTTTCGGAGAAATTTTAGCCTTTGAGGTGATTTTGACGATCACGTCGTTTAATCCAAATTGTTTTTTGATAAGCTCTTTTATTTTAGCGCCGTATTTTGTCTGAGCGTATTTGGCTATAAACTCGTTAGTAGCGTTGTAGATGAAAAATTGGGGTGTCGAGTTTTTATCGTTAAATTTCAAATTTTTAATGTATCTAGAGTATTCGGTAGGTAAAATTTCCTTCTCTAAATTCGATAAAATTTCTTGTGCTTGCGATGTCGCCATAAAATTCCCTTATAAATTAAGCCGCTATTTTAGCTAAATTTCACTAAATTTGCGGTAAATTTAAGTTTATTCACTTGTGATTAAGCCGTGAATAAGCGTGAAAGGTGGCTATGAAAATTTTAGGAATTGATCCTGGAACTAGAAATTTAGGCTATGCTATTTTGGAAAAAGACGTGAATAAGATTGTTCTTATTGAAGCGGGACTTGTGAAAATGAAGGCCGAAAACGTGCAATTTCAAATGACGCAGATGAGCGAGGCGATCGATCAAATTTTTAGCGCTCATAAGATCGATGAGGTCGCGATAGAATCGATGTTTTATGCCTATAATCCGCAGTCTGTTTTAAAGCTCGCTCAGTTTCGCGGCGCGCTAGCCCTTAAAATTTTACAAATTTTTGGAAATTTTGCCGAATACACGCCGCTTCAGATAAAAAAATCGGTCACGGGCAAAGCAAAGGCGGCGAAGGAGCAGGTTGCGTTCATGGTGAAGCGGATCTTGGGGATTAATAAGGAGATTAAGCCGCTTGATATTACGGATGCTATAGCTATCGCGCTTACTCATGCAAATGTTATGCGCTTAGCGCCTAAATAGGAGGTTTTATGAAAATCGCTATTTTGCAAATGGACGTGAAAATGGCTCAAAATTTTGCAGATTGTGAGCAAAATTTTATCCGCGTGCGCGGGCTGATCGATCGCGCGTTAAAACGCGGCGCGGACGTAGCGGCGCTGCCGGAAGCCTTTAATACGGGCTTCAATACGGCTAAATTTAAAGAGCTAGCTGATATGAACGCTACTCATACAAAAAAATTTTTAAGCGAAATTTCGCGAAAAAGCGGCGCTGTTTTGGTTGGTGGAGCGATAAATTCCAAGCAAAATAAAATTTATAATTCCGCTTTTATCTATCAAAACGGAGCCGAAATTTTACGCTACGACAAGATCCACGCCTTCTCGCTCGCTCACGAAAACGAGATCGTAAGCGGCGGAGATAAGCTAGGCATTTGCGAGATAAAATTTCAAAATCGCGCGGTCAAAATCGGCGTCGCGATCTGCTATGATCTGCGCTTTTGTGAAATTTTTCGCGCCTTAGCGCTTCGCGGTGCACAGATTGTTTTTGTGATCGCGCAGTTTGCGCAGAGCCGCATAGAGCATTTTATCACGCTTGCGAGAGCCCGTGCGATCGAAAATCAAGTTTTTATCTGCGCGGTAAACGGCTGCGGCGATACGGGGCAGGGCGAGAGTTTCGGCGGAAATTCCATGCTGATCGGTCCGGGCGGTGAGATCGTCGCGCGCCTAGACAAAAAAGAGGCCGTGAAGATTGCTCGAGCGGATTTAAATGAAATTTTAAAATTTCGTGCTAAAATGGATCTTTTAAAAGATATGAAACCTGAAATTTATAAGGAGTTTTGATGAAAACTTTGGTGTTTGTGATCGATATGCTAAACGGCTTCGTAAAGTTCGGCGCGATGGCCGATCCCAGCATCGCAAAGATCGCTCCTGCGGTGATTAGGCAGATTGAGGCGGCGAAAAATGCGCATTTCATCTGCGACGCTCACGCCGAGCGTGATTTGGAGATGAAGCGCTATCCGGTTCACTGCCTAGTTGGCTCGCCCGAAGCGGAGGTGATCGAGGAGCTCGCGCCCTACGTAAGCGAGCAAAACGTCACTTTTAAGCGCAGCACGAACGGCTTTCATAATTTGGATAAGAAAATTTTGGGTGGCTTCGATCGCTTCGTGATTACGGGCTGTTGCACCGACATCTGCGTGATGCAGTTTGCGCTTAGCCTGCGAACCTATCTCAACGAAACGGGCGCTGATAAAGATATAATCGTTCCGCGCGATGCGGTGGCTACCTATGACGCGCCGAACCATGAGCGCGGCTACTACGACGAATGCGCGCTAAGCTTAATGCAAAATGCGGGAATTTTGGTGATTTAAGCTGTACTTAGATTAAACAGAATTTCAAGCTAAATTTTGTAGTGTATAAATTTTTAAAATTTTAGAGCCGTTCTTAAAATTCTAGATTTTTGAGCGGTAGAATTTTAAAATTTTGTGTTGCTCATAAAATTTTAATCTTTTTATGGAATTTAGCTTTGTTTTACCGCGACTGCTTTTGCGACGAAAAATCCAACTACCCCGGAAATTATCGAGCCTAAAAATACCGCGAGCTTGTCTGTGTAATGATACATATCGCTGCCGCCGTATGCGAGGCCATCGACGAAAAGCGCCATCGTAAAGCCGATACCACAGATGATTGCTACTGCGTAAAGCTGCGGCCAGCCCGCGTTTTCGGGCATATAGGCGATTTTGGCTTTGATTAAGATCCAGCTAAAGGCAAAAATTCCAATCTGTTTACCGAAAAATAGTCCTAGCATGATACCCATCGGTACCGGGCCGAAAAGGAAACTAGGACTGATGCCCGCTAGCGAGACGCCTGCGTTTGTAAAGGCAAAGATCGGCAAGATGAAAAAATTTACGGGGTAGGCTAAGCCATGTTCCATATCCTTTAGCATCGAGCCGGAGCGGGTCTTAAGCGGAATACAAAAGCCCGCTAGTACTCCCGCGATGGTTGCGTGGATACCGGAGTTTAGTACCATCACCCACAGCACGACGGCTACGATGATAAACGGAAGCTTTTTATCGACGCCAAGTCTGCTCATCGCTAGCATTATTGCGACACAGGCAGCTGCGCCGCCTAGATAGATTGCGTTTATGGTAGAGGAATAAAACAAAGCGATGATTAAAATTGCACATAGATCGTCCATTATCGCAAGCGTCAAAACGAAAATTTTAAGGCTCGCGGGGATTTTTTTGCCCAAAAGTGCCATCACACCCACGGCAAAGGCTATGTCGGTCGCCGTCGGGATCGCCCAGCCCTTCATCGCGACGGCATCGCCCCAGTTAATGATCGAAAATATAATCGCGGGCATCATTACTCCGCCCAAAGCTGCGAAGCTAGGAAGTAAAATTTGAGAAAAATGGCGCAGCTGCCCTTCGATCTTTTCGCGCTTTAGCTCAAGTCCGATAGCGAAGAAAAATATCGCCATGAGCACATCGTTTACCAAAAAATGCATCGTTTCATCGAGCTTTGCAGGGCCGACGCCTATGGTGAAGTTTAGATGTAAAAACGCCTCATAATATTTTGATAAAAAGTCCACATTTTGAGCTACGATTGCAAAAACGGCCGATAGAAGTAATATAACGCCGGCGCTACTTTCACTTGATAAAATTTTCTTAATGATATGTTGCACATGCTTCCTTTAAAATTTTGCTCTAATTTTATGCAAATTTTAATTAAATTTTTATCAAAACGGGCTAGTTACTCGGTAAATTCGGCATTATTAGCATTGCATAAAGTATTATAAACATTATGATCGTAGGGCCTTCGTTGATCGCACGGAAGTATTTTCCGCTCCTGTGGCACTCGTTTTTTTCAAATTTATACATATAATAATACAGCCACAAATGATAACAGATTAGCAAAACTCCGGCTAGTAATTTTATATGAAAATATCCCATTTTCATAAGCCCCGGATTTAAAATAATAAGCATCACGCCGCTAAAAACCGTCACTGCCATTGCTATCCAGCCGATCGCGTGATACAGCATCCGCTCCATCTTTTTAACGACCTTTACGAAATCCGGCTTGTCTAAATTTTCAGCGTGATAAACATACAGACGCGGCATATAAAATAGCATCGCCATCCATGAAATAAAACCCGCAAAATGGACAAATTTAAACCAATAGTAACTCATTTTTTCTCCTTAATCTCTCATTAAAATTTCTTTTCGCGCTTCGAATTCCTCTTTAGAAATCGCGCCTTTTTGATACAGCTCATAAAGTGCATCGACCTTTTTCAGACGCCCCTCGTAGTCGTCTTCCTCCGTCTCACTTACAAAAGCATTTAAATCTTCCACCCAAATTCCTACGAAAAATATATCTAGCAAAATCCAAATTCCCCAAATCGCCCAAAACAAAAAGCCCACTAAAAACCATAGTGTAAAGCTCCCTAGCCAAAATAGCGCGATTTGAGCAAATCCGCTGATAAATTTACCGCAATAAATTCTATGCAGTCCGCCGCCGATCGGCATAGCTGCGATCCACGAAAACGCACCTAAAAACCAAAGTGCGTAAGCGATATAATTATTTCTCTTCATTTTTCTCCTTTTTTGCGGTGCGTAAGCCCTGAAAAATAAAAATCACCACGGCTAGATCGATCATCACGTCGGCGAAATTAAACACCGCAAACTCAAACCACTTATGCCATGCGACATAATCTACGACGCCGTCGCGAATGAAGCGATCGAGCAGGTTTGAACAGCCCCCCGCGAGCATCAGCGCAAACGGCGCCCAGTGCTCGCAAAAGAGCTTTTTATGACAAAATACATACGCCGCAAGCGCCAAGATCAGCACGATCTGGATAAATTTTAAATTTTCGCCCAAAAACGCAAACATCGAAAACGCAACGCCGCGGTTAAGCGTAAGCTCTAGCGAAAAAAACTCGCCCTGCCACGAAAAGCCGTTTAAAAACAGAAGTTTGATCGCTTGATCGATCGCGAAGATCACCACAAAAAGCAGGATAAATTTAATACAGGTCTTAGCCATCTCGCAGCCTAAATTTAAATATGTAAAGCCTGCATTTTTTGTCCGCGCTTTTTGTACCGAGCCATGAGCTTGTCGCGCCGTAAAATTTCACCGCAACGCTACTCATTTAGGGCTTTAGTAAAAAATTTCTCGACCTCGTCCATTCGCTTTTGAAGCATTTTTTCGTTTTTGCCCTCGATTAAGAGGCGGATAACGTTTTCGGTGCCGGAGTAGCGAAAGAGCGAGCGGATTTTGTCCGCTTTGAGGCTTGCTTCAAACTCCTTTAACCCTTTTAATTTTTCAAGCGGCTTTTTATCCGCGATCTTTAAATTTCGTAAAATTTGAGGATACGGCTTAAGCATTGATGAGAGTTCGCTCGCTTTTTTGTGCGTATCCAGCATGCAGGCGGCGAATTGCAGCGCGCTTGCGATGCCGTCGCCCGTTTTGGCATAATCACCGAAAATCACGTGCCCGCTCTGCTCGCCGCCGAAATTTGCGCCCAGCTCGCGCATCATCTCAAGTACGAATTTATCGCCGACGTTGCAGCGATGAAGCGCGATGCCGTGTTTGGCTAAAAAATCCTCCAGCGCGGAGTTGCTCATCACCGTCGCGATCATCTGATCGCCCGCAAGGCGTTTTTTCTCTTTCAAATAAACCGCTAAAATTCCAAGTAGCGCGTCACCGTGGATGATCTCGCCGTTTTCATCCACGACTACGAGCCTATCGGCATCCCCGTCGAAGGCAAAGCCGACATCGGCGCGTAATCTTTTGACCTCCGAGGCTAAATTTTGCGGGCTTAGTGCGCCGCAAGCATCATTAATATTTTTGCCATTAGGTTCGTCGCCGATGACGATAGTTTCGGCCCCTAGCTCGTTAAATACGGTAGGTGCGACCTTGTAGCTTGCTCCGTTTGCGCAATCAAGCACGACGCGAAGCCCGTGCAGCGTCTTTTGTTTAGGGAAGGAATTTTTAATATGCACGATATATCTGCCGATGACGTCGTCTACGCGTTTTGCGGCGCCTATCTGCATCATTTTGGTGCGCGCTTCGGCGATGAGCTCGTCGCTGAAATAAATTTTTTCGATCTGCGCTTCCTCTTTTTCGTCGAGTTTAAAGCCTTCGCTGTTGAAAAATTTAATACCGTTGTCGTAGTATGGATTGTGGCTCGCGCTTATCATGATGCCTGCGTCGCAGCGCATGTCCTCGGTGAGAAATGCGATCGCAGGAGTAGGCATCGGTCCGATCTGGCGGACGTTGTAGCCCACGGAGGTAAGGCCCGCTACGATCGCGGTTTCTATCATATAGCCGCTTCTGCGGGTATCTTTGCCGACTAAAATCATATTCGTAACAGAATTTTTCCTAAAATAAATCCCCGCCGCCATCGCTACGCGCATCGCAAGCTCGGCGGTTAGAAATTCTCCCGCTTTACCGCGTACGCCGTCCGTTCCGAAAAGTTTCATTATCAAATCCTCAATTCAAATAAATTTTTCTTATTCTAGCAAAAATTTTGTATAATTATCATTTATCAAACAAATTTTTAAGGAGCCAGTGCTTGAGAGGAATCATCAAAACGCATCTCGATCAAAAACAATACGGTTTTATAAAAGGCGATGACGGCAAGGATTACTTTTTTCGTTATTCGTCGTTTGATGATACGGATAAAAGTAAAATATGTGAAAAACTTCTGGTAGATTTTGATCCAAAAGCAACGCCAAAAGGATACGTAGCCACAAAGATACAGGTGGTAGGTAAAGGAGCTGTAGGTTATACATCACCTGATAAATTTCTCTGTAGTGTAACGGATAAATTTAGAGATTTTGAAATTCTTGAATTTTCGAAATGGATGGTAATGGGTAGCTCTAGAAATCCTAACGAAGCGAAAGAAGATATGATTAATCGAGCTAAAATGATTGGAGCAAACGCACTTGTAAAAGTAGAATACTTTCGATCCACGGGGGAAGAAACGAGCGACAGCGGAAGAGGAACACATTATTTTACCATACATAGTTGTAGAGCAATAGCGGTAAATATAGGTAAAAGAGTCGTTAATGGCAGTATAATTGACGATTTTATTTGTATTGATAAAAGAGCCGCTTATTTAAAAAGTAAACTTGTTGCAAAAACAAGAAGAGCTAAATTGTATAGGCTGATATTTTGGATAGTCATATTGTGTGTATCTTTAGGTTTATACGTTTCGAATAGAGTAATATTTGCAGTTATCCTTATCGTCATAGCGTATATATTTAGTCATGCTACGAATTACGATTGGTGGCTAGTAGAAATTTGAGAGCAAAACAAGTTTTAAATACCGCTTAAATTAAGCGTCGATTAAATATTTTTTACGTATAATCGCAGGTTCAAATTTAACCGAAAAGGAACGTTATGGCAAATCACAAATCCGCCGAAAAACGCGCGAGACAAACCATAAAAAGAACGGAGCGAAATAGATTTTATCGCACCAGAGTAAAAAATATCACAAAAGCCGTAAGAGAGGCGGTCGAGAGCAAGGATCTAGACGCAGCGACTCAGGCTCTAAAAACGGCTAATGAAAGCTTCCACAGCTTCGTAAGCAGGGGCTTTTTGAAAAAACAGGCCGCGAGCAGAAAAGTAAGCCGCCTAGCCAAACTCGTAAATTCTTTAAAAACCGCCGCGTAAGCGCTCCTTACGCATAAAATTTAAATGCTAGCCGATAAACTAAAGCCTTTTTTGGATCGCTATGACGAGCTTTCGCGCATGCTTAGCGATCCCGCTGTTACCGCGGATATCGCCAATATGACTGCATTATCTAAGGAGCAGCGCAATATCGAGCCGATCAAAGAGGCGGCTAGCGAGTATCTTAAAATTTTAGATCAGATCGAAGAAAACAAAGCCCTGCTAAGCGATGCCGATCTCGGCGAGCTAGCCAAAGAGGAGCTTAAAAGCTTAGAGACGCAAAAGCCGCAGCTCGAAGAAAAAATCAAAATTTTGCTGCTTCCAAAAGACCCCAACGACGATAAGAATATCTTTTTGGAGATCCGCGCCGGTACAGGCGGCGACGAAGCGGCGCTGTTTGCGGGCGATCTGCTAGGCGCGTATCTGCGCTACGCCGATCTTCGCGGCTATAAATGCGAGATCGTAAGCACTAGCGAAGGCAGCGTCGGCGGCTACAAAGAAGCGATCTTGCTCGTAAAGGGCGCGGGAGCGTATTCGCGGCTGAAATTTGAAGGCGGTACCCACCGCGTGCAGCGCGTCCCCGAAACGGAGAGCCAGGGCAGGGTACATACCTCCGCGATCACCGTCGCCGTGATGCCTGAGATCGAGGATAGCGAGATACAGATCAACCCAAATGACCTTCGCATCGACGTTATGCGCAGCTCCGGCCACGGTGGGCAGTCCGTAAATACCACCGATAGCGCCGTTCGCATCACTCACATCCCGACCGGCTTAGTCGTCACCAACCAAGACGGCAAAGATCAACACAAAAACAAAGAGGCGGCGATGAAGGTGCTAAAGGCGCGTCTTTACGATATGCAGGAGCAGGAGCGCTTAGAGAAAGAGCGCAAAGATCGCAAGGATCAGGTAGGCACCGGCGACCGCTCGGGGCGAATTCGTACCTACAACTATCCGCAAAATCGCATCAGCGACCACCGCATAAATTTAACGCTTTACCGCCTGGATGCGATCATGGCGGGCGGTTTGTTCGACGAGATCATAGATCCGCTCATCGCGCACTCTCAAGCCGAAGCGATCGCAAACGCCGGCTATTAAGTCTTTTAAAATTTAATCCTCATATTTTCAAAATTTTGTTACGATTATGCTGCAAAATTTTACTTTAAATTTAACCGCTAGCCTTTGGGGCAACGTATTTAATGGCTTTTGCCTCGGCAAATTTTACTTTAAATTTAGCCGCAAACTCCGCTTGAAATTCCGCCTTTTAAATTTAAATTCTATCGCCGCGCCGCCTGGCATTTTAAATTTCGCCGTTTTAAAATGCGCGCCTCAAATGCCTCTTTAAAATTTACGCAGACGCGAGCGGGCAAGGAGCTGCCGCGATAAATTTTTAAAGGCAAATCCCGCCCTTTGCTATCTTTTAATTTGTTTCTTATCTTTGGTGTATTAAAATCCCGCTCCGTTTCATTCGTAAATTTGAAACGTATCTTAAAAACAAGGAAAGCAGATGAGCGAAAGAAATTTACAAATTTTAGGTTGGGAGGCACATGCCTGTCGGTCATCATGTACGTATCTTATGTGCCGAACATAATGGCAAATTTAGACGGCAACAAAGTCCCGTTTCTCCAGCCGCTCGCAGCCGCGATAAACTGCACGATATAGCTTAGCTACGGTCTTTTAAAGCCCAAAAAGGACTATCCGCTCGCCGCGGCGAATTTCCCGGGGATCATCTTTGGGCTACTAATCGCAATAACGGCGCTTTGAACCGCGCTTTTAGCGGCTTGATAAATTTTAAAACCGCCCGCGCCGCACCTTGTCTGCCGCGTCCGCAACGCTTTTTAGTCGCCTACTACGCTGCAACTACTCGATCGCTGTCAGCTGAGCCTGAGCTAGCTTACCACAAGCGCGCCCACGCCTTACAAACCTATTGCGGCACGGCTTTGAAATTTTGCAAAATCGCCCGCTCCGCATTCAAATCTGACGAATTTAAATAACTTTTATACAAAATTTGATAAGCTTATTTTGATTAAAATTTTATCTTTAAAAAGGACGAAAAATGAAAAAGGTCATCACTTGCGTCGATCAAAATGCGCTTGCCCCGGCGGTTAGAGATTACGGAATTTACGTCGCTAAAACCTTGGGTGCCGAGCTCGTGTTTATTCACGTGGTTGAAATCCCGGAGCTTGGTGAGAATTTTTATGGGCTAGCCGCAGGCGGGATCGTCCTAGGAGAGAATGATATCCTTGCAAATAGCTACGGAAGTCCCACACTAGGCGGCGTGGATGCGGAAAAGGACCACGAAGAAGCCGAAGCGATGCTGGATGAATATATCTGCGCTGCGACTGTTGCGGGCGTAAAGGCGAGTAAGATCATCAAAGATGGCGATTTTATCGACGTTATCGCCGAGTACAAGGACGAAGCCGAAATTTTTGTACTCGGTATCAAGGGCTCAAATAACGAGGACGTAGGCTTTAACGCAAGCGTGCTGATAAAGGAGCTTCACGTGCCGTCGCTGCTCGTAAATAAAGAATTTTCGCCGATTAACTCCGTGCTCATCGCGTTTGACGGCACTGACGCGGCGAAACGCACGCTTGAGTTTATAAAGAGCTCAAAGCTTCTTGCGAGCGCACATAAGCATGTCTTGCACATCAATGCGGGTGCCACAGAGGGCGAGCGGATGCTGGATCTGGCGCGCGAAATTTTAGGCACTCAAAATGCCACTTTCAAATGCATCCAAGCCGAAGTTCCCGCCGATGAGATCATCAAATATCGCCGCGCCAATAACCTCGATCTGATCGCTACCGGTGCCTTTACGAAAGGGTTTTTCAAAAAGCTCTTTTTAGGCAGCGTCTCCGAGGATATCTTGCACAATGCACTTGTACCGGTGCTAGTGCTATCGTAATCGCAAGACCAAACACCGATAAACGCCAAATTCCGTCGCTTACGTTATTTTAAAGCGGCGGAATTTTAGAATTTAAAATTCTTAAATCCTTTGCTTCTCAAATTCATATACTTTTTAAAATCCATATAAATTTTTCTTAAAAATTCGTCAATAGATCTTATTAAATTCCGTTAAATTAGTAATTGCATATAAAATTTTATGATTTAGTTTATTAAAAATTTTATTATTATTTAAGAGGAATTGTAAGATAATCCCGCCAGTAAATTGATATGGATTATAAAATCTAAAAAGGATTTTTATGAAAAAGGGTAAAATTTTACTCTCTTTGGCGCTACTTTGCTCGCCGTTTTGGCTTACTGTGGCGCAAAATAGCGGCGCTTCTCAAAACTCGTCCGTCGCGAGCTCCACCTCTAAAATTTCGTCGTCGCAAAGCTCACATGCAGCCGCCGTATCACGGAGCTCCGCGCCGTCTGCTTCAAATTTCGCCGCCAATAATGCGGCGCCGAAAAGCTCTACGCAAAATCCTCGAAACCCTACCACCGTAAATTCCGCGCCGCAGGGCAACGCCGTCGTAAGCCCCGCTACTAAAGGCGTTGCACAAAATTCCACGTCGCAAAGCAATAGCGCAGCAAATTCTACGCCGCGGAGCTCAGACGGCGATAACCTTGGCACCATAAACGTCACGGGTAAGGCCGATCTGTCCACTACCGAGGGCACCGGCTCTTATACGACGGGCAATATGAGTACCGCGACGGGGCTAAATTTAAGCATAAGAGAGACGCCGCAGTCGGTATCGGTCGTATCGAATCAAGTGATAAAGGATCTAAATTTAAACAACGTAGATAGCGCGCTACGCTATACTCCGGGGATTACGCTGCGTAACGACAGCGGCAGAATGCGTATAAACTCGCGCGGATTTGATATAGATAATATCCAAGAAGACGGAATGATTAGCTCGGTTTCCTCCTCTGTGCAAGGTCCTTTGGGCTTTTCAAAAGAATTTACCGATCTTGCTTTTTACGACCGCGTCGAGGTTTTGCGCGGTGTAGCGGGGCTTACTCAAAGCAACGGCGAGCCCGGCGGTACGGTAAATTTAGTTCGTAAGCGCCCTAGCGATGAATTTGGTTTTAACGCAAGCCTAAGCGGCGGAAGTCGGGATAATTACCGTAGCATGATCGACGTAACGGATGCGATAAATCAAAGCGGCACCGTGCGCGGACGCTTGATCGGCGTAGCAGGCAAAGAGGGCGCTTACAAACATTACGCTAACGGCTGGCGCAGCGCGGTGGGTGGATTATTTGACTTTGACATCGGTGAGAAGACTTTGCTAAGCACGGGCGTGATCTATCAAAAATCAAGAGGCGTTTATGATGTTTTCGGCGTTCCGGTTATAGACGAGCGGGGAAATCTTTTAAATTTAAGCCGCAAAAGCTATTTCGGCTCGAATTGGGATAGAAGCGAGTATAGAAAATACAACGCCTTTACCGAGCTAAGCCATGAATTGAGCGACGATACGAAAGCCTACGTGAAAGTGAATTATACCGATAGCAAAGGTATGTTTAAATTTGGCTCCCTAGGCGGAGTAAATCCTTATAACGGCACTACGTCGCATAATGTAAGGAGACAAAAATATGAAAATACCTCCAAAGAGGTCGCCGCAAAAATCGGGCTCGAAGGTAAGTATGAGCTTTTCGGCAACAAACACGAATTCTTTATAGACGGCTCGGCATCGAGAGAAAAATTTAGCAACAATAGAAAATATCCGACAAATTTAACTCTAAACTCGCTTGGAATGGGTATTTACAACTGGAACAAAGACTTGATCCTAGAGCCTGATTGGAACAATCGAAGCAGCCTTGCCCAGGATTATACGCAATACAATAGAATTTATCAATCTGCTATTAGCCTAGGCACCAGATACAATCTCAGCGAGGATTGGCATATATTATTGGGCGGACGATATTCCAGAGTAAAATATAACGCCTATCTGAAAGACTATATCTATCCGAACGAGACCGGCAAGCGAGACAGACCTACGAAAGTACATTTTGCGCCGTATGCGGGGCTAACGTGGGATTTTACGCAAAATCACAGCTGGTATGTAAGCTATGCGGAAATTTTTAAACCGCAAAGTTCTACCGACAGAAACGGTGAGATATTAGATCCCGTAGTTGGATACAACGTAGAAACCGGCGTAAAGGGCGAGTATTTTGAAGGCGCGTTAAATACCAGCATTGCGCTATTTCAGATAATCCAAGAAAATAGAGCTATTCAAGATCCGCTAAATACGAATTACTCTATCGCCGAGGGCAAGGTGCGAAGCAGAGGCGTCGATGTAGAGGCGCAAGGAGAGATAACGGATAGTTGGAAAGTGTTTGCGGGCTATACGTTTAATCGCAGCGAATATCTAAAAAGCGAGAAGGCGAATTCTACGACGGTCGATTATAGCAAGGGCGCCAATGCGAAAAAATATATTCCGAAGCATCTTTTTAAAATTTATACGAATTACGAAATTCCATTTTCCGCTCAGCGCAAGCTGATATTTGGCGTCGGTATGCGATACCAAAGCGCCACGTCGGGATTCTATCAAAACGTAAATTACGTAGCTCCCGAGCAGAAGGCTTACGCGCTGTGGGACGCAAATGTCGGCTATCATTTTGACAAGCACTTTAGCGTAAATTTTGCGGTCAAAAACATCACGGATAAGAAGTATTTTCAAAATACGCAAAATCGCGTCGCGGGGATGAATAATTACTACGGCGAGCCGCGGAATTTTATGTTGACGTTAAATTATACGTATTAGGTGCGGATGGAATTTTGCGCTTATGCGAACTCGGACTGACCGAACTCGCACGCGGCCTTGGATAAATTCCGCGCTTTATAAGAGCGCGGATGAAGCGGGCACAGAGGCGCGAGGCTAAGCTTTGTCGCAAGTAGCACATAGCGAGGCGGGTAAAATTTAAACGAAGCCGCGGGATTAAAATTTAGCTCGCGATTTGGTTGATTAGCGATTGATTAGTGCGGGCGATCGCGGGCAGGGGCGATAAATTTAATTTCGCGAAATTCCAAGCGAATTAAACGCACAGACTTGCGAGCATAAAATTCGCTCGCGAGTCTGCGGGATCAAATTTAATCCCGCGATCTCGCTGTAACCGGCGCTAAATTTTAAAATTTAAAGAGAAAATTTGAAAACGCTAAAGCAATTTTTTGAAATTCTACGTCCGCACTGGTTCGGCGAGGGGGCGGCGAAGCTGTGGGCGCTGCTGCTGCTCGCGCTTGGTTTTAGTCTCGCTATCATCAAAATCAGCGTGCTGATGAACGCGTGGGATAAGCGCTTTTACGACGCGCTAAGCGAGCTTAAAGGCGAGCTGATCCCCGCGCTCGTGGGCGAGTTTTTGCTCTACACGGCGCTCATCGTGCTTTTCATCGTCTGCGGCAACTGGCTTCGTAAACTGCTTGTAATCGTCTGGCGCGAGCGGCTAAGCGCGATGATGGAGCGCAAATGGCTACATAACGCCAACTTCTACCGCACGAGCCTTGGGAGGAATTTTAGCGCCAGGGGCGGATCAAATTTAGAAAAACCTGGCGACGCAAATTTAGATGAAAATTTAAACGAGCGCGCAGAGTATTCCGCAGCCGAAGCGGATAGCGCGGCTTTGCATGGAGACGTAAAGGGGCTTGAAAATTTTACCGAGCACGGCGGAGCAAAATGCAGCAGGGCAAAGCGGCGCAAGCGAGAATAAAATTTCATCCAAAACTCGCGCAGATTGTGAAATTTCAAAAACGATCGCAAAGCTAGACAACCCCGATCAGCGTATCGCCGAGGACAGCCTGCTGCTCGTGCAAAAAAGCGTCGATCTCGTAAAATCGCTCGTCTATAATCTCGCCAAGCTCATCGCCTTCGTTGCGATCTTGTGGCAGGTCTCGAAGGTATTGAAATTTGAAATTTTCGGCATGCGCTTTGAGATCGAAGGCTTTTTGCTCTACGTAGCGCTCCTTTATACGCTAATTTGCTCGCTGATTACGCATCTCATCGGGCGCAGGCTTAGGGGGCTAAATTTTGCCAAGCAGCGCGCCGAAGCCGACTACCGCTCGGATCTGCTGCTCGTGCGCGAAAACGCAGAAGCAGTAGCCTTTATGCGCGGAGAGGATGCCGAGCGCGGCCGCTTTCGCGCGAGCTTCGGCGAGATCATGAGAAACTGGCGCAGTATCATGAATACGGAATTTCGCCTCGAATGCTTTTCAGCAAGCTACCTAAAAATCACGAATTTAATCCCGATCTTTGCCTGCTTGCCGCTGTATTTGTCGCGCGCGATGAGCTTTGGCGACATGATGCAGGCGCGCTCGGCGTTTTACAGCGTGCAGGACGGATTTGCGTGGTTTATGGACTACTATAAGCAGATCATGGAGTGGGCGGCGAGCGTGCAGAGGATCTATGAGTTCATTTCGCGCATGGACGGCGAGAGCGCAAATCTGCGTACTTGCGTCAAACAAAGCGACGAAAATTCCGCTCGTTGCGAGGGCTTGTCGGTCTTCACGCCTGCGGGCGAGCCGCTGATCGAGGATCTACGCTTCGAGCTTGCGCCCGCGCAGTTTATAATGCTACGAGGCAAGAGCGGCGCGGGCAAAAGCACGGCTCTGCGCTACGCGGCGGGTCTTTGGAGATACGGCCGCGGTGAGATCAGCCTGCCGCATACGGGCGTGATGTTTATCCCGCAAAAGCCCTATCTAGCGCCGCTTAGCCTAAAAGAGCTTATCGCTTATCCGCAGCCGCCGCGCGCAGACGACGCGGAATTTTTAGAAATTTTACGCCGCGTAGGGCTTAAAAAATTTGCCTGCATGCTAAACTCGCGCGCCAATTACGTTAAAATTTTAAGCGGCGGGGAGGCGCAGCGGCTTAGTTTCGCACGTATTCATTACCACAAGCCGAGCTTTGTTTTCGCAGACGAGATCACGTCCGCGCTCGATCTCGCCTCGGCGCGCGAGCTGCTACTGGGTCTGCGTACGGATCTGCCGAGCCTCGGCATGCTAGCGATCGTGCATCAAACGGGGCTTGAGGACATATTTGAGCGGACTATAGAGCTTTAAATTCGGCCGTTTAAATTTCACGCGGCATGGATTTCGCCTTTAAATTCATATCTTTTTAAATCCAGATTTATTAAAATTACTCATTTATATTAAGCGGCGATAAAATTTAGCCTAGACGCTAAGTTCTCGCATACATGGGCATCGGCACCCGTACGGCTAGGCGCTCGCACGCAGTCGGCAGCAGGCAAGCACTACGGCGTGACAAGTGGCTTGGAAATCGATAGCTGGCGTGCGATCACGTTCTGTGCGAAAATTTAAGTCAGTAAAATTTAAACGCGAAATGATCCGCCAAGAAGACGGCGCCTAAATAAAATTTTAGACCGAGCCTCGATCGGTAGCGTAACGGCGTGCTAAATGAACGGGCTACGGCAGCGGCGCGATGCGCGGGCGTAGCGATAAATCGGTAGCGCGTCGGATGGCGCGTAACACATCGGCGGCGCAGACGGCACGCCGTAGTCGAGAAGCGGAGCGGCAATACGTACCTACTCGGCGCCGTATGACATAACCTTCGCTCGGGCAAATCATCATCGTAACGGTGCTACGATCGAAGCGAGCAGCGCGGCCGTGACGGCGGATCGGCAGCACAAGGGCGCGGCGCGATTGCGGCGGCGACAGCATAAAATGCCGCAATATGGCAACCGCGATTGACAGGATGCGTATGTAGGGAAAGCGCAGTGCAAGTAGCGCAAACGCGCGATACGATGATGGCGACGGAGCGTATAAGTGAAGCAGCAGTGTGGGCGGCGCAATAACGCCGAGGCAATACGATAGCGGCGACCGACGAGACGTAGCGCCGCCGTAGCGTTCGCGGGCGCTACGCCTAAGCCGCCAAATTTTAAAACGAAGCAAGGAGATTTTATGCTTAAAGCGGGGATTGTTTATAAATTTGCGCTCATCGTGTTGCTAGGCTGCGCGCTTTGCATTTTAGGCTTTTCGGGCGCCTACTTTGCGCGCGGCGAATACGACGAAGCATGGATGAGCCTGCATAAGATCGCGGGATTTGGCCTGCTTTGCGTCGCGATCTTGCATATAATCACAAGGCGAAAGAAGCTCGTAAAGCTCTGGAGCGAGTTTTTGGACGTGGTTTTGAGCCGCAAAAATCCCGGCTTTTGTAATATGGATCGCATAATCGGCGCGATCGAGCGCTATAATATCAGAGAAATCGCTAATAAAATGGGCTTTGAGCCGGACGAGCTCGCTGAGATTTTGAAATCAAACGGCATCAAGCTTGTAAGCGCAGATCAAGGCCTGCGCGAGCTTGCGAAGTTTAACGACGAAAAAATTTTCTTCATCTTGGTGCTTTTGATCGAGGCAAAATTTGGTAAAGCAGGCGGGTGTAAGGTCTAAATTTTAAAATTCCGGCTAGATTCGCTTCGCAAATTTACCGTTTTAAAAACAAACGTCGCTAAAGAAGCTAAATTTAAAACCGACATTTTACCGCGCCACGTAAAATGCTCAAGATCAAAATTTCATCCAATTTCCGCCAAAATTTTTAAAAATCTATCTTTAATCTTTGAAATTTATTATTATTTAATCAAGAGAAATTATAATATAGCATTTGCAAATCATTCGCAAAATCCTAATTTTGAATAGGGGAGAGTAATGTTTAAGAAATTTTATCTTTCAAATGCCGCGATCGCGCTAAGTTTGTGCGCCACCTTACAACTAAACGGAGCCGAAAACAACGCTACGTCCGCAAATATCGGCGTGCCTAGCGCGCAAGCGGTAAATTCCGCAGCTCCTAAAAACGCTTCCGGCGCGAACGCCACGAAGCTGGGTACCATCGTAGTTACCGCAACGGGCTTTGAAGATATGCTTAAAAACGAGGTTCGCAACGTCTCGGTCACCACCGCGGAGGATATGGAAAACCGCGGTTACCGCGATCTGCGCGAAATTTTAGAAAAGGCGCCGGGGGTTAGCTTTCACGGCGATACTGTCGATCTGCGCGGGCAGGGACAGAAGGCAAATACCTCCGTCAAGGTCCTTCTTAACGGAGTCGCGCTCAATATGATCGACACGACGCCGACGAGCATTCCGATCGATTTAGTTCCGATCGAAGATATTGAGCGCGTGGAGATCATCCCCGGCGGCGGTAGCGTGCTTTACGGCAGCGGCACCAGCGGCGGCGTGATAAATATCATTACGAAAAAGGGCGCCAGATACCCGTACGCCAATATCTCGACCAAGATCGCGTCGTATAATTACAATGATCTAAATTTAGGGCTTGGCGGAGGCGTGAGCGATAATCTGTTTCTAAAAACCGCCGTTAAGGGCTTTAAGCAGCGCGGATACCGCAAGGGCGAGAAAAATACCGGCTACTACGGCTCGCTCGGGATACATTATAAAATTTCGGACGATCAAAGCATCTCTTTTGATCCGAGCTTTTATCAAGCTAGAACCTATTCCGTGCCTACTCTGGGTCTTGCCGAGCTTAAAGCGGATCGCCGCCAGCAGGGAGGCGAGAGGACCTTTACCAAAAGCACGCGATCAAATTTTGATCTAAGCTACGCGGTAAAATTCGGTGATCGGATAGAGATGAATCTGCATCCTTATTATCAAGATATCAGGAGCATACAGCAGGGATTTGTGATGAAAGACCGCAAAGAGGGGGCAAATTTAAAAGGCAAGCTCGACTACGACAGCGGCGAGTTCATAGCGGGATATGATTATCTCAAAAACAAGGGCTTTCGTAGGATCGATTTTAATACTGTAATAAATCCTATGGTTAGTCGTTCGCAGCTTACGATCTTTGATATGCAAAAACAGACGCACTCGGTTTATGCCTTAGAAAAGCACAATTTCACCGATCTGTTTTCGCTTAGTGCGGGCGGTCGGTTTGAGCGCGCCGAATACAAAGTAGATCGCGAGGTCTCTACGACGGTGCGTAGGATGGGGCGCATCTTTCACACACAAGAAAGCACACACGTAACGGATGATAAAAACAACTACGCTTTTGAGATCACGCCGAATTTTAATTATTCCAAGGATGGCAATCTATATTTTAAATTTGAGCGCGGCTATATCTCGCCGGCCCCTAATCAGCTTATCGACAAGCTCGGTCGTAACGGCCCTTATGTGCTTAATAACCTCAAATCCGAAACCTTTAAAACCTATGAGATCGGCATGAAGGATCTAATCTACGGGCAATACGTAAGCGCTACGATCTTTTGGACCGATACAAAAAACGAGATCGTAAACGAAACTCTGGGCAGCTCAATCACCGACGGTTGGCATTTTATAAATATCGACGAGACGCGCCGCAAGGGCGTGGAGCTGTATGCGGAGCAAAGTCTGCTTTCAAATTTAAAGCTCAGCGAGACCTTTTCATACGTGGACGCCAAGATCCAGTCCGGCGCGAATAAAGGCAAGCAGGTTCCGCTGGTGGAGCGCTCGAAGTTCGTTTTGGGGCTCGATTACGAGCCGATTAGAAATTTAACGCTGATGAGCGATTTTAAATATTTCTCATCATCGCACGACGGCAACCACGATAGAATCGACTCGCGCACGATCGTAGATCTGGGCGCTGCGTACCGCTTCGCAAGCGGATTTTTGATAAGCGCCGGAGTCAAAAACGTCTTTGACGAGGAGTATAATTACAACCAAAATTTACGCTCGGACATCTATACTCCCGCTCCAGGGCGCAACTATTACGCGGAGTTTAAATACACCTATTAGCGTGCGTTTAAATTTAAGCGAGGTTTGAGCTGCGAAATTTAAAATTTATGGGCGGAATTTAAAATTTCGCCGCAGCGCGCTTTGCCGCCGCGGGATTAAATTTAATAAAAGGAGCGAAGATGAAACCGGACTATAAAAACTGGGTGCCTAAGGGCATGATCGCGGGCTTTGCCGCGGGTGCGGGCGTAGCGCTAGTTTTATTTTTGATTTTCGGCGTTTGCGGCGCTTTTGTTGGCGGCGTGCTGAGGTGGTTTCTTGCTGGGCTTTTCGGCGCCGCGGCGCTGGTTTTGATCGGCTTTACGATCTACTGCGTCGTGTGGTACCGCGCGTTTGATTACGGCGGCAAGCGCCAACTTTCTCGCGCGATCGTAGAGGGCACGGCGAAATACGTGGATCTGCCCGAGGGCGGGCGGGGGCTAGACGTAGGCTGCGGCAGCGGCGCGCTAACGATCGCCGTCGCTAAGCGCAACCCGCAGGCATCGGTGCTAGGCGTCGATCGCTGGGGCTTTGAGTACGCGTCTTTTAACAAGCAGCTGTGCGAATCCAACGCGCGCGCCGAAGGGGTGCAAAACACTAGCTTTGAGCAAGCCGACGCCACGCAGCTGCCCTTTGAGGACGGCAGCTTCGATGCGGTTACAAGCAACTACGTATATCACAACATCATGCGCAAGGACCGCCAGGAGCTGCTTTTAGAGACGCTCCGCGTGCTTAAAAAGGGCGGCAGCTTCGCAATCCATGATCTTTTTTCGCGCGGAAACTACGGCGACATGGACGCTTTCATCGCACGACTTAAAGAGCAGGGCTATGAGCAGCTCGAGCTAATAGACACGACGCAGGGGCTTTTTATGGGCTCGCGCGAAGCCAAATGGCTGATGCTAGGCAGCTCAAAGCTTCTGGCGGGTAGAAAATAGAGAGCATTCGTAAATTTGATAAGTTAATGTTGCAGACATCTTTTTTAGCTCAGCTATTAGTATGTCGTCCAAGACGGCTGGGCTTTTTAAATTTAGCCCAAATCTTGCTCGCGACAAAATGCCCGTCTTTACAAAAAGCTTGGGTTTTGAATCAAAAACATCTATCTAAGTGTTTGCTTGTGAAATTTTATATAGGTTTGCGCGATGACTATGCTGCCTGCGTCGGTATCCTCGTAGTAGATTCGTATTTTCATGTTACAAATACTAATTAACTATACCTTTCTTTAAACCATTAATATTTAATTCCAATTTTTCTAGCAAAACCAGCGCATCTTCTATTTCCTTTTCATACCAATTATGGCTATCGTCCAACTGGGGCGCATGGGAAAGCGGATTCATGATAACTTTTTTATATATGTCCAAATTTAACAGTACATTTTTTATTTCATCAGAAATATCCAAACGATATTCTTTAATTTTACTCTTTATCTCTTCAATAGAATTTAATTCGTCAATCTCGGTTATTAAATCATTGGCAAGTTTAATCTTTTTATCAACTTTCTTCATATATATTGATTGCTGACCACATATCGAATGAATAATATTTTTACTATCTTCAACACCACCAATCATCACAATTTTTGATAATTCATATACCATTCTTTCAAATTTTTGTCTAATCAAATTCCCTATAATCTTAAATTGTGGTTCTGATCCTTTAGCTTGTTCAGAATAATACTTTCTTATTTTCTCAACTGATTTATATTGTGAGTTATTATATATTCTAGCACTATTTCCAATCTCATACAGGTTTGCAAATTGCCACTTTACTGAATATTCATGGCTTTCCCGTTTTATATCGATAATAGCTATAATTAGATTATAAAAATATATATTGTGCGTAAAAATTATTATTTGAAAATCTATAAAATAATCTAAAATATACTTTATAATAAATGCTCTATTTGTATTATCAAGACTAGTCACAAAATCATCTAAGATTAATACATTTTTGCTTTCTTTAGATTTAAAAATTTCAATAATTGCAAATAAAATAGAGAATATAATTAGATTAACCTTTCCTTCGTTAAAATATCTCCTTATTTCTTTAGTATATTCAATACCTCGTTTTGAATTTGCCACTTTAATATAATAGTCATCCTTTTGATCTATTTCTAATTTTATATCTTCTCTACAATACTCCAAAAAATCATTTGATTTTTCTTGAATATCATCAATCTTTAAAATTACCTTATCAAGTTTACAATCACAAAGATAAGTTTTTTTGATTATATCTTCTAATTTAAAACTTTTATCAACCATTATCAAATTTATATCCGCCATATAGCTACTACAATTTCTACTATTAAAATCTTTAAAAGGGACGTTATTTATCTTAATCTCAAAATTCTCTTTAGCCTCTTTTTTGTTGTAGCTCATATAAAAATCATTTACTGCCTGTTCGCGATCCTCATTGGTTTTGATATCAGACGGTACAAATTCATTCACTAACCGTTCCCAAAAAAAACATAATTTTAATGCTTCATATATAGAACTCTTGCCTGCCCCATTGTTTCCATAAAGCAAAAAATTATCTCCATTTTCTAAGTTTATTTCCGCTAAATCTTCATGAGCTAAGAAATTATTGATTTTTATTGTTTTAATCATATCTCACCTTTAAAAAATTTAATAAGCCTCTCTTTTAATTCAATGTCTCTTTTTTTTAGTTTTTCATACGATATATTATCCATGTCATCAGCTATTGACCTCACTTCTTCTATATTTGATTTTTTTAAATAATCCTTCTTTTTATCTATAGTGATATTTTTCTTGCTTATATCTAAAACAATTATATTACCAAGCATATCTACAACATCAGATATTTGTTCATCACTCCAATCTACAAGATACTTTTTATCCTTATAATTAATAATTTTATCAAAACTAGTTTGCTTCAAAGCCTTATCCTCTATTAAATAAAACGCCAAAAGCGCATATCCGTTTTTAAGAAGTCCCAAATAATCAAAACGCTCAATGGGTATATTTTTCTCAATGAAATCATCAATGTCTCTATCAATACTAATATCTCTTATTATGTTAAATATTTTAAATTTAATGACACTAGTAGAGCCATTAAAATATACCAATCTTATAAGTTTTTTTAAAAATTTAACTGTTTCGATAGTATTTTGTGTATTAATATTTTTAACATACAAATATACTACCAATGCTATTTTAGGAAACTGATTTGTATAAATTTCCAATAGCTGTAACCATTTAGCCAATTCGGTTTCTCCGTTTTTCTCTTTATTTATAAATTCTACAACCTCTATGATATCGAATAGCTCTTGTAAAACTTCATCATAATTCTTCGTTTTAAATGGCGAATATTTTTCCTCAATAAAAAAATCCCTAATATTTATTTCGGAAGTCGTTTTGTTTTCCCTGCCTCTTATTATATGAGAATAATATCTAAACAAGTCATCTATTTTTGTACCACTAATCTCACAACGACTTCTTAGGTCTTTCCATTGATCAATGAAGGCTTTTGCTTCATTGATCTTTCTCGCTTTTTCATATAATTTCCCCTTAAATATGTCTGCATCATTCAAACTTTTACCGCGATTATTAAGAGTTTCGAATATCTTTAGCGCTTTGTTATTGGCTTCTTCAAAATTTTTTCCATTTAATTCTATAGGAAGCAGATATACACTCTCAAACAGAAATCTAATAAAGGCATCTAAATCCCCTCCGTTATTTATATAATATTCAATCCAGTGATAAAAAAATAAAGCATTTCTCTCAAATATATTCATGATTTTATGAACCAAAAATCCCCCTTTTGAATCCAAAAACTCTTTAATTTTGTTATTAAAATCATTTCTATCGTAGTGCAATACTAATGCAAGATTTCTTTCATCATTTACTTCAAAAACTTCGGATCTTATTCTAATATCTTCACGATCACTGTATATATCCTTTCTTATATAGCAGTCATGTAATTTCTGTAACTTTGGTTGGTATATGTACAAGACCTTAAAAAACAGAAGCAATGTAGTAAGCCTTTGTTGCCCATCTACAACTTCTAATCTATCCTTATTTTCGTCGCTTTTTGCAATAACTAGATTTCCAATAAAATACTCTTGATTTTCATGGTGGGCATCCATGATATCATTATACATTTGATAACATTCGTCATACTCCCAAGAGTATCCCCTCTGATAGGAAGGTATTACATACTGCTGCTGAATGTCAAAAATACTTCTTAAGTTTTTTTGCTCTGCTGATAATGATAAACTCATATTTTTACCTTTTATTTCCTAGACATGTTGTTATATGCTATTTCGTATTATAGATTATTTTATATAAATAACTTCTTTATACAAAATATCTTAGGAATAAAAATACAAGGCTTTATTGCTTTTCTATAATTTCGCCCCTCTAGTTATCATCAAGACTGATCGTAAAATGAAATCAGCACCACTGAAACGCCCACGCCTAGAGCTAGCGAGACCGTCGTGGTTGTGATCGCGTTATCGAAAAATATGATTAAGTATTCGTTTTTCTTAGCGATATCAGGCTCGTTTAGAAACAAAAAACAGCGTCAAAATGCCCTTATACGCGTAAACTCCGAGCACTATCGGCAAAAGCACCAAAAACGCTATGATCTCGGCCGGTACTTTTAGGCGCTTGGCAAAGAGCATACCTAAAATCCCGCTTAAAAATGATACTATGAGAGTAGCGATGCTGATGTTAAAAATCCCATCTGCATGATCCAAAAGCGGCTAGTGTGCGCAAATGCCGCAATAAGCGCGCAAAATGCGAGAGTCCTTTTTGGCGGCGAGCTAGCGTAGGCAAAGCCAAGCCCAGCCACCGCGGCAAAAGCGCCGTCTATGAGAGTCGCGGTCAAAATCTCAAACATGTAAAATCTCCGCGCTGCTAAGCGAGAGCGTGATATAGGCGCCCCGCGATGCAAAGTATCAGGATGCCCGTGCTCACGGCTCTGCTGATGCCCACAAGTGTATTGTCGTTTAGGATATCAAAGACCAAGTTTATGAGAAAAACGCCCGGCATCAAAAAGAGTATCGACGAGCCGATCGCCACGTCGCTAGTATGCGTAAAGCTGTAAAATACGCCAAAATGTGTGATAAAAACCATAAACCAAAGTTAAAGCATTTGAGACTTTAAATTGATATCTATCTTAGCTAGCGCGCCCGTGTATCCGCCGCCGATATAGACGTGCAAACTCGCCTCGCTCGCTTTCGCGTCGCTGTTTTGCAGGACGTAGCCTTTTTTCAGGCTCTCCCACTCCTTTTTTCGCAGGCTTTTTGCGCCTCGCCAGCACTTGCAAACTCCTTTTGCGTCTGCCTAGTTTTGCCGTTTTTGACGCTCTCGCTGATTAAAATTTTGTCCTGCACGCGCAAATTTAAGCAGTCGCCGCTAGTTAGGTTTATCAAATTTTTCATTTTCGCTCCTGCGTATTAGTTTTAAAAATTATCGCAAAGCGGCGCTTAAAAGCCGCTAAATATCGATAATACCGAGGTGCGAGAGTAAAATTTTAACTCCGATTAGTATCAAAATCACGCCGCCTAAAACGAGCGCCTTTGAGTGTAGATATTCGCCCGTTAGCTTGCCTACGTAGCACGCCACGACGCACAGCGCGAAGCAGACGAACCCGATTACGCAACAGGCGTAGAGGATGTTTATCTCACCGAACGCAAAGGTCACGCCCACGGCCATCGCATCGATGCTGGTGGCGATCGCGCCCAGCACCAGCTCCTTCGTGCTTAGGCGTGGATCTGGCTCGTCCTGCTCGCGGCGGGATTCCGCGATCATCTTAATGCCCAAAAACGATAAAATCCCAAACGCGACGAAGTGATCGATCTGCGCGATAAATTTGACGAAGTTTATCCCCAAAGCGTAGCCTGCAAGCGGCATTATAAACTGAGCCGCCGCATAGAAAAATGCGATGCGCGCGATCTGCGCAAATTTAAAATTCGGATATTTCGCGCCGTTTGAGATACTAAGCGCTACGCTGTCCATCGCAAGCGCGAAAGCGATGAGTAAAAGCTCCATATTTAGCCCTTTTGGTATTATAAAAGCGTTGATTATACATTAAAATTTTCGAAATAAAATAATCAATCTTTAATTGGGGAAAAACTTTGCTTAAAAAATTAATCCTTTGTTTATTGCCGCTATTTGCGACTGCTAGCTGGGAAGAGGTTGCCGTAAAGGGACTGGACGTGATGCTTAGTGCGGGCGCGGGCGATAGCGAAAATTTTAAAAACTCACTAAGCACTTTGATAGAGCGTGCCGCAAATGAATACGAACGCACTGGCGTGCAGGATTACGAGCTTGATCTGCCTAGCTACATTACCGAGCGCGCGGGCAAAAAAAGTATCGCCGTGCAGAATATGCAAAGGCTGGCGAGCAAGAAGCTAAGTCTTGCCGTAGAGCCGATCAAAAAGCTCCTACTCGCTAAAATAAAAGATATGTCCGAAGCCGATACTAAGGCAGTAATGAGCGGCGAGGTGCTATTTAGCCACTATCTGCGCACCAACGCCTTTGATGAAATTTACGAAATCATTCGCCCTTTGGCACGCGAACTAGGAGCCGACGCGAGCTTTGCTAAAAGCTTTAAAAGTGCCGTTGGACGCGAGCCCGGAGACGATTTTAGTAGCGAATTTAGCAGCGCGCTCATCAACGAAAGCTTCGATTTTTTAAGTAAAAACGAAAGGGAGTTTCGCAAAAACTCGGGCGCGATTTTAAACGCGATAAAGACGGTCAGATAGGCGCGCGACCACGATAAGATCTCAGCGAAATTCTACTTTAAATTTATGAAAAATTCTATCTCGGAGCCCGCGGAAAATTTTAATTCAAAATCCGCTTTAAATTTTATCTCAAATCAGGTATGTGAGTGCGCGGAAAACACAGCGTCCGGCGGTGCGGTAAATTTCGCTCCCGCTTCCTGCTTCAAAAGAAATTTTAAATTTCAATACGCGGTCGCCGAGTTAAATTTTATGAGCGTGCGAGATTTAAAATTTTATCCCACTTCGGCCGGTTTCGCCGCACGCAATCGTGCCTCGGTCGGTTTTGCCGTGCACAGTCTCGTAGCGCCCTATTCCGCTCCGCGCGTCAAAAATCTCGAAAGAAAATCCGCTTTAAATTTCGCGGCTTTTGCGTTAAATTTAAAGCCCGCGCAGATTCCTAGCTACGCCGAAAACAGGGCTTTAAATTCCGCGAAATTCTCCAAAACAGATCCTTGCGAAAATTCCACAAAGAATTTCAAGCGAAATTTTATATTAAATTTTGCGGAAAATTTTACTCGCAACAGCGCAAACAGTGCAAGTTCGCTAAGCCGTGCAAGCATCGTAAACGAGCCAAATTTAAGCCTCGCAAAAAGTCTCGCTGCCGCCCATACGCGACGCTCAAAGAAAAATTTTACCGAGGTCATTGCAATCTGCCCAAGCTCTGCTCATACGCCGCAGAGCTTTGGATTGAAAAATTTTAAGGCGCGGAATTTTGCGAAGAAATCTAATTCGGCAGAGAATTCTAGCTCCGCTCGAAGCTTAAATTTCGCGCAGAATTTCGATTTCGCGCAAAGCTCTGATTCTACGCAGAGCCCTGCTACCGCGCAAAATTCTGCCTCTACGCAAAACTGCACGCAAAGCTCGAACTCTACGCAGAGTTTCGGGCAAAATTCTAATTCTGCGCAAAGCCGCGCGCAAAATCCCGCTCCGCCTAGCAGGCTATGGGATCTGGGACTGCTTTTCGTAGCGATCGTTTGGGGCTGTACCTTCGTGCCTGTTCAGCGGGCGCTGCATAGCGGCGACGTTTTTAGCTTTTTGTTTTGGCGCTTTTTGGCGGCGAGTATTTTTACCTACCTCGCCTGCCTGCGCTTCGGCGTCAAATTCGACCGCGGCACGATAGGGCGGGGCGTGTTTTGCGGGCTGATGCTATTTTGCGATTTTTCCTGCCAGACCATAGCGCTTGATTATGCGCTCTCCTCGACGGTGGCGTTTATTTTGGGGCTAAATGTCGTCATCGTGCCCTTTTTGATGCTTGCGTTCTTCGGCAAAAAGGTCGGTGCGAGCGCCTTTGGCGGCGCGGTCGTAGCGCTTTTGGGGCTGTATTTTTTAAGCGGAGCAAGCGCGGTGGGTTTCGGCATAGGCGAGCGGCTGACGCTAGTTTCGGCGTTTGCATACGCGCTTCACATCGTATTTACCGGCGTCTGCGCGCGCAAAAGCAATCTCTACGGCTTCGTGATCGTGCAGTTCATCTGCGTCTGCGTCTGCGCGCTACTCGTGGCGGTTTTCACTCCGCACGCGGAATTTGAAGGCGAGATAAAGGTGCTTGGAAATTTGATCTTTTCGCCGAGCTTTGATTTCGTTTTCGCACTGGTTTTGACCTCGATCTTTGCTACCGTTGCGGCGTTTGTGATCCAAACAATGGCGCAAAATCGCGGCGTAAGCGAGATAAAAACGGTGCTGATTTTCGCGCTGGAGCCCGTAAGCGCGGGCATTATGGGGTATGCTTTCGGCGAGAAGCTAAGCGCGCTTCAAATTTTAGGCGCGGCGCTGATACTCGCAGGCATCCTGCTTAGCGAGCTAGGCGGGCTTTTAGGCGCGAAGTTTGCTAAAGATCGAGCTTGCGAAAAAGCAGACCGAGGCGACTAGGATTATCGAAGCGCCGCTGGTTAGATTGAGCTTAAAGCTCAAAATAAGTCCCGCCGCGCAGAAAAGCGCCGATAGCGCACAGCTTATCGCCATCATCGAGCCTAAGTTTTTTGAAATTTTTTCGGCGATGAAGGGCGGGATCGTCATCAGCGAGATCACCAAGATTAGCCCCACGATCTGAATCGACGCGACCACCGCGAGGCTAGCCATCACTACGAGGACGTAGTAAAAGACGCTCGTATTAACTCCGCGCAGCAGGGCAAATTCCTTATCGAAGCTGATCGCTAAAAACTGTCTGTAAAAGCACGCCGTAAGCGCCGCAAATGCCGCGCCGCAAATGCCGATGAAGATCAAATTTTCGTGATTTATCGCTAAGATCGAGCCGAATAAAAAGCTCATCAGATCGGATTTGTACCCTGGCGTGAGATCGGCAAAGATTATCCCAAGCGCCATTCCAAACGCCCATATCGCGCCGATTACGGCGTCAAAGCGTTCGGTGTTTCGCAGCGTGACGTAAGCGATTAGCAGCCCCAAAAACAGCGCAAATACGCTAGCTCCTAGCACGGGCGAGATGCCTAAAAATAGCGCGATGCCGATGCCGCCGTATGCGCCGTGCGCGATGCCGCCTGCTATGAAGCTCATGCGATTTATCACGACTAAAGAGCCCACGACGCCGCAGACTATGCTGACTAAAAGCCCGCCAAGTAGGGCGTTTCGCATGAAATCGTAAGATAAAATTTCAGCCATTTTCGCCCTCCTTGCAGCAGCATTCGTTAAGCGCGAGATCGACGGCGCAGAAGTGGCCGTGCTCGCGTTGCAGGTGTTCTAAAAATTCCGCTCTGCCCCCCGGATCGATCTCATGAGTATGCGCCGAGCCGTTTGCGACGTAAAGAGCGCGGTTTGCGTAGTTTAGCGCAAGCTGCACGTCGTGGCTGATTAGAATTATGCCACAGCCGCTCTCATTTAGGGATTTTAAAAGCTCGTAAATTTGAACCTGCCCCATCGTATCGATGCTCGCTAGCGGTTCGTCAAGAAGTAAAATTTTAGTCTTCGCGCACAGCGCCCGCGCTATGTAAACGCGCTGTCTCTGCCCGCCGCTAAGCTCGCTGATACGGCAGCAGGCTAAGCTCTGCATGCCTACGCGCTCCAAAGCTTGCATGGCTTGCTCGCGCTCGGATTTGGAGTAGAAGCCGAAAATTTTCTTATCTATCAGCCCTATTAAAACGACTTCGAGCACGCTTATGGGAAAGCTTTTGTTTATCGCGATGAACTGCGGCACGTAGCCCATTTGCGCTCTGGCAAGCGCGGGCGATCTACCTAAAATTTCGATCGTGCCCGAGCTTGGTCGCAGCAGCCCCAAAAGCAGCTTTAAAAGGGTACTTTTGCCGCCGCCGTTGGGCCCGAAAATTGCTAAAAAATCGCGTAGCTCGTAGTTTAAGTTTATATCTTTTAAAATTTCGCGTTTTTCGTAAGCAAAGTTTAAATTTCTTATCGTCACGTCCGCCATGAACGCCCTTTCGCCTAGATTTTGAAAGCATTTATTATAGCCCAAATTCGGAAAAATTGCCAAATTTTGCTATTATTACGAAAAATTTAAAGGCTAGCGGTGGAGAAAATCGGCGAAAAAGCACATGAAAATAGCTGGGATAAAAAGTCCGAAAGTTACGCTAAATTTAGCGGCGAGTTAGGGGATTTCGGTAAGCGGGTGTTTGAGATACTGCGCGGCTGGGGCGTGAGCTTTGCGGGCAAAAGCGTGCTCGACGTGGGCACCGGCACGGGGGTTTACTCGCTATATCTCGCGTCGCTGGGCGCTAAGGTTACGGCGATCGATAGCTCGGAGGGGATGTTGCGCGAGCTAAGGCGCAGCGCGGAGGAGTTTGGCATCAGCTTGCAAAACGTATTAAATTTAAGCTTTGCGGAGTTTTTCGAGCGGCTGAGCCGCGATAGCTTTGCAGACGCGGCGGGCGAAAATTTTAAAATTTATCCGCGCTCGCAAAGCGAAATTTCAAACGCGCAAGCTCAAGAAGCGCGGGCTTTAAATTTTAAAGACGCCGCGAGCAAAACCCGAGGGAGCGAAAATTTTAAAATTCCCGCAGCTTTTGACATCGCGTTTCTTACGATGAGCCCCGCGCTAAAAAGCACGGAGGATTTTGAGGCGTTTTTGGCTTTGGGCGAGCGCAAAATTTATCTAAACTGGGCGAGCGAGCGTAATTCATCGATGCTGGCGCCGCTTTTTGAGCGCTTCGGCACGGGGCATAAAAGGCTTGCTACCGCCGCCGAAAAGTTTGAGGCGCTGCTCGGGGCGCGCGACATCAAATTTAAAAGCGAAATTTTAACCGAAAAGCGCGAGCAAAAACGCAGCCTGCAAGAAGCTGTGCAAAACGCCGCGTGGCACCTGCATATGGACGGCGCGGAGGCTAGTGAGCGCGAGATCGAGGAGCTTTTGAAAAAGCGGGCTAAAGGCGGGATGATAAGCGATGAGATCGAAGCGAGCTTTAAGCTGTTTTATATTTAGCCTGGCGCCGGTTTTGGGGCTTTGCGGCAATCTTTTCTCGCCGCTTGAGATGCCTAAATATGACCCACAAAAGGCGCGGCTGGGCGCAAAAATTTTTACCGATGTAAGATTTAGTAGCAAAGGCCGCTCCTGCGAGAGCTGCCATAACTTCTATCTAAACGACTCAGGCGCTTCAGTACGCGATGGACGCGTGCCTACGCTAATAAATTCTTATTACTTTGATCGCTACTTAGGCGATTATAATTTCGCGGGCTTTGAAGCGCGGATCGCAGCGTCGGTCTTTGGCACGAACGAGCTTGATGCGAGCGAAGATAAAATTTTAGAGCTTATTAGGAAGAATTTAGCCTACAAGCAGGCTTTTGAAAGTGCTTACGGCGAGGCGAATACGGCGAACTTCATTGATGCGCTGGCGGAATTTTTAAAGTCCAAAACGGCGATAAATTCCAAATTTGACCGATTTTTGCGCGGCGAGGTTAAGCTAAATGATGCCGAATATAACGGATATGTGCTTTTTGTGCGGCTGTGCTCGGCATGTCACAACGGCGTTAGCCTAGGCACCGGCAGTTTTACTAAAATTCGCCCAAGCGCGGAAGAGGAGGATGCGCCTAGGCATAGGTTCACTTCCGACGGATTTGAGTTGCGCCGCGTGCCTAGCTTGCGTAATATCACGCAAACCGCACCTTACGTAAACGGGCAGACGGATTTGCGTCTTGCGGTGCGACAGATCGCAAAGGATCTGCTAAAATACGATCTTAACGATGGGGAGCTTGATGCTTTGATGAGCTTTTTGGCTACACTTAAGGGCGAGATGACGGAGGCGCAGGATGAAAGATAAGATAATGTGGGCTTTGATGGTGGGGATTATGATATTAGGCATAATCATCGCCGGGAATTATTTCTCGTCGCTAAGAGATGTAGCGAGATTTAGCACGATTTCGCGCGAGCTAGCTTTGATCGATAACGCCGATAACCGCTTAAATATATTATTTGATGCAAAGATCGCAAGAAGGGACTTTTCGATCGCAAATGCCGATATGCGCGGCATCTATCAGGTGCTGCAAGCTTTACAAAAAGACAAAATCATCGATAAAATCGGACTTAGCAGCGATGTGCGCGCGATCGGAAACGCTTTTAGCGATAAGATTTCACTTTTGGACGAGCTTGGGGCTTTAAATTCGCAGAATTTAATCCTTTTTCAAAGTCTGCAGCAAAAATTTTTATCCAGTGGCGCAAATGCGCAAAGAGCAAATCTCTACTCTCAAATTTTAGGGCTTAATTATAAAAATCGCTCCGAGATCTCCGCTTTAAAAAGTGCGCTAGAAAGCGCAGATGCGTCAAGCCCCGACGAAGCTGCGTTTATAGGAATCGCACGGCAAATTTTAAGGAATTTCGAGCGGCAAAATATCATTGTAAGCGATAATCTCTCGTTGCTCAACGAGCGCTTCGCAAGCCTGCGCGAGCGATTTTCTTACGCTAGCGAGGAATTTTACGGCTCGTTTATGCAAATGACGATGCTTTACACGGCGGTGTTTTTGTCGTTTTTACTGCTTACTTACATCATAAATTCCGATGCTTTGCGTAGTAAACGCGCCCTCGCGCCCTATCGCGCGCTATGCGAGGAGGCAGGCGAAGCGATAGTTTTAGCAGATCAAAACTTTAAAATTTTATACGCTAATAAAAGCGCGCTTAGCTTAAGCGGCTACGAACAAAGCGAGCTACAAGGGAGCGATCTTGGAGTTTTGATGCCCAAAGATAAAGGGATCGAACTTCCTACGATGGTAAATAAAAGCGCCAAAGATACGCGCCTGCTCCGTAAAAACGGCGAGCTAGCCGATGTAAGCCTAAGACTAGCAAATATCGTGGCTGCATCCAAGCCGCCGCTATATGCGCTTTACACTCATGACATCGGTGAGCGCGAGATTATGAAACTAGCTCTTGCGAGCGCAAAGGAGAGCTTAAACAATCAAGTCTATATCGATCATCTTACGGGTCAGGGCAACGAAGCAGCGCTATATGAGCTAATAAACGCCGAAAAAACGGGCGTAGCGATCTACATAACTATCGTAAATTTTGCAAATTTACGGCTTTTTTACAAGGCGGAGACGACGAATGAAATTCTGCGCTCCTTTGCGCGTACGCTTGCGATGTGTATCGAATCGCACGAGATCAAAGCTAGTATCTTTCGCATCCAATCGGATGAGTTTTGCCTATTTTACGAGGGACTAAATGTCGCGCGCGACGCGGAGATCATAAATAAATACTTCACCGACAAGGTTTTTAATCTCCATACCACCGAGGGCTTTGCCTCCGCGCCTTTAAATATCACGATGGGCGTGAGCGAGCGTGCCGACGTAGCGGGTGGCGCAAATAGGGTCTTTCAGGCGGTTATGGCGATGTATGAGGCGCAGAGCAAAAACGAGCACGTGGGCTTTTATTCGCGCCCAAATGCGATTGAGGAAAAATATCTGCAAAATCAGATTATGATCAACACCATTCAAAATGCGATCAAGAAAAATCAAGTCTTTGTGCTTGTTCAGCCCATATTTGATATCACCCACCGCGATCCTAGTGGTAACACCTACGGCACCGAGGGCGGTGATTATGTCCCGTTAGTATATGAAATTCTAATCCGCCTAATCGACCGCTCGGGCAAGACGCGCTGCCCGGGTGAGTTTATCGACATCGCAAAGCAAACCTCTCTCTACATCCCGCTAACTCAGGTCGTAATAAACGAAGCCTTTCGCTTGCTAGACCGCTTCGCGGGAACTTGCTTTAGCATAAATCTTTCATATTTTGACATCGCAAACGAAGGCATCAAAGAGCTTTTAGAGCGCAAGCTCGCATCCAGCCCAAATGCTTCAAATCTATTCATCGAAATTTTAGAAAGCGAGGAATTTGACGATTACGAGAGTCTTAGAAGCTTCATCGCCGTAGCCAAAAACTACGGCTGCAAGGTCGCGATAGACGATTTTGGCAGCGGATACTCCAACTACTATAGAATTTTAACGCTCGACGTGGATTACATAAAGATCGACGGAGCACTCATCAAAAACATCGCAAACGATAAAAACTCGCGCGCTATCGTCGAAACCATCGCTAACTTCGCGCGCAAGCAGGGCTACGAGCTCATCGCCGAATACGTAGAAAACCACGAAATTTCAATCATCTTAGAAGAGATGGGGATTAAATATATGCAAGGCTACTTCTACAGCAAGCCGATGGAGCCTTCGAGGATAAAATTCTAATCTCATCTCGCCGCGACTTTATAGCCCGCCTCTTTAAATTTATAGCCCAAAGATCGCCTTCGTAAGGTGAGAAATTCTGATTTAGCAAGTCGCCGCTTTAATTCATAGGAATTTATCTTGGCAAATACTACGCGGTTTTATCGCGAACTTATGGCGCGCCTTATAGCTAAATTGCCAAAAAAGCTTACGCGTGGCAAATGAAGTGAGAGCTAAATTTAAAATTTAATAGCGGATTTATGGATGAAATTTTGCGAAGTTCAAAATTTTAAAATTCTAAGCCGTAGAATTTTAAAATTTAAAATGCGCGAACTGCAAATTTAGGGCTAAATTTTAAAATTCCGTAGCGATAAAATTTTAAATTCCGCACCTTAAATCCGCCTGCAAATTTTAAAATTTTATGGCGCAAATTTCGATCCATTCGTTTTATAACATTTCGCGCGAGCTTTGCAAAATAAAATTTTAGCACGCCTTGCTCTAAGTAGCGATAGAGCTTTCAAATGCAGACAGAATTTTTAAGTGCAAACTTCCCACTTCAGCAAGAATGGGTTTAATCTTTAGGCTTTAGTGCATTAGCTCAAGTAAATTCGCTCTAAGCCTTCATGCTCCCCGTATCCTTAAATCTTTGATGCCACGACAGCGCCTCGCTTAGGATGTGTGGAGTATGCCCCGCACAGGGCTGCGCACATGCCCGCTCGAAATAATCTCTCAGCGCGTCTTGGTAAGTGGGATGCGCGATGCTTATCATCGCGCGAGCACGCTCACGAGGGCATTTACCGCGCAGATCGGCGATGCCGTATTCGGTGATGATGACTTGAGTGTCGTGCTCGGTATGATCGACGTGGCTCACGAAGGGCACGATAGCGCTAATCGCGCCGCCCTTAGCGAGCGACGGGCTCAAAAATAGCGACAAATATCCGTTGCGAGCGAAGTCGCCACTACCGCCGATGCCATTTTTCATCTGCGAACCCATGACGTTGGTGGAGTTTACGTTGCCGTAGATATCTGCCTCGAGCATGCCATTCATCGACACGACGCCGAGCTTTCTGATGAGCGCTGGCGAGTTGGAGACGTCTTGTGAGCGCAGTATGATGTGCTTGCGGTAGAAATCGATGTTTTTTTGAAATTCCTCGACACCTGCAGGGCTAAGCGATAGCGCTGTGGCACTTGCAGTGCCTACGACGCCTCTTTTGATAAGATCTAGCATGCCGTCTTGGATCACCTCGGAGTAGCACTGCAGCCCTTGGTAGCCAGCATTTTGTAGTGAGCTAAGCACGGCGTTAGCGACGTTGCCGATGCCCGATTGTAGCGGCAGCAGCTTCTTTGCGGGAAGTCTGCCGCAAGCCTCCTCGTTTTTTAGGAATTTTACGACGTTGCGCCCAATCGCGCTTGAAATTTCATCCACGGCGGTAAAATTATTGACGCGATCATGCGTCCTAGCCTCTATGACAGCGATTACTTTGGCGGGATCTACATGCATGTATGGGCTGCCTACGCGATCACCTACATGCTTGATCGGCAGTTCCTCAGCATGCGGCGGCAGGCGCAGATCCGTAACGTCGTGAATGCCATCAAGCTCAAGCGGCTGATAGTAATTCACTTCTAAAATCACGCGATCGGCGATATCGAGCCAGGCTTGGTTGTTGCCTAGCGATGTGGACGGCACGAGCTCGCCGCTTTCTTTAATCGCTACCACTTCGATCACAGCAAAGTTTAGATGCGGAAAAAAGCCCGCCTTAAGCTGCGCGGCAAGGCTTGATAGATGCACGTCTGCGTATCGCACGGCGCCGCTATTTATCGCACGGCGCATATCGGCATCCGTAAAAAACGGCGCGCGAAAGCTCACGGCACCTGCTTTTGCCAAAACTCCGTCTAAAAGCGGATCGGTCGATGCGCCTGTAAAAATTTCGATTTGATAGGGCTCGCCTTTTTTGTGCAGTGCTGTCGCTCGTTGTGCCAGGGCTTGTGGTAGCGCTAGCGCGCAGCCAGCCCCAACAAAGCCGCTAAAGCCCACCGATGCGCCATTTGGGATCAGCTCGCAGGCTTCCTCGGCGCTCATAATTTTTGATTTTAGATATTTGTTTTGCACGCGTGAGTTCATTTTCTGTCCTAGCCGTGATTTGGGCGAAATTATAATATTTTTGCGCTAAATTTCAAAATCCTAAAATTTCGTGCGCGAGCTAGGCTATAGAGCAAAATATGGGGGGGCGGTCGGTTGGGATATACGCCGCAAACGCTTTTGATCAAGCTTTTTTGCTTCGGCGGTTTGCAATACCCGCTTGCGCGAGCGCTCGGTAAATAGGGTTTTAGCGTGATTGAAGCTTGGTTAATGATCTAGCTACGATATCATTAAACGCTTATCTCGCACCAAATCTTGCGGAATTTAGGCGCAAAATTTCATCGCATAATTTGTGAGCTGCGATATTTAAATTTAAGCTTCCTTTTGCAATTTAATCACTCACCGCACTTAAATTTAAATCCCGGCCTCGCAATTTTAAAATAGGCGTTTTAAAAATTTATCGCTCGTGGCGTTCAAATTCCGCGTCTAGCGAGCCTTGAACTCATATTTGAAATTACATCGCTTGCGGTGCACGCATTTGCCCGCCGCACCTATATTTTAATCCACATTAATTGAAATTCCCTCTGCCTAAAATTCTTGCCACTACACGCAAGACGGCAATTTAAAATTTCGACCGCGCTTTTTTTGGGAACGGCTCGATATAGATACACAAAATTTTGATATTTTACGCTTGCAAAATTCTAAAAATTATATCATCGTCACGACTAAATTTCAGATTTTGTTTAAATTCTAGTTCTTAAAATTTTAGCCTGGCCGTCACGCACGATTTACAATTCAAAGAGCCTTGCCGCACAAATTATAATCTTTGCTGAGCCCAAAAATTGACGCCACTCAATACATGAATTTAAACGCGTTTTAGAATTCAAAATTTAGCCCGCCTTGTCACTATTTTCGGTCGAGTTTTACTAAAATTTCGGCAAATTTTATACTCGTGGAATTTTAAACTCTATCGCCGTGAAATGGGGTGGAATTTTATCTTTGTGGCTTGCCGTCGCCGAATTTTGCGACTATCTCATCGCTGCAGCTCTCCTTAGGCGCCCAGCCTTCGCGCTTCATCCGCGCCAGATTGTCGCACGCCTCCTGCGAGCCGCCCTCGCAAAGCTCGTCGTATATCACGAGGTTGCGGCACTGCCCGCTCGCGAAGCTCTCCAGCGCCGCGGCATTGCCTAGGCAGGCTCGCTCGCGCAGATCGCTCATCGCCCGCCCGCCCGCGCCGTCCGTTTTGCCTCCCTGCTTCCGCTCGGCGAGGGTGGCGAGCTCGCACGCGTCTGCGAAAAAGCCCTGTGCTTTGAAGCGGTTTCGCACGACGCCGCGACCGCCCAGCTCGTATCTCATCGCCGCTTCGTAGCATGCGGCGGCGTCCTTTTTGCTGCATTTTGCTAAAAGCGCACTGGTTTTTGCGCCGCTAAATTTAAACTCTTTGGCTTCACCGTCCGCGTTTACCAAACTAAGCGCCAGCGCCGCCGCCAGCGCAAGCTTTAAAGCTTTCATCTTTGCTCCTTTTTCGTTTATCCGCTCGCACGCTTTGATTTACCGCTTCATCGTGCGCCGCACCCACGAAAATCGCTTTAAATTTTAAAACCGAACCTCGCTCATTCGAAGCAGGACGGGGCTGCTACGCGGTGGTCGGCGCCTTTAAATGCGGATCGCACGCTCATCTAGGTGCGAGTTGTAAAATTTAAGCTTTCGTGCGGCGAAATTTACAAGGCGTCCGGCAATCTACGCGGTCTAGCCCTAAAAAGCAATTCTGTGCCGCTCAAAGAAGCGCTTTGCCTCTTCTGTACTAATTTTTCGGCAGTAGATCGAGCACCGCGCAGGCGCGCTTGTTGTGCATTTTACACGCTTTATCTAGCGCCTGCCCCGAGAGCTCAAAGCTTTGAGGAGTGCCTATTCCTTGGAGATATTTGACCGACAGCTCGTAGCAAGCTTCGCTACTGCCGGCATCGCACTGCTCGCGAAAAAGCTCAAACGACGCCACGACGTCCTTCTCCACGCCCAAGCCTCGCCCTAGCGCATCTGCGTAGAAAAAGCACGACAGCTGATCTTTGCGCTCGCAGCCGCTTTTCAGACCGCGCGCGACGCGCTCGCAGGAGCCTTCGTCGCTTTTTACGATGCAGCTTTGCAGATCCGCCCGCGAAATTCCGTCAGTTTGGATGACCGCATCGGCGCTGCTTTGCGAGCCGACGCTTGCTTTGCCGCTCTTTATAAAGCGCGCGCTTGCGGTCTCGCCGATACTCGTTGTTTTGTCCGTTTTGCCCGCCGCAGAAGCTTTTTCCGCCTGCGCGCTCTCGCCGCAGTTTGCCGCAAGTGCGCAAAATAGCGCCAAAAATAGAAGTTTTTTCATACCCGCCTCCGTTAAATTTAGCGCCATTTTAATTAAAAATGCTGAATTTAATAAAAATGCGCTCTGTCCTAAATTTCAGCTTTGTGTCGCAATGTGTTTGGAGCGCGAATTTAAAGCGTGCCGCCAAAGCGATCGATTACAGGCTCTTTAGCGCCGCAAGTACGTTTTGCGCATCCTGCTCGGGTTCAGCGATACGGCTAAAGCGCTTTATCTCCTTGCCGTCTTTAAAAATCAGGGTTTGACGGTGGTAAAATTTCTTCCCGTCGCCGGTGGTGAAGGTTTCGAGCTGCAGCGGCGCTTCAAGCTCGAATTTTTCGTCGTTTATGAACTCAAACGTAGCGCCCGTAGCGCGCTTAAACTCGCTCGTGCCCGCCTCGCCCATGCTGCCTACGGCGATAAGCTCAAAGCCGAGGGCTTTTATCTGCGCAAGCGCGCCCTCGTAGGCCTTGCACTGAAGCGTGCAGCCCGTAAGCCCCGCCACGCCGTGCAACTCTGCGGGCAAAAATTTGCCGCTGTTGCCCATTTTCGGGTAGGTAAAAACCACGCAATTTTTCGGTAAATTTATCATCTCTCGCCTTTTGATCGAAATAGGTCGCAAAAATAGCATAAAAAATCTTAAACCCGCTTAACGGATGAAATTTTAATAAAATTTAGCGTAAAATAAAGGGCAAAATTTCGGCAAATCAAATTCGGAGTTAAATTTTGGATATGGATAGGGTGATAGAGGAGCTGGCAAAAAAGCAGCAGCAGTGCAAGATAAAATTTCTAAAACCGCTGATTTTATTGCTATGCATCGCGGTTTTTTCCGTCGGCTGGTTTATCCACGGCTTGATCCAAAACGAATACTCCTCCGCCGTGCTGATGTCCGCGATGATCCCGATAATTGCGGTAAGCTGCGTATGGGGGATTTATGATGATTCCATCGCCAAGTGGGAGTACAACGCCTTTTACAAAGACGCTTTCATCCGCGCTATTATTTCAGATATCGATCCTGCCTTTAGATACGAGCCGCGAAGCGGCATAGACGAAGAAGAAATCCGCAAAACGGGCATCTATCCGAATAATGAATTCGTAGCCGAGGATCAGATAGACGGCGTGTATAAAGGGGTAAAATTTAGCCTAAGCGAGGCGATAAAAATCTATGAAACGCGCGAGTCTATGGAGCTTGTAAGGCTATCTCAAAGGTCCAAGAGCGATCTTTCCGCGGCTTTTTTGCTATCGGCGATCGCGCTTTGGAACGCTTGGAGGCTCGGCGAATATGTGCAAGCCTTTAGCGGCTCGGTTTTGGTGTGCGAGTTTTATAAGAAATTTAAGGGGCAAACTATCATCGCGGACCGCTCGCCCGGCACCAAATTTTTAGGCGATCAGGAGCTGATGGACGACGTGATTTTCGGAGAGGAATTTCGCGTGTTCGCAAGCGATAAGATAGAGGCGCGGTATCTTTTGACGCCTAGCTTTATGGATCGCCTCGGAGCTTTGAAGCTTAAGCTTGCGCCCAAGATCGCTCTTAGCGCGGCGTTTATGGACGGAAAATTTTATCTATTTTTGAACGGCGCGAAAAACCGCTTCGAGCCCGCGCTGTTTTCGCCGCGCACTACGCTAAAAGACGCCGAGCGGATAAAGGCCGAGGTTTTGCAGCTTCTGGGTATCATTGACGAGCTGCGCTTGAATGAGGGATTTTTTGGCGGCGCAAGCGAGAGCGGCGAGCCCGCAAATAGCCCATCCCTCAGCGGCAAGGAGTTACAAAGATTGCGCGATAAAGGCTTAAGCTCGCGCGATCGCTAGGATGGATAAAATTTAATGCTTTTCGTAAAATCTCAATCTCATCGCCCGCGGCTTTAAATTTAGCGCTTTTTGGAGTTTGGCATTTTTTGAAATTTAGCGTCTCTTGAAATTTAACGCGGCGCAAGCGAGCGAATTTTACCGCTTGCGGCAGTGGTTTGAAATTTTAAAATTTGATCTCGCGCGCAGCAAGATATGCGATGAAATTTTATTCGTTGTTTCCCGCGATCGTTTCGATTAGCTTGCGTTTGTTGCGGCGGTTGTAAAGCACCGACGAAAGGAGCGATAGCGCGATGAATAATATCCCCACGGTGCCCGTTATGATCTCGCTTACTTCAAATTTCAGCTTGGCAAACATTATAAACGCCAAACACGCGATGGCGTAGTGCGCGCCGTGCTCCAGATACGCGAAGTGCGACAGCGTGCCGCGGGCGATGAGATACAGCGTGATGGAGCGCACGAACATCGCGCCCGCGCCGAGACCTAGCATGATGATGAAGATATTATCGCTTAGCGCAAACGCGCCGATCACGCCGTCGAAGCTAAAACTCGCGTCCAGGGTTTCTAAATACAAAAAGCCCGCAAGGCCGTTTTTTACGCCGTCCGTGCCGAAAAGGCGGTCGAAGCAGGAGATGAGCAGATAGAGCAGGATCGCGCCGAAATACGCTGTGCCGAGCGTAGCCGAGCCCGTTTTAGCAAGCAGCACGAGCCCCGCGGCTAGAGCGATCAGCGTGGGGGCGTTTGGAATGCGTTTTAAAAATCGCACGAGCCCGTTATTTTCGATTATGCCTAGCCAGTGTAGCTCGCGCCGCGCATCGAAGAAAAAATCGCAAAAGACCATCAGCAAAAATGCGCCGCCGAAAACGTAAATTTGCGCTTCGTTCTCGCTTAAAATTTCATGGTAGCGGTGCGGCTGCTTAAGCGCCAGCACAAGGGTTTCCCAAAGACCCAGATGCGCGCTTGCGGCGACGATTAGTACGGGGAATAAAAACCTCATGCCAAAAACCGCGATCGGAATGCCCCAGAGGATAAATCTGCTCTGCCACACCGGCGCCATATCTTTTAGTACCTTGGCATTGACTACGGCGTTGTCGAAGCTGAGGCTGATTTCCAGCGCGCACAAAAGCGCACAGATATAAGCGGCACCAGCACCGCCGATATAAAATGCGATAGCAAGCGCAATTAGGCTTACTACAAAAGAGGAGTAAAAATATTTCATCGCTGTCCTAGCCGATTTTTTGCGCGATTTTAGCAAAATTTAGCCCTAAATTCTATATAATTGCAAAAATTCCAAAAAAGGCAAAAGATGCTTACCAATCCCGTATTTATCAGTATCTGTGTGATGTGCGCGCTATGCTTGCTGAGGTGCAACGTAATGCTCGCGATCCTAATCGGCACGATATGCGCCGTGCTCTCAAGCAATATCCCGCTGGGCGATGCCATAAATTTATTCATAAACGGCAACCCTGAAAACGCCGGCAGCCTCGGTATGGGCGGAAATTTAGAAACCGCGCTTTCATATCTGCTGTTAGGCGTCATCGCAAGCGCGATCTCAAAGACGAACTTAACGGCGATCTTGGTGCGCGCGGTGGCAAATTTAATCAGCGACAAAAAATACGTCTTTATCTTTTCGATCGCCTTTTTTGCGTGCTTTTCACAAAATTTAATCCCCGTGCATATCGCCTTTATCCCGATTTTGATCCCGCCGCTAGTCAAGATCATGAACTCGCTAAAGATCGACCGCCGCGCCGTAGCGTGCGCGCTGACGTTCGGCTTGCAGACGCCGTATATGGCGCTGCCGCTGGGATTTGGGCTTATCTTTATGGGGCTAATCGAAAAAAATATGAACGCAAACGGCATCGCGGTAAGCCTTGGCGACATATCGAGCGTGATGTGGCTAAGCGCCGTGCCGATGCTCGTGGGCCTCATCCTAGCTGTGATCTACTACCGCAAGCCGAGGGAGTATGCCGAAACCAAAGAGAGCCTGGATGCGCATTTTAGCGAGCTTAAGATGGGTGTGCGAGAGTGGGGCGCTCTAGCGGGCATCGCGGTGTGCTTCGCGGTGCAAATTTGGATCAAATCCCTTCCGTTTGCCGCGCTTAGCGGAATTTTGGTAATGCTTGCTAGCAAAGGCATTGAGTGGAAAAAGCTGGATAGCGTATTTGACGAGGGCGTGCATATGATGGGATACATCGCGTTTTTGATGCTGATCGCCGCAGGATACGGCACGATCTTAAAAGAAACCGGCGGCGTGAACGAGCTGGTGCACGTAGCGAGCACTTTAAGCGGCGGCAAGCTAGGCGGCGCGCTGCTGATGATCGGCATCGGGCTACTCGTGACGATGGGTATCGGCTCGAGCTTCGGCACGATCCCTATCATCGCTACGATATACTGCCCGCTAGCCGCGCAGCTGGGCTTTAGCACGGCGGCGACGATCTTTATCATCGGGGTGGCCGCGGGTATCGGCGATGCGGGCTCGCCTGCGAGCGATAGCACGCTCGGGCCTACCGTGGGGCTGAATATCGACGGCGAGCATAGCCATATGTGGGACACCTGCGTGCCGACCTTTATTTTCTTTAATATCCCGCTAATCATATTCGGCATAATCTTTTCAATGATGTTATAGATTGCGAAATTTACGCGGTTTTCGCGGGCGGAATTTTAGAATTTTAGAATTTCGTCCGCGCGGCGCTGCTCGTAAATTTTGTAAATTTACGAATGCGGCCATTTTTAAATTTAGCTGCGCGGCTTTACTTTTAAATTTGCTCGCGCGATTTTGCCAAAATTTATTTGCGTCGCTCGCACGATCGGCTTAAATTTAACCGCTCGCGGCACGTTGATGAAAATCATTGCTAAAATTTGAAATTTCGCATAAAATGGGCGAAATTTCATAGCAAGGAGCGGCGGTGGAGCAAATTTATCCCTACGTGCAGATCGTCCATCTCATCTGCGCCATTATCTTTTTGGGCTACATATTTTTCGACGTCGTGATTTTTTCGCGGCTTAAAAGCGCGCTGGGCGCGGATTTTGAGCGCGTTAAAAAGGCGATCGGCTCGCGCGCGATTAAAATCATGCCGGTTTGCCTTTTTACGCTGATAATCACCGGCGGAATGATGATGAGCCGCTGGGTCGGAAGCGCTAACGGCGGGTATTTCGGCACGCCGCTTCAAAAAATCTTTATGCTAAAAGTCACGCTCGCGCTCATCATCGCCGTGTGCGTAGCGATAAATTTAAGCTGCCGCGCGATGGGAAGGCCTGCGCCTGAGTTTTTGCGAGTAAATATCCACAAGATCGCCTTTGTATTCGGATTCATCATCGTGCTTTGCGCCAAGCTGATGTTTGCAGTATGATTTATGGCGCAAAATTTAGCGCTGACGGCGCGACTTTTATCGCGGAATTCTGGAGCGCGGCAAAGATTTAATTTTGCTTGCTTTTGAATTTTGTAGTCTGCTAAAAATTTTAAAATTCCGTTTTGCTGGGCGGGAGTAGAAATTTAAGAATTTTAAATTCCGCTATGTCTGCACTAAAGCGCGAAATTTTAAAATTCCACTCCTTTTTTGTGCTGTTTTGTCAAATGCAATCTGCAAAATTTAATCTCATAAAATTTTAAAATTTCATCGCGAGTTTTAAAGCGCTCATAAAATTTCTCACCCAATTCTGCAGCTTTAAAATTTTGTAAAATTCTGTGGCTTTAAAATTTTGCAAAATTTTAAAAATTTTAAATTCTATCGCTAGGATGCGGATGAAAACTCTAAAAAAAACTCGCGCAAAATCGAAGCAAACAATGAAAAAGCGAATTTATTTGGCGACTTTACTTACTATTTAATAATCATTAAAGATATAAAAAGCTAAAATTGCTTTTCGCCTGCGGGCGAATTTAATGTCTGCTTGCCATTCGGGCGGGATTTTGAGGTTTTCCGTAGCCGTGGCAATGGTTTTGAAATTATTTATGAGAAAGGAAAAAGGATGAAGAAATTTCTCTTAAGTCTGCTTGTCGCAGCTTTAGCTAGTAGTGCGCTTTGCGCAAGATCGCTCTCCGAGATCAAAAGTAGCGGAGTGCTTAGAATAGGCGTTTATGACGCGCAGCCGCCATTTAGCAAGATAGAAGACGGCGTGCATCAGGGCTTTGAGGTCGATATGGCAAATGCCATCGCCAAAGATATGCTTCCATCAGGCGGAAAGGTGGAGTTTACCTCCGTGCTTGCAAATCAGCGTATAAAATTCCTACAAGAAGATAAGGTGGACGCGGTTATTGCAACTCTTACCGTAACTCCGGAGCGCGAGAAGCAGATCGATTTTACGACCCCGTATTTTAGTGTCAATATAGGCATTTTAACCCGCGTCGAAGATAAGATTAAATCCTTAAACGATTTGCAAGATAAAACTATTTTAGTTCTTAGCGGCGGTACTGCAGAAACATACTTTGAAAAGCAAGGCTATAATATCGCCAGATGCGATAACGCAAACGCTTGCTACAAGGCGCTAAAAGCTGGACAGGGCGACGGGTATGCCGATGATAACCTGGTCGTGCTGGCTTATCCGGTATTAGATAAAAAGGTTGAAGTAAATATCAAGAATTTAGGCACTTCGGATTTCTTAGCCATCGGCGTGAAAAAGGGCAATTCGGAGCTTTTGGATTTTCTAAACGGCGAGCTGATCAAGCTAAGCAAAGAGGGCTTTTTCAAAAATTCGTTCGATAATTTCATCGAGCCTTACTACAAAGGAACTGCAGAGAAAAAGTATTTCTTGCTGGACGATCTTTATAGCTTGCTGTAATTTTAAAAAAAAGGGGGACGCTATGAAAAAGATAATCTTGGCGTTAATGCTGGCTGTGTGCTCGCTTCTTAGCAACACTTTGACTCAAATCAAAGAAAAAGGGGTTATTCGAATCGGTATAGATGGCTCATCTCCGCCGTTTAGTGTCGCTAAAGCCGGCGAATATAGCGGCTTTGAGATACTCTTAATCGAAGGGCTTGTTAAAGAAATTTTCGGTGATAAAGGCAGCAAGATACAATATGTCGTAACGGTAGGCGATGATCGTATAAAAGCGGTGCAGGATAACAGAGTCGATTTAGATATCGCGCTAATCTCGGTTACGAAAGAGCGCGAGAAGCTGGTAGATTTCTCCAATCCATACTTTAGCGTAAATATCGGCGTGCTAACTCGTAGCGACGATAATATCAGAAAGGTCTCCGATCTAAACGGGAAGACTATACTAGCGCAGCCCGGCACTACTGTGTTTGATTACTTTACGAAACAGGGCTATAACGTAGTACCGTGTGCGAGCGCGAATGAATGCTTTAATGACCTAAAATCGGGCAAGGGCGACGGATACGGCGATGATAATCTACTTGTATTTGCTTATGCCGTAGTCGATTACAAGGTTGAGGTAAATATCAAGAATTTAGGCTCGACGGACTTCCTGGCCATCGCGGTGCAAAAGGGCAATACCGAGCTGCTTAACGCGGTAAATGCGGGACTAATTAAGCTAAGTAAAAAGGGTTTTTTTACAAAAATTTTTGATGAGAGTATTGAGCCTTTTTATAAAGGCACCATTGATAAAAAGTATTTCTTGCTGGACGATCTTTATAGCTTGTTTTAATTTAAAGTGGCGATGGATGGAATTCTATTCGCTGGCAAAATTTTAGTAAAATTTAAAGGAATTTTATGAAAAAGATTATATTTGCGTTGTTAATCGCTTCGTGTTCGTTATTTGCTAACTCTTTAGTGCAGATCAAAGAAAAAGGGCTCATTCGTATCGGAATAGACGGCTCACTGCCGCCGCTTAGCGTCTCCGAGGACGGCAAATACAGCGGTTTTGAAATTTCGCTTATCGAAGAGCTCGTGAAAGAAATTTTCGGCGATAAGGGCGGCAAAATCGAATATGTCGTAACTCTAGGCAACGACCGTATCACAGCCGTGCAAGATAACAAGGTCGATTTGGATATCGCGGCGATTACGGTTACGAAAGAGCGCGAGAAACTAGTGGATTTTTCAAATCCATACTTTAGCGTAAATATCGGCGTGCTAACTCGCACCGATGATAATATAAAAACCGTAGACGATTTACAAGACAAAGAAATTTTAGCAGAGCCTGGCACTACGGCGTTTGATTATTTTAACAAGGAAGGATTTAAGGTTATCTCATGCGCTAGTTCTAGTGAATGTTTCCGAGCGCTAAAATCCGGTCGCGGCAGCGGCTATGCAGACGATAATATGGTAGTTTTGGGTTATTCGGTTGTAGATCGCAAGGTAGAGGTAAATATAAAGAATTTAGGCACGACGGACTTTTTAGCTATCGCGGTGCAAAAAGGCAACGATGACTTGCTAAACGCCTTAAACGATGGGCTTGTCAAGCTCAGCAAAAATGGCTTTTTCAAGAAAATTTTTAACGATAGCATAGATCCTTTTTACAAGGGAAAGGCTGAGAAAAAATATTTCTTGCTAGATGATCTTTATAAAATGTTTTAATTCAAAGGACGAAATATGAAAAAAATTCTACTAAGTATTTTGCTGGGTGCTGGCGCGCTTTGCGCTAATTCCCTAGCAGATATCAAGCAAGCAGGCGAAATTCGCATAGGCTTGCAAGATTCCCAGCCTCCGTTTAGCTTCGATGATAACGGCACGCTAAAGGGCTTTGAGGTTGATTTGGCAAATGAGTTAGTCAAAAATCTATTCGGCAATAAAAAGATCAAAATCGACTTTATCTCCGTAGCATCTAAAGATCGCGTTCCCTCACTGGAGCAAAACAAAGTAGATCTCATCATATCCAAGCTCACCGTCACAAAAGATCGCGTTCAGAAAGTCGATTTTTCTTACCCGTATTATTCAGTGCAAATTGGCGTGCTAAGCCGTAAGGATGATAATATTTCAAGAATAGATCAGATCGCGCATAAAAAAATTCTAAGCGTTAAGGGCACAACTGCCGAGGAGCACTTCAAAAACGCGGGCTATGAGATTGCGACATGTACCGACGCGAATGAGTGCGTCGCCAGACTAAAGGCTGGCGAGGGCATAGGCTTTGCCGACGATAATACGGTCGTACTCGGATACGCTAGAAACGATACCGCACTTGATGCAAAAATCATCAACCTCGGCAAGGTAGATTATATCGCTGTTGCCCTATCTAAGGGCAATACCGAGCTGCTTGATGCGGTCAATAGCAGTCTAGTAAAAATGTATAAAGCGAAATTTTTCCATAAGGCTTTTGACGAGGATATCAAGCCATACTACGGTGGTAAGATCGATAAAAAGCACTTCACACTCGATGAGGTTTATAGCCTGTTTTAAATTTAGATGCATCTAAAATTTTAAGGCGCCCCTTGGCGTCTAAACATACCCGCAGCTGCGATATTTGATCGCAGCTTGCTTTGCCGCCAAGGCTTCGGCGGCATTTATAATTTAAATTCCGTATTTTTACGGATCCCGGTTGCGATATAAAATTTTATGATGTTTTGATATGCGGTTGTGAAAGGGCGCGGCTTATAAAAGATAGCCGGTCGCAAGAAATTCTAATCCGAGTAGTAAAATTTTATATCCTTTTTCAGTTGCGTCGGCAGCACGTTAAATTTAGTCCTAAAAATTTTAGAAAAATGCGATAAATTATTATATCCGACCATTTTGGCGGCTTCGTTTACGCTGATTTGATCTAGACTCAATAGCTCTTTTGCAATCTCAAGCCGCTCATTTGTCAGCATCGCATAAACGCTCGTGCCAAAATATGCTTTAAAATCCCTTTTTAGTGCAAATTCATTCGTAGCACAAAGATGAGCGAGCTCTTTAATGCTAGGTGGATTTTGCATATTTTCGAGTAATATTTTCTTTGCTTTTTGAACTGTTTTTATGCGATTTTCATCAAGGCTAAGTGCATTTTCGGGCTCATTAAATTTATGAAAACTTCTATAAAGCATCTCTAAAATTTTACTTTCCATAAAAATTTCGCGTATTTTGCCGTCGTATATCGCGGCATTTTCGAGCTCTTTGAGAATAATATTTTGCACGGCGCTTGTTTTAAATTTCTTCATGCAAACGGCTTGATCTAAATTCAAATTTTTTAAAATTCCCAGCTCATTTGCAAAAGCTGTGCTAAGCGCTATGCAGGAGCTTTTATAGTGTTTATTTTCAAGCTCGTGAACGCCACGCAATTTGCTTTGCATAGTTCCGAGCCAAAACTCACCTTTATTCAAAACGAATTGATCTTTATCCGATCTGAAGCAGATAGGATTTTCGCCCGTATTGAAAAATAAAAATGAATAGCGGCTACCTCGCTCGTGGCGATGCAAAAGAAAATCTCTGCAAATTATATCGCTGCTATAATATCCTATCTCTCCGCCCGTATAAAAAGAGCTAAAGCCAAATTTTATGCTTTCGCTTTCAAGCTCGGTTTTACTATACCCGCATTGCTTGGACGGCTCAATGTCGTTAGATATTTTTTGCAAAAAATCATCTAAACTTATCTCCTTGCTCATCTTATCCCTTTAGCGTTTAAAATACTCCCTCTACCGTTTAGTATTTCTTGATAATGCATATCTTATTATAGTAAAATGAGTTTAAATTTTAATAAGAAAAGGGGCGTTTGTGCGCGCAATATATAAATTATCGCTGATTGCTGCTATAGCGACAGCCGGGATATCGAGTGAGTTAGAAAAACAAGGCAAAAGCGTAAATTTGGGCGAAATTACCGTAGTCAGTGCTACGGGCTATCGGCAAAATATTCAAGACGCACCCGCTTCTATCTCCGTTCTTACGCAAAAAGAGATACAAAAACGCAACTATCAAGATATCTCCGCAATGCTAAAAGATTTGCCGAGTGCCTTTACCGCAACGCTAGGTGCTGCATCTAGAAAAGGCATAAGCCTAAGAGGCCTATCTCAAAAATATACGAAAATTTTAATCGACGGCAAGCCTACAACCAGCGATAGTGCTTATAAAGGATTAAGAAGTATCGGCAGCAGCCAGAATTTCTTGCCTCCCGCAAATGCGATAGAGCGCATAGAGGTCATCCGCGGGCCTATGAGCTCGCTTTACGGCAGCGACGCTATGGGCGGAGTAATAAATATCATAACCAAGGGCTTTTCAAATGAGCTTAGCGGCAATGTAAACGGATACTATACTTTTGCCAAAAAATCGCAAATAAAAGGTGATTATCAAACAGGTTTTTATCTAAACGGAGCTATCGTCCCGGACGTGCTAGGTATCGCACTTTACGGCAGATTTTTTGAAAAGATAGAGGACAAAGAGCCTTATGCGAATAGAAATAATGAAGAGACGAATATGGGCGCAAAACTGATGTATAACGTAACGCAAAACGATGAGGTAGCGCTTGATTATCGTAAAGTAAATAATAAATTTAGACGTACATACGGGCGTACGCGAACAACCTCAGGAGGCAATAACGATATTGCGAAAGAGGATATGAAAGGCTACACTGCAAGCCTGTCTCACCAGGGAAAATACGATAAGTTTATGATAGATAGCTATGCAAACTACGATAGCATGAAAGAAAGCGGCGCCCAGGATCTACATCTTAGAACGACTACGCTAAATTCTAAAGGCTCATATTTTTTCGATTCAAATGCTTTGAGTTTGGGCGTGCAATACCGAAGCGAGAGATTAAACGAAGCCGCCACTACCGCAGATGAGGCAAATGTCAAAAGATGGGATTATTCGATCTACGGCGAGGATGATTTTTATCTAACTGACGATTTAACGCTAACCGGTGGAATCAGATATAACCGAGATAAAGACTACGGCGGCCATATATCACCGCGCGCTTATGCCGTTTATCGTTTAAACGAAAGTTTTTCTATTAAAGGCGGCGTTTCGACGGGATATTCAACTCCGGATATTAAGCAGCGTAGCGAGGGCCTTGCCCTGCCATTTGCAGGAGGTCAGGGAGCGCAGATCGGCAGAAGCTCTTTAAAGCCCGAAAGTAGCATAAGCTACGAAGGCGGGTTTTCTTACGACGATAACGATAAATTTAACTTTAGCGCTACTGCGTTTTATACCGAAATCAAAGATGGAATTTCTACCAAATTAATTTGCCGCCCAAGACCGGGAAATCCTTGCGTGCATAACGGCAAAACTTACAGGCGCGGTATTTGGGACACTATAAATATCGGAGAAGCCGAGGTTAGGGGTCTAGAGCTAAGTAACGATTATCAAATTTTAGATAATTTGAAGCTGCATGCAAACTACGCCTATACGAAATCCGAGCAAAAAACGGGTAGCGAGAAGGGCAAAACCTTAAATAATTTTCCAATCCATTCGGTAAAGCTAGGATTTGATTACGACGTAAGCTCCAAGCTAAACTTATGGTCGCAAATAAATTATTATAGTAGAACGCGCGATAGCCTAAGCTACGATGAGGATATCCGCTCATACACGCTTTTTGATCTGGGCGCGAGCTATAAAGTCACAAAAGACGCAAGTTTAAATTTTACGCTTTATAACATATTCAACGAATTCGTACTAACGCGCTCGGGAAATTATCAAATGATGGTTGTAGACGGGATGAAGGCGCAGGTTGGATTTAACGTGAACTTTTAAATTCGCGGCGCATAAAATTTCGTCTGCGGATTTAAAATTTAAGGAAATTAATGGCGATTCTAAAAAGGAAAAAATTTTGGTTCAACGTCCACCTTATTTTGACGCTTATATGCTGCGTGCCGATCTTAATCGTAGCCCTTAGCGGCGCTATTATCTCGTATCATGATGAGATTATAGATGCGTTAAATCAAAGCAAATCTTTCGTGAGTCCGAGCGGAAAAGACGCCCTCGAACCCGCCGAAATTTTAAATATTTTCAGAAAAGTCAAGCCCGGTTTTACGCTCAGTTATTATAGAATTCCTCAAAATAAAAATGAGGCGATTAGGCTTTCCGGTACAGATTCCAGCGGCGAGTTTAAATCATATTTTATAGATCCTTATAACGGCGAAATTACTTCGGAAAACATAGGCGATACGTTTATCGGCGTAATGCTAAACCTACATACCAATCTGGGATTTGGGCTAAGCAAAAACGAAACTCTGCGGGTAATAGGCAAAAATATCGTGGCGTTTAGCACAATTATGTTTATTTTAGTCTTAATTTCAGGCGTGGTGATCTATTATCCTAGCTTTAGAGGAAAGATTTTACGCGCATTTAGGATAAATTTTAAAGCGAGAGGTTATGCGTTTTTATATAGCTTGCACGGCGCGGTCGGAGTTTTGCTGCTGCCCGTTTTGCTTACGATAAGCGCTAGTGGGCTTTATTGGTCATATGATTGGATAGCCAAAATCACCAACAGAGCGCTAGGGGAAAAGGAAATTTTTAGAAAAACGAGTTTTACCGAAGTGCGAGGATTTTCGCTTGAGGATGAAGATAAAATCTTAAATTTTCAGACGGCATTTGATATTTTTAAGCGTGAACGCGGTGAAAACTACGAATTCTTTAACATCATCGCCCAAAAAGATGGAGAAAATTTTATGATCTTTTATTTCGATAAAGGCGAAGAGGGCGAAGAGCATATGAACACGATGAGTGTAAACGTTAAAAAGGGCATCTTGCGGCATGCTCGCTATGATGATGCGAAAAGCACCATGCCGCGCCCGTTTGCTATACATAAAGCCGTTTTGAGCGTGCATTCGGGCTATATCTTCGGAGAGGCGGGTAAGTTCTTATTTTGCGTAGCGGCGATTTCAGTGTTATTTTTTATAGTTACGGGATTTTGGATGAGCATAAAAAGAATTTATAAGAAAAGATAAATCTACGAATTCAAAGCGGAGAGATAGCTTATCCGCGGCGTAAATTTAAAATTTTATCCGAAGCAGTATCGCTTCTTTTCAGTTAATAAAATTTTATATACAGCGCTTTGAAATACTGCGTGCAGAGTCTTTGTGGACCTTGTGCCGCATCTTGATTTTGTTAAATTTGCTTCGGCGTTTCAACCGCGCTTATTTGCCGTTCATAAAATCCCTAATATTTTGCGCGATCATCTTTATCAGCCGTTTGCGGGCCTCGATGCTTGCCCATGCGATGTGAGGCGTGATGATGACGTTGCGGCGATTTTTCACGCGCAGCAGCGGATGATCCGCCCTCATCGGCTCTGTTTGCAGCACGTCAAGCGCCGCGCGCAGGCCTCGCTCGTCCACGGCGCGAGCCAGCGCCTCCTCGTCCACGATGCCGCCACGGCCGAAATTCATCAAGATCGCCCCCTCTTTCATCTTCGCAAGCTCCGTCTCGCCGATCAATCCCGCCGTTTTTTCATTTAGCGGGGCGTGGATCGAGATAATGTCGCAGGCCCTCAAAAGCGCGTCCAAGCTCACTCTGGCAAACTCGCCGTTGTTGTTCGCGCCGCCGGTGGAGTAGTATCTCACGTTCGCGCCGAACGCGGCGGCGATGCGGGCAACCTTTGCGCCGATCTGTCCAAGCCCGATGACGCCGAATTCTTTGCCGTAAATTTCGCTGATGGGCGCGTCAATGTGGGTAAAAATTTCGCTCTCGCACCATTTGCCACTGCTGCCGTAATCCGCGTAGTATCCGAGCGCGTTGGTTAGCGCGAACAGCGACGCGAAGGTCTGCTGCACGACGCTTTGCGTCGAATAGCCAGCCACGTTTTTCACTGCGATGCCGCGAGCCTGCGCTACCTGCATATCGATATTATTCGTGCCCGTGGCGCTTACGCAGATCAGCTTAAGCGCGGTTTGTGCCATGATTTCATCCGTGATTAGGACTTTGTTGGTGATGACGACATCGGCGCCCGCTAGGCGCTGCGCGGTTTGCGCAGGCTCGGTCATCTCGTAGCTTTCAAACTCGCCTAAGCTCGCAATCTCGCTAAGATCGGCATCGGCTCCCAGCGTCGCGGCATCCAAACATACGATTTTCATATTTTCCCCTTTGCGTTTTAAAATTTTAAGTCGTAGCAGCGCGGTTAAATTTAGCCGCTAAATTCCATTGCGCGATTCGGAGCACGGCGCTTAAACGGCAAATTTTAACTCACGAAATTTAGCTATTGCGGAAATTTGCTCTAGCGGAATTTAACTATCGCGAATTCTGCCCTCGCAAAATTTAATGCTTGCAGCGCGCGGAGCGTTAAATTTTAAAATTCTAACTCACATCGAAATAAGCGGTAAATTTTACCGCCGCTGAAACCTGCGTCTAAATTTTAAAATTCTAATTTCATGTCGAAGCGAGAGATAAATTTTTGTCGCTCGCGTTTAAATTTTAAAATTTTAATGTGCGCAAATCTCGCTCCGCGCGGAATTTCAACTCACGCAAATTTAACTTGCGCGAAATTTTATCCGCGCAGAATTCCGATCGCGACGCTACGTTAAATTTCGCCGTAGCCTCCTAGCGTTAAATTCCGCTGCCGCCGAGCGATAAATTACCGCGGCGAGGGCCTTGCCGCCAAATTTATCGCCAAAAGCCGCCGCTCTAAAATTTCTCAAATTTTATAAAATTTGCCGCGCCACTACTGCGCATCCTCGATGTAGTGCCCCACAAATTTTGAGAGATTATTGAGTATCTCGCCGCCCTTGCGGAAGCCCAGCGCGCAGCCTTCGTATGCGAAAAATACCCCCGCTTGGTAGCTCTGGGCGCGCTCGTCTTTGTTGAGCTCGTAAAATTCCTGATATAAAAATTTCTGATTTCCGTATTCGCCGCCGTTTTCCTCTATCTTTTTGCCGTCCGCGTCGAAAATCGCCACGTTCGCCCCCTCGCGCGCCAAAAACGGCTTTTTGATCATCTTTTTACCGATGATCGGCGAAAAGGAGCTTTGCAGCAGCAGGGGGTGGTTCGGATACAGATCCCACAGGATTTTCATAATCCCCTTGCTTTGGAAAAGCAGCGTGTATGCGGGGTTTAGAATGATAGCCTTTTGATTTTGCACGATGTTTTTTAAGATGAGCGCGAGCTCGCCCTCCTCGATCGCGATCGCCTCCCAAGGGATCAGCTTGAACCAATACTCGTAGTTTTCGCCCTCAAAAAACACGCCCTCTTCGTCGTTAAATTCCACCTCGTCCACGTAGGCAAAGCGCGTCGTAAAGCCCGCATCCTCCGCGGTCTGCTGCAAAAGCTTCGTCGTCTTTTCGTCCTCGACATTGCCCGCGACGCTGCTAAATAAAATTTTCCACCCCTCATAAAATTTAGAAAAGTCCTCCAGCTCGCCGTCAAGCACCACGAGCCGCTTGAAATTATCGCGCAGCGCGTCGTAGAGGTCGTTGAACTGGCTCGCCTCGTCCATGCCGTTTTCTTTGAGCATCGCCCACTGGATGATCGCCGTCTCAAACACTGCTGTAGGCGTGTCGGCGTTAAATTCTATCAGCTTGATCGGCTTGCCGTCCAGCCCACCTGCGAAATCAAAGCGCCCGTATAGGTGCCAGTGCACCTCGTTTTCCCAGCTTTGTTTGATTAGATCTACGAGGTTGAAGGGGATGCCGAGCTCGTGGAAGAGGTTATTGTCGATGACGTGCTGCGCGGCTGCTATAAACATCTCGTATAGCTCGTTCGCCGCTTCGTAGTATGCATCCGCCTCCGCAGCGCTCACGCGCACAATCTCGTCGCTGACGTAAGGGGTCTCGTCTGTGTCCGTGTGCCAGTAAAAGCCGAGCTTTTCGAGATATTCGTTGCTTAACGGCGTTATCTTTTTTAGTTGCATAGATTTTCCTTTTTATGTAAATTTTAAAATTCCGCCCGCAGTGCAAAACAAATATAGCACTAGTCGCTGTCGGCATCTTTTACGAGCGCAGCGAAGCAGAATAAAACGCGAGCTATGGCTCGCACCTCTAAGCGCACCGGTTAATCAGAGCTCGGCGGGCGAGCGGTGCATTGCTCCGCTGCAGAGCGGCGCCTCTTTTGCAAGAAATACACCCTTGCAAGTAGCCCCTCCTCGGCTTCCTCAAAAACTGCGACACGTCTTGATCGCACGCCACTACGACCTGGATTTCGCTCGGGTAAAATTTACTCACTTTGGCACCGCTCGGCGATATAAAATTTGCCACAAGAAGCGCTGCGATACGAAATTTCGTATCGCAGATGCGGTGATAAAACTTCCGTCGCAGCACGACCTCGCTAGCCTTAACGTCGCGTCGCAATATAAAATTTTATCGCACGACGCTGCCTTTCATATCAAAATTTCGCCGCGTGGCAATGCCTCAGTAAAAAATGCGATTCGATGCGCTCGGCAGCGGGCGCGAATTCCGCCTCGTCATAACATCGCCGCGGCAATAATTACAAACTGCTATACGCGTAGCGGCGCGGAATTTTATCTTGACAACCTCGCCGCGTAAGGATTGCAAATCACTACGCGCACCATAAAATTTTTTCTAGCGATAACGTAGCCGTAGGACATTGTCCCCCGAGCGATACGGAATTTCGTCGTATCAAATTTCACCAAAGACGTGCAACACGGAGCGCGCTTTCGTTTTAGCTAAAATTCTGCTGCGACGGAATTTTGCTCGCTTTCAAGTGCCGCGTGTTAAAATTTAAACTCGCCGCGCAGAGCCGCCGTATGTTTCAAAGCGTGCTTAGCCGCCGAAAAATCCGCCGCTCTTGCCGCTTTTGCTTCCGCCGAAAAATCCGCTTCTGCCGCTTCGCGCCTTGGCGTTTTGCTGCTTTGCTTGATTGAAGCTATCGACGCTTCTGGAGTAGGCGCTCGGGCTTTTATAGGCGGTTTGGCGCTGGCTTTGATAGGCGGGGTTGTTAAACAGCTTGCCGCCGATCCACGAGCCGATGATGGCTCCCGCAGCGCTTGCCAAGATCGCTTCGCCCAGGCTCATGCCGCCGCTGCTAAGCTGCGCGTTTTGGTTCGTCAAATTTGAAGTGCCGGCGTCGATTTTGGCGTTTTCTTCGGCTAGAAGGGCTTTGGTTTCCTCGTCGCTTAAAATTCTCTCCGTGCCGTCGAGCGATTTTAAGATGATCTGGGTCTTTTCGCTCGGAAATTCCTCTAAAATTTTATATTTTCCCGGCGCGACCTCTTCGAGCCGCACGAGCGCGCCCTCTTGCAAGCGGACGTTTTGCTCCTGCTCCTTATCGTCGCAGCCCGCTAGCGAGCCCGTCATAACGAGGCCGAAGCCGCTTACCAGCGCATAGCTAGCGATTTTGCGTAGTTTCATTTAGATCCTTTCAGTGATTTTATATCTAGGCTTTGATTTATCAAAAGCTCGTTTCCCTCGACGCGGATAAACTCGCTCTTGCCGATGTTTTCGATGATTAAGCTTTGCGCTTTGAGGCGCTTTTTGCGTTTGAGCGATTTTACGAATTTTGCAAGGCTCGTCCATTCGCTGCGATCAAAAGTTTTTTCTTTGATTTCGACATCATAGGGTTTGACCTCGCGACTTTTGTTCGAAAGCAGCGGTTTGTCGAAAAACGACAAAAAATACCTGAGCTTCTCATCGCGCTCTTTATACATCAGCTTGATTTCATCTTTCGAGGCGATTAAAATTTCCTCTTTTTCTTTGTGAAGTCTGTCCTTATCGCTTTGTAGTGCTTCGATTTTGCCCTTTAGTTCGGAGATTTCTTTGATGAGATAGTCGATGAAGCTTTGAGTGCCAGCTGTGCCACTAGTACGCGAGCTTTTCGCAGAGCTTTGCGAAGCGGGCTCGCTTTGCATTTCATCATCTAAAAGCACGTAGCGTACGCCGCCGCTTTCCTCGGCGCGCAAGGAATTTCTGCGGATACGGTTATAGACGGCTTCTTTTGAAATTCCTAAAATTTCGGCTGCTTCGCCGATCGAGACTTTTTTCATACAAAGATGCCTTTTAGCGTTTTAGGTAATTATTGCTAAATTTGCCTAAAATAGGCATTAAACGCTTCGTTTACAAAGATAGATTCCGCTTTATCGCAGCTGGCGCGCGATAAATTCCGCTCGCTTGCGCCCGCTAGATATAAAATTTCGCTTCGCTTGCAAAGCCGCGCAAAATTATTTTTTGCTGAGCTTTTAGAATTTTAGCCCAATAATGTTGCTTAATTAAGTATATTTTTTATACACTTACAAAAAATTTTAGTATTTCAAAGGAGGCGAAATGCCCGAATCGCCTAAATATAAAAAATCCGAAATTCGCTGCAAGCTCATTTTAGACGCGGCGCTGGAGCTGTTTTTAGCCAAAGGTTACGAGGCTACGAGCTTAAGCGATATCATCGAGCTTAGCGGCGGCTCGCTATCGTCGGTTTATAAGTATTTTGATAACAAAGAAAGCCTATTTTTGCGCATCATCGAATTGCAAAGCAAAAAGCTCGATGAGCGCATGAACGAGCGCATGCGAATTAATAAAGACCTAAAATTGCGTGAGTATCTGCAGGAGTTTGCAGGGATTTATCTGGAGTTTCTTTTCGCTCCGGAAGCGATAAAATTCTACCGACTGATGCTTTTCAGCGGCTTTAACGGAGCGCTTAGCGAGAGCCCAAAAATCTTTTTAAAAAGCGGCGTGCTAGGTTCGCCGAATGCGCTGGATGAGTATTTGGCGGCGCATGAGGACGAGTTTGCGCCCGGACGCACGGCAAAAAGCCTAGCGCTATATTTTTGCTTTTTGCTTAGAGAGCCGCATTTTAGCAGGCTGCTGTTTTTCGACGAAAAGCTAAATTTCAAAGCGAGCGAGCTAATCAAAGACCGCATCGATATGTTTTTGCTCGGCGTAAAAAAGCGCTAATGGCGGAATTTTACAGCGCAAATTCCGCGTTTTTCGCACCTTTAAATTTTATGAGCGGTTTGGGACTTGGATTTTGTAGCTTGGATTCTATCCGTTACCAAGCGCTATAAAATGCCACGTATCCCGCACTTAAAATTTTAATTCTATTGATGCAAAATTTTTGAAACGATTAGAGCTGAAATTTTTATTTTCTGTATTAAATTCTGTGCCGAAGTTAAAATTTCGTCGTGGAATTTCGCGCCGCTTGCCTGCGCCTTTAAATTTGCGCCACTCAGATTTTAAATTTAATAAAACCTCTTATAATCCCGCGAAATTTCAGATCAAAAGGATTAAAAATGGATTATGATATCATCGTAATAGGCTTTGGCAAAGCAGGCAAAACCCTTGCCGCAAAATCCGCCGCGCTAGGTAAAAAGGTCGCTCTCATCGAGCGCTCGCCGCAAATGTACGGCGGCACCTGCATCAACGTAGGCTGCATCCCGACCAAGCGACTAGTTACGGCGAGCAAGGAAGCTGGCTTCGTAAATTTCAGCGTGCTCGGAGAGTATTTCGTGCTGAGCATGCAGAAAAAGGACGAGCTCGTAGAGGCGCTGAGGGCGAAAAATTTAGCCATGCTAAAGGGAAGCCCAAATATCGATGTAATCGATGGCGAGGGCTCATTTACGAGCGCGAATTCCGTGCGCGTGCTAAGTCCTGACGGACAAACACGTGAAATTTCGGCAGAAACGATCGTCGTAAATACGGGCTCGAGGGAGGTCGAGCCTAGCTTTGAGGTAAGCTCGCAGATCGCTTATAGTAGCGAAGAAATTTTAAATTTAAAGATCCTGCCGAAGCATCTAGTAATCATCGGCGGCGGATTTATCGGGCTTGAGTTTGCTTCGATGTTTGCGGGATTCGGCTCGAAAGTAAGCGTGCTGATGCGCTCGAAATTTATGAAAAACGAGGATGAGGACGTGGCTGCCAGCGCCAAATCCGCTCTGCAGGCCCAAGGCGTGGAGATTATCGAAGGCTGCGAGTTTTTGAGCTTAAAGGGCGGGGAGCTAAAATTTAACCTCGCGGGCGAGAGCGAAACGATCGTGGCGGATGCGTTTTTATACGCCCTCGGTCGTCGCGCAAATACGGGCGAGCTAAATTTAGCCGCTGCTGGGGTGCAGACGGACGTATACGGCAATATCATCACGAACGAACATCTGCAAAGCTCGGCCGCGAGCATCTACGCGGCAGGCGACGTGCGCGGCGGCGAGATGTTTACCTACACGAGCTTAGACGATTTTAGGATCATTTTTAGCGCGCTTTTCGGAGACGGCGCGCGCACTACGAAAAACCGCGCACCGCATGCAAGCGTGCTGTTTACCCGCACGCCGCTAGCTCGCATCGGCCTTAGCGAGCGCAAAGCAAGAGCGAGCGGACGCGAGATCAAGGTGTTGAAGCTTTCGATGGCGGCGGTGCCGGGCGCCAAGGTCGTAGCGCATGACGAGGGAATGATGAAAGCGGTCGTGGACGCGGCTAGCGGCGAAATTTTAGGTGCGGCGCTTCACTGCGTAAACGCGCACGAGATCGTTAATGAGCTGGCGATCGCCATGGCGCTGGGCGCGAAGGCGGACTTTTTCAAAAACCAAATTTTTACGCACCCGAGCATCAGCGAGGCGCTGAACGATCTTTTCGGACAGTTTTAAATTTGAAATTTAACGCACTCGGACTTAGGGATATCCGAGTGCCTAAACGTAAATTTATCATAAAATTTAATGCGCCGGAGCGGGTTAAATTTGGAGCGAACTTAATTAAATTTAAGCCCATTCCCTCCACCTTTTGCTTGGTCGCTAGGACTTGACCTGTATTATCTGTCATTCGTTTGTAAATTATTTTTTGGCTTGGATATCTTGGAATTGTTTATAAACGAGCCGTGCGCAAAACTATGCGCTAGTGCTTGCTCGTATGCATTAATCGTTTGTTATTCAGAATTTCACAATTTAATACCTTTATTTATCCTCAAATATCAAATAGGCTAAATTTCTACTCAAATTCCCATACGCAACTACCCAGTATTCTCTTATGATATTTTTAATTTGTAAGTTATCGCCCAGAAAGTCTGCAAATATTTTAACCCTATCTTTGCTCACTGTGCCTAGCTCTTCATCCTCTTTCTCAAACGAAGCAACAATTAAATGCGACAGAGCAATCTTGTCTTGGAAATTTAATGTCTTGTTTTCTAGTAGATTTATCATTGACGTAATTTTGCCGATATCTGCTAATTCTAGCTCCCAATCCTGCTCATTTCCCGTAGAATCTAACCCCAAAAGCTTATTTAATTTTATAGCGCTTTCTTTTCTTACGAAATAATCGGTCATTTTATTATCCTTTATAGATGTTTTTGCCGCGATACTCAGCTGACCGCGCTATCTAGCAGTTTCCTAGAATTTTGCAAAGCCCATACGAAATTTTCGAGCTCTACGCAGTCTTTTAATTCAAATCCAAAATTTAACAAACCTACCGATAGGGCGTCGCCATCTTTTATGACATGCGCTATTAGATTGCCTTTATGTTCTATACTCACTTTATTCTCATATCTTGTAAATTTAAAGATATTTTTCGAACATCTTCCGTTTCTTTTTGAAAATTTCTCAAATTGCTCCGTAAAATTCGGTGTTTGATTTCCATCTTTTAGCCATAATCCCCCAGCATATAGCGCCCATATAAGCTCGTAAAAATTGATATTATGCCGAGTCTCGGTAGCAGCGACCAAAAGCTTATTCGTTTCATGGTTGATCTCTATTAAAGCCTCTCTGCCCATATGCCAGATCTCGGCTACTACTTTTTCTCTATCCGGCACGGAGGCAATTAAAAATTCAAATTCATTTTTTATCATATTAAAATCCTATTTTTTGTTTTTTACTACCTAATTTAATTTAAATGCTCTATCGTTCGAGCCTAAATCGTATTTATTCCATTCTTTTATGACGTCTCGCGCCTTTTCTACTACGATATGCCAATTTGGATCCTCTATAATGGCGCGATCATCGGTTTCGTCTTTGGCTTGATAATTTTTTATAGTATCTCTAAATTCTTGCAATAATTCTATAAGTTTTAGTGGGAATCCTAAACGACAAGCCGTATTTTTTACAAAATCGTCGAAATCAAAATCATCAAAAAGTGTACACATTAGCTCTATATACGATGAAATATAGCCCTCTACGTTGTTCTCATTCAGCCAATACATTTTTTGCTACTTTATGCTAGAAGCCTCCTCGATATTATCATAAATACTCTTTACGCGGAATTCCTGCCCTTCTAAATTAAGCATCTATTTTCTCCATAAATTTTGTATTAAATTATTTTGTCTAAATCAAATTTTATTCATTTCCAATCTTAATCTCCGCAAGCGTTAATTTCGCTAAAGGATTGATAAACTTAGTGATACAATATTTATTATCGCATGTAATTACGCTTTGGCGTCCATCTACCTTCATTGCATTAGAGCAATTCGGGCACATTACATAGCCTTCGCCCAAATCAACGCCAATCGAAAAATTTAGCCCTCTCTGTTCTTTCAAAAATCTAAAAAATTCCTCTTTTGAAATTTTGATATTAGAAAATAATCGAAAAATTTCTTCTGTCTTTTGCCTTATCTCGCCTTCTTTAAAAAATATGTTAGGAGCCTTTTTAAAATCTTCATCAAACTCAGAAAATCTACCCGCCATCATATCCAATTCTTTTAATGCCTGCTCTTCCGCTTTATTGGTTACACAATATTGCGATTCCAAATCATACATCTTATAAAATTCATCGCAAAACAGCTCTATATCGCACCAATCGGATAGAAATCCAGCTATTAAATAATACAATTCTTCATTTTGCTGCATATTTCACCTTATTTTAAATTTTATCGCTATTTTTATCATTTACGCCTTTTAGAATTTCATGCAATAGCTCGCTTTCGGCGGCATTTTTCTCATCTAATATTGATACGCCCATAGTTGTTGGAGTAATCTTGGATAAAAATAGATTTACAAGCTCCGTTTTTTCATCGATTCCGTATGACAATGTAACTATATCCAATAAATCGTGCCGCTCTATAAAGCTATCAAAGATATCTTCTAATTGCGACGCTTTCTCTGCGTAGAAGAATATCCACTTGACGCCTATAAGAAAATCCGTTGCGATATTACTAAAGATATCTATCTTATCCATAAAGTGCGATCCGATAAGCAAATATATATCCGAGCTGCTTTTAGACAAAGAGTTAAGCTCACAAATAGAGCCGATATTTTTATAATTTATCATTTTATTTCTCGCTCCCTTGTTTTTTTATCATCTTTAGCCACTCTTTTTCAAATTTAAAATATCTTTCAAGCTTTTTATTCTTTTCTATTTGATTCCACTTTTCTATCTCGGCATAATCTTGCAGCGCGCCTCCGCATTTAGGGCAAACCCTCCTATCTTTAACGTCCAAGAAATTATAAAATTTAAGACACCCTTTGCAGCGCATAAATTTAGGATAATATTTTATGCTTTTTTCAGGGCGAAATGCGAGATATAAAAAGAAAGCGCACGCCGCAAAGCATAAAGTTCCAATTATTATACGCAGATATATACTATCAAATTTTACTGATGCCATAAAGCCGGGTTTTATATCAACTCTCCCCAATAAAGCGGCTGCCAGTCTCCATGCGAAAAAAGCGAAAAAGCCGATCAGCGCAAAAAGTCTATTTAGCATTTTTATATATTCCTCGTATAACAAATCAAAATTTCATCGCTTTTTAAATTTACGCTTTTTGATCTTCGGAACTTTAGCGCTTTGATCGGAGGCGTTTCTTCGCCAGTAGTCGCCGTCATTATACTCCGTAAGCTTTTTGCCGCAGTCCGGGCAAATTTGATCCGTATTTTTGACATCCTCGTACATGTAAAATTTAAAGCAGTCCTTACACCACATATATTTCGGGTATCTTTTTATGTTCTTTTCAGAGCGGAAGGCAAAATAAAAGCCAGAAATACCTATGACTATAAATGCGATTGCAGGTAATATCCACAAACTACCCGCATCATCAAAATTAATATATTTCTCGCCTATCTTTACATGTTTATGTACCGCAAAATTTATAAGATATAAGAAGCACATTATGCCTGTCAAAAAAGCGGCAATTCTATCTAGCATTTTGCTGCTCCTTTTCGTTATGATCTGCTTTGCTCATCGTGTTTTGCGCCATACCGTATGATCTTAAATTTTATATTTTTATCCGTGCTGTCATACGCAAATTTCATTCCGTAATGAACTGCCTATAAGGATCCGGTACCGTCGGATATTTAGAAAATAGCAATGGCATATATTTGTAAATATCTACCATAACGATCTCTTGATACACATTATCTAGCCGCCAATCTATTTTGTCGTAGTGCTTGTTTTCATCATGCATATCTTCTATAAGAAGATCGCCATTTTTTATACCAAAATTTATAATTAGATCGAGCTCCTCTAGCGTGTATTCCCAATCTATATGGAAAAATTTAAATACTACGGATATGATCCCGTCTCCTTCGATTGCGGAGGATAATAACTCTACAATGTGTTTTTCTCTCATTGTCGCCTTCCTTTAGCATAAAAATTTATCTTTATCGCTCGGTATCTTTTTGGTTTATAAGTTCTGACGAGCCTTCCTCAAGCGAATTATACTCATCCAGATGTATATGCGAATGTTTCGGCACGGAATCTTGCGCTAAAGTAAGCAGATGCCTGGCAAGAGATATAAGCCCGCTTTTATTCGCCCTTATAGTAACTTCGTTTTCGAGAGTATTGACGGAGATCGCGAAGTCCTTTTCCCATTGTAGCTGCAGTCCCTTTTCTGCGCAATAGTCTAATGTTTTTATAACATACTGTTCCATATATCGCCGATACTCCTTTTTAAATTTAATCGGTTGGCGAATGAATTTACCTCATCGATCGGCTAATCGATCTCGTAGTATTTTGGAAAAATTATATCTAAAATAAAAATGAAAGGGGTTGGAATAACTAAATTTAAGACAGGTGCTGTGCGCGAAAATGAAGTGATTAAAACTTAAAAATAGCTTAAATGGTGGTCCCGATTGGACTTGAACCAACGACTTCCACCATGTCAAGGTGACACTCTACCAACTGAGTTACGGGGCCAAAAAGAAACGGCAGTATATCAAAAAAATCTCTCAATAGCAAGCAAATTTTAATTTTTCGTAAAATTCCGCCGAAATTCTATACAAGATTTCGCCGCGACATCAAATCCCGTCGAAATTCTACGCGAAATTTCACGATTTTGCCGCAATCCCGCGCGGAATTTTATCCTATTACTAAAATTTCGCAATCCCGCGCGGAATTTTATCGCGCTTGCGCGGCGCTCGCGTGTTTTGCCTCAGCAGCCTATTCTGCTCCGCTTTGTTTTATCTAGTCGCTTTTCCCCGCCCCGCCTCGTTTCATCTACTTGCCTTGCCCTGTCTTATTTCGCCCGCTTGCCTCGCTCCGCCTTGCGCCCGTTAAGACGTCCAAATTTTTTCATTCAGCTTTAGAATTTTTACGATTTGTAGCATCGCGTCCAGATCGATTTGTATCTTGCTCGCGAGCTTGTCGCCTCGTATCGGCTTACTTAGATCGGGCTCAAAGCTATCGTATAGACGAGGTATTTTTATATAAATTTTGTTTTTTCTGAAGCTAAGTTCAATGTATGATTTCGTAAGCACTTTTAAAAATAAAATTTTCTCCATCAGCGCCGGCGTTAGCACATACGCAGCGGCGAGCGGGTCTTTCGCATAGACCGCGAAGGATTTGTCGAATTTTGCGTTATCCATCTTGCGAAGCCACGCATTGCTTTCGGAGGCGAAGGTTTGCAGCTTCGTTATGCTGGGGAGAATAAAAACATCAGATCCGATCTTTTTATGAAAATCCGCCACGAAAAAAAGACCCTGGAACGGTTCAATGTATTTCTTTTTAGACGCCAAAACCAAAAATTTTTTATCGAAGTCTTTTGATAGCCAAATATCGCCGAAGCTAAAATCTACGCCGTCTATGTTTCCGAATATCAAATCATCTCCGCCAAAGTTCGCGTATTCTCCAAAAAGCCCGCTATGCTCAATATCTTGTTCCAAAGCTATGGCACCGAATCTGTTGTATTTGTATCCTAGATTTTCGACGTAGGGTGCTATGTAGAGGGCTTTGTATTGTAGCGCGAATTCTCGCGTTTTGACTTTATAGGTTTTTTCGTAAAAGAACCTATATGCAAAGTACAGCATTATTAGATCAAATAAAATTTCCGATAGCAGCTCAAAAGATATTTTCTCTCCGCGGACCTTGTATATCATCAAACAAATCAGCGGGATAAATATCGCACAGGCTTTAAGCAGGCTTATTATTTTCCATTTTATGCGGCTTTGCAGCAGCTTGCGGCGCTCTTTTTCCAAATTTACGATAGTTTGTACGTCCAACAATTTTCGATCCTAAATTTCACTGCTTGCGGCAAGATAGCTCAAATTTAAACTCTAAATTTAAGCAGGCAAAGCTAGGCTTAAAGCTCCCCGTTAAATTTCAGCAGCTCGTTTGCATACGCTCGCACGCTCGCATCCACCGCCGTAAGCGCGTCCGCGTCCGTTACGCTAGGCGAGTTAAATTTCTCCGCGCACTTCAGCACGACGCGCGCAATGTCGGTAAAGCGGCACCGCTGCTGCAAAAACGCATTTACGCCCGCTTCGTTCGCGGCGTTGATAACGACGCCCAGATCGGGGTTTGCTAGCAGCACGTCTTTGAGGGTAAAAATTTGAAATTTCATCTCGTCGATCGGCTTAAATTCTATCGGTCGCAGGGCGCACAGATCCACGGGCGCTGTGATCTGTTCCCGTACGTCGCCGCTAAACATCGCGTGTGCGATAGCTAGACGCATATCGGCCCTGCTAATGTGCGCCGTCGTAGAGCCGTCTGCGAATTCGACCAGCGCGTGGATCTGTGAGGTGCGCTCGATGAGCGCATCGATCTCGCGCGTGCCGTAGAGCCAAAACGCCTCGATCACCTCAAAAAGCTTATTCGCCATCGTGGCGCTGTCGATCGTGATCTTTGCGCCCATCTTCCAGTTGGGGTGATTGAGGGCATTTTGCGGCGTGAGCGAGCCCAGCTGCGTTAGCGGCACGTCGTAAAACGCGCCGCCGCTAGCCGTGATGATTAGGCGCAAAACGGGGATTTTGGCATTGCTGAGCAAAAATTTCAGCCCGAAATGCTCGCTGTCGATCGGGTAAATTTTATCCGTTTGCAGAAATTTCCCGCCGACGACCAGGCTTTCTTTGTTGGCTAGACAGAGCCTTTTGCCGAGCTCTTGGGTTTTTAGGCTAGGCATCATACCCGCAAAGCCTACGAGAGCGTTTACCACGGTCGTGCTTTTGCACTCCGCAAGCATCTGTAAAATTCCATCTGCGCCGCAAAATACGCGCTCGTGATCTACTGCGCTTTTCTGCTGCGCGTCCGCGATGCAGACGAGACGAGGATGAAATTTTGCGATCTGTTCGTTTAAAAGCTTGATATTGCGTCCGCAGCTAAGCGCTTCAATCATACTGCCGCTGCGAGCGGCTACGTCTAGGGTGTTTGTGCCGATAGAGCCCGTAGAGCCTAAAACTACCATGAATAGACTATCGCCATCGCGATTGCGCCGAACATATAGCCGTCGATGCGGTCTAAGATCCCGCCGTGTCCGGGAAAGAGCGCGCCGCTGTCTTTAAGACCCGCCGCGCGTTTTAGGTAGCTTTCAAACAGATCGCCGAATACGCCAAAAATTGCTATGATGATGGTTTTTCCTAAAATTTCAAGCGGTGGCATATTGGTAAAGATGCGCGCATAAATGAGGCTAACGATAAGCGCGAGTGCAAGACCGCCTAGCACGCCTTCTACGGTTTTATTCGGCGAGCTAGCGCTTAGCGGAGTTTTGCCGAAAGCTCTACCGATAAAATACGCGCCGCTATCGCTAGCTACGATAATAAAGATCAGCCAAACGAAGTGAAAAACTTCCCCGAAATCATCGTAAGCCGCCCACATAAAAAATATCGGCGCAACGGGATAGATGAAAGGAAGCGTGATCTTTAGGCTAGGACCCTTGGTAAAGGCCACGACAGAGGCGACGCATAGGATCATTAGGATGCTAACTTTTAGCGCTGAGACGAAAGGCTCATCGGTCTGCGTAAATGGTAGCAGCGCAAAAAACGCGATCGCCAGCGCGAGCCACTTTTTGCTAGTTTCCTCTAAACCCCATAACTTGAGGCTTTCAAAAAACGCAAGCACAAGTATCAGCGCAAATACGGCGAAATTTAACCACCTAGCGTTTATGAGAATTAGAGCCAAAAATACGGCGAGTAAAATGCTTGCCGTGATTATTCTTTGCTTCATAGAATTTCCTTGGAATTTATTTTGAGCAATTATATCGCAAGCTCGCTTATTACGGCTTTAAAACGCTGATTGTTTTAAAATTTACGTAGTTTACGAAAGCACCTTCGTTGATTTTGACATTTTGGCGTTTGGTGTAATCGACGAGATATTTTCCGCTGTCACTTGCACTGAAGCTCACACAAATTTTAGCGGCGAATTCGATTACCCCTTCGCTTAGACTTTGTTTATTTGTCTTTACGATGACATGTGCGCTTGGAATGTCCTTAAGATGAAACCAATAGTCGGACTTGGAGCTATTTTTTAGTAAGAGCTCATTGCCTTTTTCGTTTTTACCGACGCTGATTTTAAAATCCCCTAGATAAAAGTTCGCTACGTATTCGCTATTTTTTTCCTTGCTTTTTTGCCTAGTTTGCGTGCGCTTAGGCATTAGAATTTCGATCTCGTGTGCGTCCTGTGCGGCAAGAATGAGCGATTTTAAATTCTCGTAAAACGCGAGTTTCTCCTTTAAATTTTGCTCTTCGATATGTATATTTGCAGCCTTTTGGCGCAGACGCTTTGCCTCGGAGTAAAGCTCGCCCAAAGCGGCGCTTGCAGGCTTTTGCAGTTTAAATTCTACCGCTTCGGCGCCTCCTTTTTGCAGCGTAAATTCTCGCGCGCTAGTTGGAATTTTATAGATATTTTCTTTTAGCAAGGCAGCTTTTGCACTTAAAAGCTCGGCGCTTCGAAGTAGTTCGGCGCTGCTTTGCAAAGAGCCTAAAGCCTTGCGCACCGAGTCTAGCTTTTTATTTAGCGCCGTGATTTTTGCGGATTTGAGCGAGTTTAAGCGATCCGTATTTAGCGCGTTAAATTCCGCGCGAAAAAATGCTCTAAAGTCCGAAATTTTTGGCACGGGGGCTTCTTTAATATTTGCAGGCGGCAGATGACGGAGTTTTCTGCCTACCTTGATCTGTCTAAATTCCGTTTCGAAGTGCCGCAGTGCCTCTAAAATCACATCGTTTTCATCGGTGATTATTACGTTGGTAAATCGCCCGGTAAATTCGAAGTAGATATTTGAGCTTTGGGTTTTGTAGCTTGCGTTTTGGCTCACGCCAAGGCATAGAATTCTATTATTTTCTGGTACGCTAACGGAAGTGATGCGAGATTTTACGAAGCGCTTGGCAAGTAGCACATCAAAGGGCGCTGCGTAAACCTTACCTTCGGTAAAAGCGTCATTTTCGTGGATATTGCAGCCTGATTTATTCATATCGAAAAACAGCGTCTCGTCGCCGTCGAAGCAAACTTTAAAAAGGTTATCTCCTACGCGTTTAATGTGCGAAAGGAAGCGTTTGGCGCGTAGATACTCGCAAATTTGAATTAAATTTTGATACTTCATACGCGTTAAAATTTCTCTTTGTGGATTTTGCTTAAATTTAGCTTCTGCAGATCGTGCGGGCTAGGGCGCTGCTGCGGCACGCCGAGGGCCAGTATCGCTTCTGCTTTGAAATTTGGCGGAAAGCCCAGCGCCTCGCGCAAAAACTCCTCGCTGCTGCGTCCGTCCGCGGCGGCGCGCAATCTTACCTGCACCCAGCAGCTGCCGAGATTTAGCGCGCTTGCGGCAAGGTGCATGTAGCCTAGCGCTACCGAGCAGTCCTCGATCCAGACGTCCTGCTTCTGCTCATCTGCGATCACGACGATCGCGGCCGCGGCCTGTTTTAGCATATTCGCTCCGCTGCTGCGACATCCGCTTAGCCGCTCAAGCATCCGTTTGTTGCGTACGAGGATGAACTCCCACGGGCGGCGTGCATGCCCCGACGGCGCAAGCAGGCCCGCTTTTAAAATTTTATCTAGCGCCTCGTCCTCAAGCGGCCCCTGTGCGTATTTTCTTACGCTTCTGCGGTTTGCAAAAATATCTAAAATTTCCATCGTCTCGCTCCTTGCGGCTCAATTATACATAAAATTGCAAAAATTTATGATTTTTTAGCTAAAATCGCGCAAATTTAACCGATATGAAGGAGATTTTATGAAGCAGACGATCACGGAGAAAATTTTTAGCGAGCACGTAGGTGAGGCGGTTTTTGCGGGACAGATCATCGAAAGCGCCATTGATATGGTTATCGGCAACGACATCACGACGCCGATTTCGATCAAGCAGTTCGAGCTTAGCGGCGCAAAAAAGCTCGCCAACCCGGACGGCTTTGCGATCGTGATGGATCACTATATCCCTACGAAGGATATTTTAAGCGCAAACCAAGCTAAAATTTCACGCGAGTTTGCTTACAAGCACGATTTGAAAAACTATTTCGACGAAAAAGATATGGGTATCGAGCACGCGCTGATGCCTGAAAAAGGGCTCGTAGTGCCCGGCGACGTCATCATCGGCGCGGATAGCCACACCTGTACCCACGGCGCGCTGGGGGCATTTGCGACCGGTATGGGCAGCACGGATCTAGCTTTTGCGATGATAACGGGCAGGAACTGGTTTAAAGTACCGCCTACGATTAAAGTAATTTTTCACGGCAAGCCCGCGCCGCATATCTACGGCAAGGATCTGATCCTGGAAGTAATCCACCTCATCGGCGTGGACGGCGCGCGCTATAAGGCTTTGGAGTTCTGCGGCGACGCGCTGGAGCATCTGGATATGGATAGCAGATTTTCGCTTTGCAATATGGCAATCGAAGCGGGCGGCAAAAGTGGTATCGTCGCAGTCGATGAGATCACGAAGGAATTTTTGGCGGATAAAAGCTTGCGCGCCGAGCCGAAATTTCACTACTCCGACGAGGGCGCGAACTATGAGCAAATTTTACAGATCGATGTGAGTAAGCTTGATCCGGTGATCGCATATCCGTTCCTGCCTAGCAACGGCAAGAGCGTGCGCGAAGCGGTGCGCGATGATATCGCCGTCGATCAGGTCTTTATCGGCAGCTGCACCAACGGCAGGCTCTCCGATCTGCGGATTGCCGCGCAAATTTTAAAAGGTCGCAAGGTCGCGCGCAAAACCCGCCTCATAATCACGCCTGCGACGCAAAAGATCGCTTTGGCCGCGCAAAAAGAGGGGCTGTGGGATATTTTCGTAGAAGCGGGCGCAGTCGTGAGCAACCCGACCTGCGGCGCGTGCCTGGGCGGATATATGGGGATTTTGGGTGTGGGCGAGCGCTGCGTAAGCACGACCAATCGAAATTTCGTCGGCCGCATGGGCGATAGAACGAGCGAAGTGTATCTAGCAAACTCCGCCGTCGCCGCAGCTAGTGCCGTTGCAGGCAAGATCGCCGATCCGAGGGATTTGTAAATTTTTAGTAAGCCGCCTTTTATTTTTAATTCGCTTGCGTCATAAATTTTGAGGGATAAAATACAAAATTCGATAGCGTCGCAAAGCTTGGCGAGTATAAAAAATGGTGAGGATGGCCGGCTTTGTTGTTGGAATTTTGCGGCGAAATTTCACCTCGCCATCTACAAATTTCTCCATTATAAATTCCGCTTTCACCCACCGCGAGGCTTTGTTATTAAAACCTTGCGGATTTTAAATGCCACTATCGGTGCAATCACGTAAATTTTGAAATTCTACTTGGCAGAGTTTTACTTTAACAAGTGCGTTAGAGTAAAATTTATGCTTAAAAAATGCCGACGTGCAGAGTTTAAATTTAGGTTTCCGCTTCGCTCGGCTTGTTTGTGTAATAAGTAAAATTTCAAATAGATATCCCATTGGCGCTTACATTGATAAGTACCAAGCGTTCGCCTAGGTTAAATTTTAAAATTTAGAGCCGAAAGCCTACGCGTAAATTTAACAAAACCGCCGTAAATTTTGCTCAAATTTACGGCGGTATGTTTAAAATTTAAGGCGCCCTACGCCTCCAAAATCGCTCCGTTGCTAGCGTTCGTTACCAGCTTGCGATACATTCGCAGCCAGCGATACGGCAGTGGTTTTTCAATCGGCTTAAATTTAGCTCTGCGTTCAGCGATTTGCTCTTCGCTTAGGCGCACGTTGATCGCGTACGTATCCACGTCGATGTCGATGACGTCGCCGTCCTCTAGCAGCCCGATCATGCCGCCCTCGGCAGCTTCGGGGCTCACGTGTCCGACGCTTAGCCCCCTCGTAGCGCCGCTAAATCTGCCGTCCGTGATCAGCGCCACGTCCGCGCCGAGCCCTCGCCCCATGATTAGGCTTGTAGGGCTTAGCATCTCCTGCATACCCGGGCCTCCGCGCGGCCCCTCGTAGCGGATGACGACCACGTCGCCTTTGTTTACCTTGCCGCTTGAGATCCCCTCTATCGCCTCGTCTTGGCTGTTAAAGCAGACCGCCTTGCCGCTAAATTTGCGCTCGCCGATGATGCCCGCGGTCTTGATGACGCAGCCCTGCTCGGCTAAATTTCCAAACAAAATCGCCAGTCCTCCGACCTGCGAGTAGGCATTTTCGACCTTGCGGATGACTGATTCGTCTTTTATGGCGCTAGCTCCGACGCGCTCGCCTAGGCTCTCGCCCGTGACGGTCGGTGCACCTAGGTCCAGCAGGCCGTTGTCGCGGCGTGAAATTTCGTTTATCACGGCGCTTAGGCCGCCCGCGCGGTCGATGTCCTCCATATGCACGTTTGGTAGGCTCGGGCTGATTTTGGCGATATGCGCGATCTTGCAGCTGATCTCGTTGAGCCCTGCGATCTGTAAATTTACCCCCGCTTCGCGCGCGATAGCCAGGATGTGCAGCACGGTGTTGCTGCTGCCGCCCATCGCCATATCGACTACGAGGGCGTTTTGGATCGATTTTTCGTTCACGATGTTGCGGATTTTGTATTTTTCATCGAGCGCGATCTCGCAGATGCGACGTCCAGCCTGCCTGATAAGCTCCTCACGCTCAGGCGTGAGCGCAGGCACGGTACCGTTGCCTTTTAGCGCGATACCCATCGCTTCGCACAGCGTATTCATCGAGTTTGCCGTAAACATCCCCGAGCAGCTGCCGCCGCTTGGACAGGCGGCGCACTCGATCTCTTTTAGCTCCTCGGCGCTGATCTCTTTGGTTTCAAATTTCCCCACCGCCTCAAACGCCGTAGACAGGTCGATCGGATCGCCTTTTTTGGTGTAGCCCTTTTTCATCGGACCGCCGCTAACGAAAACCGTCGGTACGTTCACGCGAAGCGCGCCCATCACCATGCCTGGCACGATTTTATCGCAGTTTGGCATGCAGACCAGAGCGTCTAGCTGATGAGCGTTCATTACCGTTTCGATCGAGTTTGCGATGAGCTCGCGGCTAGGCAGGCTGTAAAGCATCCCAGCATGCCCCATCGCGATGCCGTCGTCCACGCCGATGCAGTTAAACTCAAACGGCACGCAGCCGTTTTTGCGGATCTCGTCTTTTAAAATTTCGGAGTATTTGTTGAGGAAAAAGTGCCCCGGGATGATCTCGATGAAGCTGTTTGCTACGCCGATGAAGGGCTTTTCAAAATCCTCGTCCTTTAGCCCCGTCGCTCTTAGCAAGCTTCTGTGCGGCGCGCGCGTATAGCCTTTTTTGATGATGTCGCTTCTCATTTTATGTCCTTGGATTGAAATTTTCTCCATTTTAGCATAAAATTTTATCGCTGCGGACGTTTTAAATTTTAGCGCATTAAAATTTAAAGCCGACTATTGAGCTTAATCAAACCGAATCACTCCTGTTTTTGATATAATTGCACATCGATTATCAAAATCTTGCCGTTTGGCAGGAATGAAAAGAGGAGAATATGCAAAGAAGAAATTTCTTAAAACTAACGTCCGCGTTGGCGGCTAGCGGGCTTGCTAGCCCTCTTTTTGCAAAGGAGACTTTTACTATTTACGGCGCGCCCGCGATGCCTAGCCTCATCATCGGCGTTGCGTGCATGCAGGGTCAGATCGGCAAAAAATACGACGCCAAGCTCGAGCTTTGGCGCGATCCCGATCAGCTGCGCGCAGGCGTGGCAAACGGCGAGTACAAGGTCATGATGAGCCCTAGCAACGTGGGGGTGAACCTCGCAAATCAGGGTCGCAAGATCGGCATGGTAAATATCCTCACCGAGGGGCTAAATTTCGTGATGAGTAAGGGCGATAAGATAACGGAATTTGAGCAGCTGAAGGGCAAAAAGATCGTAATGCCTTTTAAAAACGATATGCTAGACATCATCGTGCGAGCCATAGCGAAAAAGCAGGGCATTAGCGGGCTAAATATCGATTACACCGCCAGCCCCGCAGAGAGCGCGCAGCTGTTTTTGGCCAAAGACTACGACGTCGCGATCACGGTCGAGCCGCTAGCAAGCGCCATGATCTTAAAGGGCAAAGTATCTGGTATCGCCGTGCAACGAGGAGCAAATTTAAGCGATATGTGGGCGCAGGCGTTTTCGGTAAAGCCCATAATCCTGCAAGCGGGCATCATCGCAGATACCGATTTTTACGCCGCTAAAAAGGCGGATTTTGAAATTTTAAACGCCGATTTGGCAGACGCGCTTGCGTGGATCAAAGCAAACAAACAAAGCGCCGCGGCGATCGGGACGAATTTCTTTCCTGCGCCGCCGCCTGCGATATTTATGAGCATCGATACGTCGAATTTATGTGTTAAAAAACCTAGCGAGATCAAGGACGAGCTTTTGAAATTTTATGAAATTTTAATGGAATTTAACCCTAAGCTCATCGGCGGCGCAATGCCTAAGGACGAGTTTTTTCTATGCTAAAAATCGATAAAATTCGCAAAGCTCAAAACCCGGCGTTTTACGTCATAGACTATCTGTGGGGCGGCTTTGCGAGCCTAGGGGCGGTGTGCTTTTTCATAGCCGCCTGGCAGGTGGCGAGCGAGGCCTACGGGCCGCTTATTCTCCCAGAACCCGCGGCTGTTTTTTCTAAGGCGTGCGAAATTTTAAAAAATTTCGCCGCAAACGATCTAGCCTTGTCGCTTAAGCGCGCGCTTGCGGGCACCTTTCTCGCGCTTTTTGCAGGGATTTGCAGCGGGCTTGCGGCCGGGTATTTCAAAAGCCTGCGAGCCTTTTTAAACCCGCTAATTACCGTACTTCTCTCGACGCCGCCCATCGTTTGGATCGTGCTTGCGATATTTTGGTTTCATTTCGGCGATACGAGCGTGCTTTTTACCGTCGTTATCGTCGTCGCGCCGATGACTTTTGCGTCCGCGGCGCAGGCGATGGCTAGCGTGAGCGCCGAATACACCGAGCTTTTCGACAGCTACAAAAGCCCAATTTTAAAAAAACTGCGCTACCTCTACGCGCCGCACCTAATCGAGCGGCTGCTCCCTGCGATCTACGTCGCGGTCAGCAACGGCGCGAAGGTGCTTGTGATGGCGGAGCTTTTGGGCGCGAACGACGGCATCGGCGCAAAGATCGCCGAAGCGCGCGTCAATATCGATACGGTCGAGGTCATGGCCTACGTGTGCCTGGTCATAGCCTTTACGGCGCTTTTCGATTATCTCGTGACCAAGCCGCTTCAAATTTTACTGATGCCTTGGAGCAGATGATGCTAAAAATTTCAAATCTGCGCTATGAAATTCTACGCGACGTTATAATTTCCGATTTTTCGCTGCAGCTGCACGCGGGCGAAGTAAAGACGCTTTTTGGCCCTAGCGGTTGCGGTAAGACCTCGCTTTTGCGGCTGGTCTGCGGGTTGGAGGATAAAAAAAGCGGGCAGATCGAAAACGGCTTTAAAAAAATTAGCTTTTTGTTTCAAGAAAACCGCCTGCTGCCGAACCTCACGGCGCTTAAAAATATCGAAATTTTTAGCCCCGCCGGCGTGAACGAAATTTACGCCCTCGCCGCAAAGATCGGGCTAAGCCCGAGCGATCTGAATAAATTCCCACGAGAGCTAAGCGGCGGAATGCAAAAGCGCACGGCATTTTTGCGCACGATCCTTAGCGGCTGCGATCTGGCGCTGCTTGATGAGCCGTTTGTAGGGCTCGATCGCGATCTGCGCGGCGTGCTGATCGAAATTTTGGTCTCAAAGATCGAGCGTGAGGGGCTTGCCTGCCTTTTAGTGACCCACGACCGCTTCGAAGCCGCACGCCTAAGCCACGAGATCATCGAGCTCGAGCCCAAAGGAATGAGGCTTAGGCGCGTCGTGAGCCTAGATGAGCCGCTAAGCGCGCGCGACGAGCAGTACGAAGAGCGCGTGGTAAACGAGCAGTTTGGGGGAGTGAGCTATTATGAGTAGAAATTTTATCTTTAATGCGCGCAAACAGGGAGGTTCCGCACGAAATTTGAACTTACGTTGCGGCCCGGGCGCAAGTAAGCTCCGCTTTGGCGCGCATCGCGATCCAGATGCGTGCAGATACAGTCTACTGGGCGCTAGATGCGACGACCTCAGCGCACGCAGGAACGAGCTCTTACGGGGCGGCAGATGTTACGATGTCGGTGCGGGCGGACGCGAGCTCTTGCAGGACGCTGGGCGCCGTGGTTTTATCGCACCAAAATACAAACTATGCAGCCGCGTGAACTGCGATTATAGCGAGAGTATGCTCTTGAACGGCGCAGCGCACTGCGATTTTGCAGCGCAAAATTCGGCGCTATTGCGTGGCAATACGTACCGCGGCTCTAGAGTGAGTACTTACTTACGGTGTAGCTCTATCGTGGATGCTTGCTTACGGCGCGTTGACGCAAACCAAAATACCCGCTCACGCCGCGACTCTAGTGCGAGTGTCAGCTTGCGACGCAGCTCTAGTGCGAGCGATCGGCTACGGCGCCTATCCGACCGCTCCGCTCGTGCCGCCTGCCTGCATTGCAGATTTGGTGCGAACCCAGACGCCCATCTGCGTTGTGGATTTGGCGCAGATTATTTTAAAAATTTAGACGGAATTTCTACGCGAAATTTTAAAATTTACGCTTCAAATTTTACGCGAAATTTCAAAAATCTAACTCGCAGCTTGGAAGCGGAACCCGCGCAAAGCTTCAAATATCAAAATTCCACTCATGGCTTCTCACAAAGCGGCAGAAGTGTCAAATCCAATTCCGAGCTGGGCTTCTCGCAGAGCGTTAAAAATTCCGAGCAAAATTTACCGCTAAACCTCTTACAAAGCGCCAAGAATTCCGATCAAAGTCAAAATTCCAAACACGCCTCCGCGCAAAGCCATGTCAAGCCAAATTTTGTTCAGAACTTCTTGCAAAGCGCTAAAAATTCCGATCGGAATTCCAAAGCTAATTCCATGCAAAACCAAACCGAGCCCGTTTCGCCGCAGGAGCTCAAAAATCCGGAGCCGTGCCCGGCACAGCAGCAAGAGCTAGGCTTTTACGCGCCTAAATTTAAAGACGAGCGCGCGAGGAATTTTTTCTCCCATCCGATGCGCGCCTTCGTTCTTTGCGCCTGCTTTTTTGCGGCGCTGGGCGCGCTTAGCTTTTTAGCACCCGATGCGCTGGCGATCGATTATGTCGGCGCTCATAAATTTTACTTTCTATTTTTGGCGCCTTCGTGCATCTACGCGGCGTTTTTGCTTACCGCGCTGCCCGATTGGACGAACTTCGAGGGCTCGCTAAAGCCCGTCTCGCTTGCCTTTGCCGCCTGCCTGATCGCAGCTTTTATCGCGAGCTTTTTAAATTTACGGCTTGCGGCTGCGATTGTGGGGCTGTTTTGGGCGGTATTTTTCATCTTTGCGGCATGGCTTTTGTGGCTGGATAAAAACTCGAATAATTTTAGCATCCTGGCGGTCCTTGCGGCATTTTGCGCCTTCTCTGCGGCCTACGGCGCGAGCGGGGATGAGAAGTTTTTGCTCAGCTTCGTGCATATCAACGTCGCGGCAATCGCCGTCGTAAGCTACCGCATAAGCGTCGTCATCGGCAACGAAGCGCTAAGAGAGGGCGGGCTGAAGGATGCCGTTTTTATTCCAAATTTTATCTACAAAAATTTAGCCGCTTTCCTCGCCTTTGCTTTGGCGCTCGCGACGCCATTTTTAAGCGAGGCGACGTGCGGATTTATCGCGCTTGGCATCGGATTTTTGTTTTTGGCGAAACTTCGCGAGCTGCACTACGCCGAAATTCTAAGCCGCCACTATATGGCGTTTTACTACGCGTTGCAAGCTGCGTGCGCGGCGGGGTACCTGTGGCTGGGCGCGGCGCTGATCCGCGGGGGATACGCTGCCGCGCCGCTGCACGTCATCGCGATCTGCTATATGTATGGAGCGATACTTTTCGTAGGAATGATCGCCGGACAGCGCCACAGCGGAATTTCGCCGCTAAACTTCCCGCGCCTAAGCCGCGCGGCGCTCGTTTTGGCTCTACTCGCGGGGACTTTAAGAGCCGTTTTTGCGGGCGAGAGCTTTGTTTTATACGTGATGATCCCCTCGGCGCTTTTTATCGCCGCAGTCGCGCTATATCTGATAAATTTCATCCCGATCTTTCTGAAAAATCCTTTCAGCGCGGATCCGGATTGATGCTCATCAAAGCGGATTTGCCAAATTTTGGCTAAAATCGATCAAATTTCATTTCAAGGAGAGCTTATGCAACATATCAAAAATATCGATGCCGCTAAGGCTGTAGAGCTTGCTTCGCTAGTCGAAGTATCCCCTCACAAGGTGATTTCGCGCACCCTCGCGCAAAATCCTGCGCTGAATATGACGCTTTTTGCCTTCGACGGCGGCGAGGAGATCAGCTCGCACAAATCCGACGGCGACGCATTCGTTTACGTGCTTGAGGGGGAGGGTGATTTCACGATCGACGGGCAGAAACACCGCGTAAAAGCGGGGCAAAGCATCGTCATGCCTGCGGGCTTGCCGCACGCGATCTTCGCGCCGGTGCCGTTTAAGTGGTTTTTAGTGGTGGTTTTTTAGCCTATAAGTTTAAGGGCGGGTCAAATTTTAAAATTTAGCCCGCCCGCCGCTTCATAAAATTTTATCCGAAATTCCATTTGCAGGGCTATTCTGCCTGTTTTGACTGCTCCCGCTTGCCCTCACAAAATTTTAAAATTTAGAAACGTTTAAATTTTACTTTTACCGCGTCAAAAAATTTCGTCTGTTTTGCAAACCGTGCGGGAGCTGAAAATAACGCACCGCGTTTGCGCGCTATGTCTAGCCCCGAAATCGCACGCTTGAGCTCGCATCGCAAGTCAAATCCATAGCTCGCGCGTTAAATTTCAAAGTCGCGCCGAGCGTGCAATACATATCGGGCAAGTAGAGCAGATGGACGCTGTAGTAGGGCGAACCCGCCGAGTGCACAATGCGCGCCTAGCCCATAGATCGAGCGTTAAATTTAAAGGCCGTGTTCTGCGCGAAATGCACGTCAAGCCGGCCTAAATTTTAAAATTTAGCTCTCGCTCGGGGTCAGCTCCTTGATGATGAGCTCGGGCGTGATCGTGCCGCGGAAGTTATTTTTGCTAATCGTAAAGATCGCGTCCACTCGCTCGCCAGCGCGCGGCAAAAAGTCGTAGTTGAAAAACAACGCCTCGACGCTGCCGCCGTTTTTGTCAAGCGCCATTTTGATATGCTTGCCCTCCTTGCCTATCTCCCTGATATTGCGGGCGCGCGCGCCTTTGATGCAAAAGAGCGGGCGCGGATTTTTCTGCCCGTAGGGCTCGTAAAATTCTAAAATTTCAAGCAGCTCGAAGTCTATCTGCGACGCGTCCAGCTCGCCCAACAGATCGTCTTGCGCGCTAAAATCGCTCAGATCTTTAGACGTTATGCGCTCATTTACACGGCGCTTAAACTCCTGAAGTAGCGCAGGATCGATCCCTACGCCCGCAGCGCCCTTGTGTCCGCCGAAGGTCGTTAAAATTTCGCTTTGTGAGGAGATCAGCTCTAAAATGTCGAATTTGCCGATGCTACGTGCGCTTCCTTTGGCGCGTGAGTCGCTCACGCTAAAGACGATCGCGGGCTTTTTGTAGGTCTTGCTTAGGCGGCTTGCGACGATGCCGATGATCCCTTCGTGCCACTGCGGACCCCACACGACGATGACGTTGTCGCTCGGATCGACGCTTTTTACGATCTCGTCGTAGAGGTTTTTCTCCTCCTCTTTGCGCGAGTTGTTGATGGAATTTATCGTCTCTAGGTAGTGGTTTGCCTCTCTGATATTTTTGGCGCATAAAAAGTTGTACGACATCGTAGCATCGTCCATCCGCCCCGTGCAGTTGATAAGCGGCGCGATCGTGTAGCTGATATCGTCAAATTCGAAGTGTTTTTTAAAATAATGCTCTTTAATCGCCTTGAAGCAGGCGCGGTTCGAGCTATTTAGCCGCTTGATGCCGAAACGCAGCAGCGCGCGGTTCATATCGCGCAGCTCCATCATATCGGCGATTATGGCGATGATGAGGATATCCATCGAGCTTGCCATATCGTAGTTCACGCCGAGGGTTTCTTTTAGTGCGCCTACGAGATACCACGCTACCTGAGCGCCGCAAATTTCGATATTGGGAAAGGTGCAGTCAGGCTGCTTCGGATTGATTATCGCGTAAGCTCTAGGCAGCACGGGCGGGGGCATGTGGTGATCGGTGATGATGAGATCGATCCCCTTTTGGGCGCAAATTTCGGCAGCTTCCGTTGCGGAGGTGCCGTTATCTACGGTAATGATGAGATCCACATCCTCAAGCTCTTCTATAATCTCGCTGTTTAGCCCGTATCCGTCGGTGAAGCGGTTCGGGATCTTAATGACGTAATCCGCGCCTATTTGATTGAAAAAATCGCTCATTATGACGGTGCTTACGATACCATCGACGTCGTAATCGCCGACTACGGCTATGCGCTGGTTTTCTTCGATGGCAGTTTTTATGCGCAAAGCCGCCTTATAGGTATCTTTCAGATCGCAGGGTAAGGGAATTTCAGAAATTTTAGTATGCCGATCGTTCGCAAATCTCGATTTTAGAATTTCCCTTATCTCATTTTTACCTAGCATTTTTTATAGATGCTTCGATAAAGCCCAAAATAGCGGGATTTGGGCGCACTAAACGGCTGGTAAATTCCGGGTGAAACTGCACGCCCAGAAAAAACGGATGGTTTTTTAGCTCGACCGCTTCGATAAGCCCGTCGCTCTCGCCGCAGACGATAAGACCGTGCTTTTCAAACTCGGTGCGGTACTTCGGATTGGCTTCGTAGCGGTGGCGGTGGCGCTCGCGGATGGTCTTTTGCTCGCCGTAAATTTTACCCAAAAGCGAGCCCTTTTTGACGTCGCAGTCATAGCCGCCCAGTCGCATAGTGCCGCCCATAGGGGATTTATGCGTGCGGATCTGCTTTTTGCCGCTTGCGTCGATAAAGCTGTCGATGAGGTAAATCACCGGATCTTCGGTCTGCGGGTCAAATTCCGAGGAGTTAGCGTTTTTCAGTTTTAAGACATTGCGCGCAAACTCCACCATCGCAAGCTGCATCCCCAAGCAGATACCCAAAAATGGCACCTTACGCACCCGCGCGTAGTTTATGGCTAAAATTTTACCCTCTACCCCGCGCGAGCCGAAGCCGCCCGCGACTAAAATTCCGTTTACGTCGCGGAAAATTTCATCCACATTGCTCGCTTCAATTTTTTCGCTATCGATCCACTTCAAATTTATCCGCGTATCAAGCGTCGCGCCCGCGTGGATGATCCCCTCGGTGAGGGATTTGTAGCTTTCTTTCAGATCGATATATTTGCCGACGAAGGCGATCGTAGTTTCGTTCGTAGGCACGATGACGCGCTTAACTAGGCTGTCCCAGTTGCTCATATCGACTTCGAGCTTGTTTAAGCTTAGAGTCTCCGCGATCGGCGTTAAAATATCCTGCTTCAAAAACGCAAGCGGGATCTGATAGATGCTCGCGCTATCAGGGCTTTCAATGACGCAGTTTTTATCCACTCCGCAGCTTAGCGCGATCTTGTCTTTAAGCGCGCGATTTAGCGGCATTTCGGAGCGGCAGATTATCATATCGGGGCTGATACCGATACGGCGCAGCTCGCCTACGCTGTGCTGCGTGGGCTTGGTTTTGAGCTCGCCCGCGACCTTGATGAAAGGCACGAGCGTGAGGTGGATATTCATTGTATTTACTCTGCCAAGCTCCACTCTCATCGCGCGGATCGCCTCTAAAAAGGGCAGTCCCTCGATGTCGCCCACAGTGCCTCCGATCTCGACGATCAGCACGTCGTTGCCCTCGCCCGCCTTTTTTATGCGGCGCACGATCTCGCCTACGATGTGAGGGATCACTTGTATCGTCTTGCCCAGATAATCGCCCCTGCGCTCCTTTTCGATGACGGAGCTGTAAACTTTGCCCGTGGTGAAGTTGTTATCTTGGCTTAAATTTTCATCCAAGAACCGCTCATAATGTCCAAGATCCAGATCGGTCTCCGCGCCGTCGTCGGTGACGAAAACCTCTCCATGCTCCAGCGGGCTCATAGTGCCTGGATCGACGTTGATATAAGGATCCGCCTTTAGGATGCGCACTTTAAGCCCTGCGTGCTTTAAAAGCGTCGCGATCGACGCCGCCGCAATGCCCTTACCCAGCGAGCTCAGCACTCCGCCGGTGACGAAAATATATTTCGTTTGTTTTGCCATAAGTTTTCCTAAATTTTGATATTAATGCCGCGATTATAACTTCTTTTAGGTTAAAGCACACTAAGCTAGAATTTGAAAATTTTAGAAATTTACGGCAAAATACACACCCAAATAAATTTTAAATTTAAAGGAGAGATGATGAAAAAGATCATCGCGGCTTTAGTGGTCATCGTAGCGCTTATAGTGGGCGTTTTTGTAGCGACAAAGGACGCTAAAACGGGCGTAGCTAAAAGTGTAAATGATAGCATAACCAAAACGGTTGACGGTGCGGTCGGCAAGAGTGCCAGCGCCGCGATTGAGCAGCAGATTGCGGAATTTATCGCTAGAAACGAAATTTTCGAGACTAAAAGCGCTAAATTTTATCCCGGAGATAGCAACTCAAGCGGCTTTATCGAAGGCGTAGTAAAAAAAGAGAAACTACAAAAAAGCCTTGCCGAGGGCTTTAGCAAGCTAAAGGAAAAAGCAGGCGCGCAAGATAGCAACGATACGGACGAGCCAGATCCTGCTAAAATTTTCCCGGAGGATTTTGCTTTTCGCTATGACTACACTATCAAGCATAGCGTAAAAAACGCTGCGGATGGATTTGAGAGCGACGGAATTTTAACGATTAAGACTCCATATTACGCGGAGCCTTGCAAGAAGCTGTTTAAGACTGACGCGCCGCTTAGCACGCATCTAAACTACGGACCTACAGAGGTTAAATTTAGCGCAAAGCTAGCCGATATAAATGTACTAGAAGATGGCGGAATAGGACGTCTTGCAGGCCTTAGTCTAAACGGCACGAGCGATATGAGCGGTAAAACGATAAAAGCCTTGGGCTTTAAAATCGGTGAAATTTTTATAGACGACGGCAAGGATTCGGGTCTTGATGTGAAGGATCTTATCTATGAGGCAAACTTTAAAAACGGTATCCAAGATCTAGACGATAATATAACCAAGCTCTTTTTGAATGACATAGATTTTGCAGGCAGCACAAAAGAGCTTGTCGTAACTGTAGATAAACAGCGCTTCGTCGTAGTTACGGATATGAGCACGGAAGGTAGCTACCGCGTAAAAGATGGAATTTTAAATTTCAACGAAAGTGATAAAGCCCAAAGCTTAAAGATCGCCGATGTGCTAGTGCGAAACATCCATTTAGGCGTCGATACCAGCTTTAGCGCCGCACTTTTCGAAAAATATCTGTCTGTTATCTCAAATCCGCAAGAAGGCGAAAAATTAGCGGAAAATAAAGAGCTTTTTATGAAGCTACTAAAAGATGATATGAAAATCAACGTGAATGATTTTTCGTTTGAAAATAGCCTCGGTAAGAAATTTGCTTTTAACGCAAGCGCGCTAGTAGGCGGCTACATCGACGAGACGCAGCTTTTTAAGCGTATGAGCTTGGACGGCAAAGCTACGATAAATACGACCATCACGGACTTCCTATCGCCTTATGACAGCCTGCGCGATTTTGCGCCTATGGCGGAAGTTTACGGCTCGCAGTTTCTTAAGCCTGATGGAGATGGAGTTAAGATGGAGTTTAGCTTCGATAAGGCAAGCAACTCTATGATCTTAAACGGAAAGCCTATCCCACTACCGCACAACTAAATTTTAAGCTTCGCGAGCAAATTTTAAACCTGCTCGCAAAGCTCTTTTTATTTCTTACTTTTTCGGCGCAGAATTTCGCAAAACTCCGCGCAAATTTTTACCTGCAGAATTCCGCAGCGGCGCCATAAAATTTCGCTCAAATTTTACCGCAGAGTTTGCGCCCGCCCTGCTAAATTTTGATCCTGCATTTGATTCTACAATCGAAAAATTTTATCCTTTAACGACAGATATTCTTAAGCAAATTTGGCTATAATGCGCGCTTTTGCAGCGCAGCTAGCGTAAATTTAAAAGACGGCGGATTATGAGCGGCATTTATTACGCCGCCTCTTTTGACGACGTATTTTATATTGGGAAACTAACGCTAAATTTGCATTTTTAAATTTCAAGGAACGATATGAAAGTAATCAAACGCAACGGCAGAACCGAGGAACTTGACGTAAGTAAGATCAAAAAATACACGAGCGAGGCAGTGGAAGGGCTGGAAAACGTAAGCCTTAGCGAGCTTGAGGTGGATGCAAAGATCCAGTTTCGCGATATGATCACCACCGAGGAGATCCAACAAACCCTCATCAAAACCGCAGTCGAAAAGATCGACGTGGACCGCCCGAACTGGACCTTCGTCGCCGCGCGGTTATTTTTATACGATCTATATCACAAAGTAACGGGCTTTAGCGGCTACAACAGCCTGCAAGATTACTTCGCTCGCGGCGAGGCGGTGGGTCGCATAATGCTCGGCTTAAAGGAAAAATACGATCTTGAGGATCTAAATTCTTATTTGCAGCCGCAGCGCGATTTGCAGTTTAATTACCTCGGCATCAAGACGCTTTACGATCGCTACCTCATCAAAGATAAAAGCGGCGCGCCGATCGAGCTTCCGCAGCAGATGTTTATGGCGATCGCGATGTTCCTCGCGCAAAATGAACTCGACTGCCAGAGCTGGGCGAAGAAATTTTACGATCTCATATCTAAATTTGAAGTCATGCTGGCTACTCCGACGCTCTCAAACGCCCGCACGACGCGACATCAGCTAAGCAGCTGCTACGTGGGTTCCACTCCCGATAATATCGAGGGGATTTTTGATAGTTACAAGGAGATGGCGCTTCTAAGCAAATTCGGCGGCGGTATCGGCTGGGACTGGTGCAAGGTGCGCGCGATGGGCGGCAGCATCGACGGGCACAAAAACGCCGCGGGCGGTATCATCCCGTTTTTAAAGATCACGAACGACATCGCCGTCGCCGTCGATCAGCTGGGCACGCGCAAGGGCGCTATCGCCGTGTATATCGAGCCGTGGCATATGGACGTGAGCGACTTCCTTGATCTGCGCAAAAACTCGGGCGAGGAGAGGCGTAGAGCGCATGAAATTTTCCCCGCGCTGTGGATAAACGATCTGTTTATGAAAAGACTTCAAAGCGGCGGCAAATGGACGCTCTTCGATCCCGCAGAAGTAAGCGATCTGAGCGATCTATATGGCGCGGAATTTCAGGCGCGCTACGAGCAGTACGAGGCCGATGATAAAATTTCAAAATCCACCATCCTGGCAAAGGAGCTTTGGAAGAAAATTTTAACGAGCTATTTTGAGACCGGAATGCCCTTTTTATGCTTCAAAGATAACGCCAACCGCATCAATCCAAACGCGCATCAAGGCTTAATCAGAAGCTCAAATTTATGCACGGAGATCTTTCAAAACACGGCGCCGAACCACTACAAAATCAAAGTCGTTTTTGCTGACGGCAGCGAGAGACTGTTTGAGGAAAACGAAGATGTAAGAACCGACGCGGGCATCGTAAAAAAGGCAAAAAAGATCACCGCGCTAGACACGCTGGGCGGCAAAGAAATTTTTATCGTAGAAAAGGGCTGCAGCGAGGGCGCGACGGCGGTTTGCAACCTCGCAAGCGTAAATTTAAGCAAAATCAACAGCCGCGAGGAGATAGCTCGCGTGATGCCGATCGCCGTGCGGATGCTCGATAACGTCATCGATCTAAATTTTTACCCGCACGCCAAGGTTAAACACACCAATCTAAAAACCCGCGCGATAGGGCTCGGCGTAATGGGCGAAGCGCAGATGCTAGCCGAGCGCGGCGTGAAGTGGGGCAGCTACGAGCACTTCGAGCTGATCGATAGGATAATGGAAAACGTGAGTTTTAACGCGATCAAGGCAAGTTCAAATTTAGCCGTAGAAAAGGGCAGATACCCCGATTTTGCAGGCTCAAAGTGGAGCGAAGGAATTTTTCCGATCGATTTAGCAAACGAAAACGCCAAAGCGCTCGTTAAGCGCGGCGGGCTCTTTGAGCAGAGCAGCTGCGATTGGGACGGACTGCGCGAGAAAGTAAAGCGCGACGGCATGCGAAACGGCTATCTGATGGCGATTGCACCGACATCGAGTATCAGCATACTCGTAGGCACCACGCAGACGATAGAGCCGGTGTATAAGCGCAAGTGGTTCGAGCACAACCTAAGCGGCATGATCCCGGTCGTCGTGCCGAATTTAAGTCCAAAAACGTGGCAGGCGTACGTACCTGCATACGAGCTCGATCAGCGCCTACTCGTAAAAGCAGGCGCCATCCGCCAAAAATGGATCGATCAAGGTCAGAGCCTAAATATTTTCATGAGCCTAGACAAAGCTAGCGGCGGCTATCTGAGCGAAATTTACACGCTTGCGTGGCAGCTGGGGCTAAAATCGACCTACTACCTGCGCTCCGAAAGCCCTGATAGCGAGAAGCTAAACAACGTCGCGGACCGCTCGATCGAGTGCGAGGGGTGTCAGTGAAATTTCGAGAGATTTTAGAATTTTTTAAGCGCCGCCATAGAATTTTGTAAAAATTTAAGCGTTTAATACTAATGGAAAGGCAAAATTATTCACTAAGTAATTCGCCCCTCTCGAGGTGTGAATTACTTAAATTATGAGCGATTATGATCGGATTTGCAAAAATAAAATTGCCCAATAGCGCTCGCTCAAATTTAGGCGTAGACTACTCTACCTGCCCGAGCTTTTTAAGATAAGCAAAAATTTTAGCGATCTCGATCATTTTATTTAGGCTTTCGAGTAGCTTCGCGCTTTGCGAGCTCGGCGCAGATTTGAAAATTTCGCTATTTTCAACGCCGATTACGAGGCTGTTTTCGCCCAGATAAAGCTCGGTTTTGCCGAACAAATTTAGGGTGATCGTCTGCATGTTTTCTAAAATTTTTTTGTTTTGCAAAAATGCGGCGGCGGCGAGATTGTTAAGATAGACGTCAAACGATGCGCTTAAATGCGGGCTATCTTTTAGCAGCTTCAGATCCGATGCGCCGAAGATGAACTCTCCGCGCGGTACGACTAAAATTTTGCTATCGAAAGTCTCGCTAAAATCGAATTTTGCAAAAAGCCCGTCGAAGATCGCAGTATCGTCTTTTTTTTTAAGATGCAGAATTTTATCCAGCTCAAATACCCGATCCTCTCTGTTTTTATCGAAGTCGCGGCTTAGACAGATATCGCCTATTTTTATGCCAAATTCGGGCGTCTTGCCCACTATCGCGTGCTTGCAAGTGCATAGATTTGCCTCTTTACGGAGCGGATTTTTGTAAATTTCATCAAGTAAAAACGCGCCGAAAGGCTGAAAGGCAAGACGCAGCTCCTTTGCAATCCAAAGCAGAAATTCGTTTTTAAAAGCCTCTTCGCTGAGCGATTCAAATTTATGCGAAATGCGCACAGCTAGGTATTTGTAAGCAGGATAAGCAAGAGCTAGCAGTACCAATAAAAACAGGAACGAGAAATCTCCGAAATCCTTGCGCATAGCAATAAACAGCGCCAGTACTACTGCCGCCACGCCGCCACGCGCCTTCCAAAGCGCCACATTGCGCGCTCCATCTAGTTTTTGCTTTTTTAATTCGTAAGAAACAAGGCTCATCGCTATCCCCGTTAGTGAAATTTGACGCTCATTATAGCGAAAAATGGGATTAAATCAAGCCATATGATAAGCGCGTTGCTATTTATAAGGCGGGTTTTTATAATAGCTCAAAAGCATAGAAATCGCCGTCTTTTTCTCTACATTTCACAATATCGCCCTGTTTGAATTCTAAAATTTCATCCAGTTCGGATTCAAATTTCGTCGTATCGGTAATTTTAAAAATATATTGCGCGATTTGAGCAGCCTTTACCGGGCGCCATACATCGATATCTTCATTCAAAATTTTTATAAAAATTTTTTTATCGATCGCGTTCGCCATATTAAACCTTTCTGCCCGGTTATCTAAAATTCTTTCTGCCTAGCCACAATTTAAGATATTTTAATACGGGTCTTAAATAATCATTTGTAAAGTTGGCTTTAAAGGTGCTCGCGTCTGATTCTATCAAATACCAGCTATATCCGTCATCCTTTAAAATATTCATTTTGCGATGTTTGGCCTCAGCGTTTGCGTCAGATATCTCTATATCCAGTACTTTATTTGCAATATTCATCTGTATCGATAGATTAGGGCTTAGATCATATATGAAACGATTAAAATCTTTGATGATATGGGTATTGTATACGTCATCGATCATCTCGGCTCTTCTCTTCTGAAAAATTTTCTTCTCTATTGGATCGCTGTCGACAAGCCCTCCATAATGATCTTCATCGGTTGCGGCCTCTTCGTAAGATATGGTAAACCATCTGTAATATCCCTCGTGCGTCCCAAATGTCCAATTCGTAGGTATCGTTTCATCTATTACTTGAAAATATTCACTATCAAATCGATACCAGGCTCTATCATCTTCAAGTGGCAATATGCAATAATAAACCTGTCCCTCTTCATATTGGATACCATAAACAAAATAGGTTCTGTTTAATCCCAGATACTCATGCCTATCTTCTTTTATACATTTTACAATCATTTTTAATCGTCCTTAAATTTGAAATCATCTACGGCCTCTATGATGGGCTACCCGTCTTTATCGCCTATTATACTATTTTTAACAAGTTCTGTAAAAAATTCTTTGTTTTTGGATTTGTTGATTGCCTCTTTTATAGTATTAAAGGATAATTTTAAATTCTTTAAATTGCCATCTATAATGCAAAAGCCGTTTTTCTCACATAATGATATTATGCCCCTTAATACCGCTTCATACTCGGATCTAAAATCGATACGAAACGTAACGGACTCTATTATATTATTAGCATCAAAAAGTATCTCTAGGCGGTTGCCGTTTTCGCTTCCGTATAGATCCATTTCGCTAAACCAAGATTTTTCGGGCTTTAATAGGCGCGAAATTTCAGAAAATATCTCTTTTTTGATCTTTGCTTTTTTCCAATACTTATCGTCTTCAAAGAGCTTTATATCGCTATATTGCGGATCGTATTGTAGATCGTAGGTATTGCTTTTGGGCAGAATAAAAAACTCACATTGCCAAATTGCCATATCTTCCTTTCTCAAATATTTTCATTATAAAATTTAAAAGTAATACACATAGCAGCCTCGGTCATCGTATATATCAAATAAAATCGAAAATTTCTCTTTATTGTTTGCGGCTAATTGAACTCTAATGTTCAAAGAGGGTTCTTTTGCCAGCTCAAAATTAAAATGGTGCAGCAGTATGGATCTCAAAAAATTTGGCTCAAGCGTCTTTTCTTCTATAAAGATAACGCCCGCTCTGGCGCCGTTTTTATAAGGCTTAGATTTTGTGTATTGCCCCTTCATATTTTTAAGAAGATACTCCTCTATTTTCTCGTCTCTTTCCCAAAAAAGAATTTTATAAACTACGCTATCTAAGTGGCTTGCTTTTGAAATTAAAAACATAACTAGCCTTATTTTGGCCTCTACATCGATATTTTCAAAATCTATTCTTGATCTGGCTACGCCTCTTTTATTTCTGCTTATTTTTCTAAATTCTATATCGAAATTAGTCGGGTTTATAATGCTTTTTATCATTGCCCTCGCCTTTTAAAAACCTTTTGTTGCGTGATGCTATACAAGCCCGCTTTAAAATCTTTATCTACTTTTTCCATTTAAATTTAAACTTCTTTCGCTTAATTTTTATAAAATTTTCCAGTTGCTTATCGGTAAAATTTAAAATCTCTTTTCGGTTTTGTAAATTTACATAAGTGTGCCTTATATCGCAATTACCGACAAAGGCGGCTTCCCAGTTCTTAATTAGCCAACTCGAGCTTATCGCATATTCCCGTCCTTTATCCGAGCGCATTTTATCGCTATAGCCAATAGGCGCAAACATACCGGAATAAAACCCCTCCAGATAGGGTAGTCTCGGGCATCCTTCCGTATCGGTTGCGACGATAAATTTTATCTTTCGATCATATGGACGAAAAGCCTTATGGCACTCTATAATATCTCCATTTTTTAGATCGTCTTTGAATTCTAAAAATTTATAAGTAAATTTTGCAGGAATTTTATCATTTATCCTTTTGTATTCGGCTAAAAACTATCGTAATAAGAAAATATGCTTATATTTCTGGATGGCTCGGTATCACATACAAAATCTAAATTCTCCAATACCCACTTTTTAGAAATCAAACTATTATTATTTTTCGCATTAGCTTCGGGCGGCAATACTATAAACTCCCCCGAATTATCGCCGTTTATACGCAGCAGGTTATTCCAGCTACAAAATAAAAACCGCCCTTGACCGATTTGCAGTATATCGCCCTCCGCGAAAATTTCTCTAAAATTATTAATCGAAAATTTCCTTCTACCTCTTACGGGTATTATCTTTTTATAATTTCTTTTCATGATCTTTCTTCTATTTTATTATTAAATCGCGCACACTCGCTAAATTCCTAAATGCAAAATATATAAATCATTTTTAATTGCCGAATCGATTAGTTCCAATAGACTGTCTAATTGCTCGATAACCGAGGATCTGTTTAACACACAAGTTTTATCAAAAACAATTTGCTCATCCGCGCTCAAGAAAAGCGACCTCCAAGAGCATATTATGTCTCTAAATTTAGCTTTATCTTCTATCCAGCTATAGCCATAGTAATTTAGACCTTTTTTCAAATTTATCTCATCGTTCCATGTGGTTTGTACCCACTTTAGAGAGTATAAAATATGAAGTATCAGATCGTCGCTAATTACTACGCAGTGCTCTTTAGAGAAGATATTTTCTTTTGTCTTTTTGAGTAAAAATTTATGTTTAGGCATACAGCTCCTTATTGTTTTAAAATATGACTTGAATAAAACCCGCCGTAGCTATTCGCCAAACTTCATCCAGGCGACGGCGTACTTTTATGCTTCGTTATATTTGCTAAATCCTTATGAAATTTTCATTTAGACACCCGCCCAGGGCCAATGGCTGGGCAATATACAAAATCATCTCCGTTTCTAGCGCGATAATTGGTGATATATTGGATCGCCACTTCGAATGCTTTGTCGTCTTCCGCTTTGGTATCCCAGCTATTGATCATTTTTCTGTTTGTTCATTTGGTTCCTGTAGGATGGTATATGGACAAATAGTCGGGCAGTATGCAAAGTCATCTCCGTTTCTCGCGCGATAATTGGTGATATATCGGATCGCTACTTCGAATGCATCGTCATCTCCCTTGTTCGTGTACCAGCCATCGCCTGTGATTATGGGCTTATTACCGCTTAAGCGATATACATCTCCTCCGAGGATAACCATATCTTTACTTTTTGTGATTTTAAGCACCTCCATTACATCGTCGAATTTCCAAGCGATTTCATAAAAACCGAGTTCCTCTCTTAAGCGAATACCGCGCTCCAATAGATCCTGCGGCACGATATTTACGTAGTCTTCATCTATAAATGGCATAATCTCTCCTTTTCAATATTGGAAGCTAAAATTTTCATTTGGACACCCGCCCGGGGCTAATGACCGGGCAGTATGCAAAATCATCTCCGTTTCTAGCGCGATAATTAGTGATATATTGGGTTGCTACTTCAAATGCATCGTCATCTTCCGATTTAATACTCCAACTATCGTATGTGATTATGGGCTTATTGTCGCTTAGGCGATATACATCCCCTCCGACGATAAGCATATCTCTATCTCTTGTGATTTTTAGCACCTCTATTACATCGTCAAATTTCCAAGCGATTCCATAAATTCCGTACTCCTCCCTTAAGCGTATACCGCGCTCTAGCAGATCCTGCGGCACGATATTTACGTAATCTTCATCTATAAACGCCGCGCCATCTTCTTCAACTGACATAATCTCTCCTTCCATTAAAATTTAATTTATTGCAAAGACTTTTCTATATCGTTTATTAGGCAATGAAGTGCTTCGAGACGACTAGAACTCGGATTATTTTGTTTTAAAATTCTAAAATATCACTATATTTCATCGTCTTTATATCGCGCTCGTCAAAAGATGGAAGTATATATTTTTCGTTCATCTTAACGATTTTCGCGATATAGTTCTCGCTTATGCCGTTTTTTGGTTTTTTGTGCGATATATGCGTCAAAGGGCTTTTGGGCGATATTTATCGCTCTTTCTGTAAAACCGACCTAATAGGTTTTTAACTAACCTAATAAACAACTGAATTATTCTAAAATAATTATAACACAAAAAGAAACAAAAATAATCAAAATTAATAAAGGCCCTAAGTATCGGCATTTAAAGGAAGCAAAAGAAATCTAAAAGAAGTGATTAAACTTAAAAATAGCTTAAATGGTGGAGTTAAGCGGGATCGAACCGCCGACCTCTTGAATGCCATTCAAGCGCTCTCCCAGCTGAGCTATAACCCCAATAAAGATTTTGTAATTTTACATTATTTTACTTACAAAATTTTTAAATTCCAGCGCTACGCCAAAATTTTCTCCGCAAAGACCGCTATAAAATGAAATTTTAAGCTTGCATTGGGTAATATTTCATTTCTTTGCGCGGGAATAGCTCAGTGGTAGAGCGCAACCTTGCCATGGTTGATGTCGCGAGTTC
>NZ_CAKZTI010000053.1 GCF_937921625.1 uncultured Campylobacter sp. | reverse complement strand
AAAATCGCACAAGGAGTTCGCGCTATGAGTAAGAAAATTTTAACCACGCCGATCGGCGCCGAGGATCTGGCGGATATCAAGATCGGAGACGTCATATACCTCACGGGGCACATCGTCACCTGCCGTGACGTGCCGCATAGACGCGTCGTACAGGAGGGTCGCGAGCTGCCGCTAGATATCAGGAGCGGCGCAATCCTGCACGCGGGGCCCATCATCAGAAAAATGGGCGATGGCGGTAAAGAGGGCTTTGAGATGGTCTCCGTGGGGCCGACGACTAGTATGCGGATGGAGAAATTCGAGCGCGAATTTATCGCTAAAACGGGCGTGCGCCTGATAGTGGGCAAAGGCGGCATGGGCGAGGGCACGATGAGCGGCTGCAAGGAGTTTGGCGCTATACACTGCGTATTTCCCGCAGGCTGCGCGGTGGTGGCGGCGACGCAGGTCGAGCAGATCGAGAGTGCGGACTGGACGGAGCTTGGGATGCCCGAGACGCTGTGGAAGTGCCGCGTGAAGGAGTTTGGCCCGCTCATCGTCTCGATTGACGCGCACGGAAATAATCTTTTTGAGCAGAACAAGGTAAAATTTAACGAGAAAAAGGACGCGGCGCTAGCTGAAATTTTACCGCAGGTCGGGTTTATAAAGTAGCTAAATTTGGGCGGCTCGCGCTTTTAAATTTTGCGCCTTAATTTTTTACGCCCTGTCGCTAAATTTTAAAATTTAGCGCTATAACGAGGGGTAAATTTTAAGTGCTTTGGGCGGATGGCGCGTGTGCGGATGATGAATAAAACAGCCAGCAGGGCTAAGCGCGAGATTAAATTTTATCTGCAAAATTTAGCTAATCGCAAGGGGTAAATTTTAAAAATTTATCCCGCAAAGCCGCCGTTTTAAAGCGCCGACTAAAAGCGCGCGCTAATCTCGCCGAAATTCTTTCGTAAATTTAACCTACGCGCTATTTTTCTGTGCGAATTTTACGTTTGCATAGAGGTAGCTTGCAAGCCCTAGCGCGCCCAGTATCGCGCCCGCCTCGCCTATGTGAGCTAGCCCGAATTTCGTTGCGATTTGATGTCCTAAAAGCGCTCCGCCGCCGATGCCTACGTTATAGATCGCCGAGTAGATCGATATCGCGACATCGGTAGCGTCGGGAGCTAGCGCTAAAACCCTAATCTGCAAACAAAGCCCAAAGCCAAAAATCCCCACTCCCCAGACGAAAGCTGCAAGCAGCAGCGCTACGTCATTTGCGGCAAAAGCTTTTAGCGTCAGCACCGAGGCTAGGATAAAGAGAATCGCGCAGATCAAAAAGGCGTTTGGAAAATGGCGATAAAGCTTTGAAAAAAGCACGCTTGCGGCGATTCCCGAAGCACCGAATGCAAGCAGGACGTAGGTTACGAAGTGATCACCCGCGGGATTAAATTTCGCCACGAAGGGCTCGACGTAGCTGTAGGTCGTAAAATGCGCGCCTACGATCAAAAACGTCAGCAGATACAAAGCAAGCAGCATCGGGCGCCTTGCTAGCATCGGCAAGCTCGCAAGGGAGCCCGCGCGGCGGCTTGGCAAAAACGGTAAAATTTTCCAAAGAAACAGCGCCTCGGCCGCTGCAAGCGCGCCGATCGCGAAAAACGTAATCCTCCAGCCAAAAAGCTCGCCGACCACGCGCCCCAAAGGAAGCCCTAAAACCATCGCCAGCGAAGTGCCCAAAGCAAGCATGCCGATGGCCTGAGAGCCTTTGTTTATCGGCGCTACGCGCACGACGAGCGATGAGGTGATCGACCAAAAGATCGCGTGCGAAATCGCGATGCCCAGTCGCGAGATTACCAAAACAGCAAAATTCCACGCAATGGCCGCCAGGACGTGGCTTAGCGTAAACAGCACAAAAAGCCGCAAAAGTAGCCTCTTACGCTCAAGCTTTGAGGTTAGCAGCATCAACGGCAGCGAAAGGATACTCACCGCCCACGCGTAGATCGTGATGATTAGGCCCGTACTCGTAACGTCCATGCTAAAATCCGCCGCAATGTCGCTTAGCAGGGCCACGGGGATAAATTCCGTCGTGTTAAAAATAAAGGCGGCAAACGCTAACGCGACAACTCTCGTATAAGCGATTTTATGGACGTTCATCGGCTTTCTCTTTCCAGCTTTTAAATTTAGACTTTAAATTTAGCGCATTTAGCGGTTTTTAGCTTTTCGAGTTCTGCTCGGAATTTTAAAATTTTAAACTCCATGCCGTATATACGTGCCACGTTCCGTGCTAAATCTAAGCGGAGGATTATAGCTAAATTTATTCTCCTCGCAGCTTGCGGAAATAGAATTCACGCTCAAAACGCAAAGTCGCGTGTGGTAAAATTCACGTAGCGATCGACCAGTGAAAATTTAAAATGAAATTTGCGCTGCGCTCGGCAGGAGGCAATAAAATTTCTTATATTTGGCAGAATGTGCTGAAATTTTATATACCGCGATGTAGCAAGCCATAAATAAAAATTCGCTACGTTGAGCTTGGATGCGTATGGCGGTTGAGGCTTTGTAGTGGCTAAATTTTATTATCCAGTCTTGTTGCGATATGAGGTTTTTTCATCTTGTGGCAAGTGCATTTTTAAATTTCTTAATTTTCGCGCATTCCCGTCATTTGATATTTAGGTTAGAATTTCGAGTCAGACGGCTAAATTTGCATTAATCTCTACCGCTGCTCGCGATCTGCGCTTAAAGTACGCAAAAATTTATTTTCAAGGCGGTGAAAAGCCCGTCTAAAATCGTCCGCAATGCTTGTCTAAAACTGCCAGCAGATCGCGCTTGTAGCCCGCCTGCTGTGATAAAGCTTTAGAATTTTATTCGGTTTGCGAAGCATTTAAATTTTTAAGCAATAAATATGTAAAATTAGTGAAATTTGATAATTCCAAAGGAACGAAAAATGGCAAAAGTTATGAAAACTATGGACGGAAACGAGGCGGCGGCTTACGTCTCATACGCCTTCACCGAGGTCGCGGGCATCTATCCGATCACGCCTAGCTCGCCGATGGCGGATTACACCGATATTTGGGCGTCGCAGGGCAAGAAAAACCTCTTCGGCATGCCCGTTAAGGTGGTCGAAATGCAAAGCGAAGGCGGCGCGGCGGGCATCGTGCACGGATCCTTACAAGCGGGCGCGCTTACGACGACGTACACCGCATCGCAGGGGCTTTTGCTAAAAATTCCAAATATGTACAAGATCGCGGGTCAGATGCTTCCAGGCGTTATTCACGTCGCGGCGCGCGCGCTTGCGGCGCAGGCGCTCTCCATTTTCGGCGATCATCAAGACGTCTATGCCTGTCGCCAAAGCGGCTTTGCGATGCTCGCAAGCGACAGCGTGCAGGAGGTGATGGATCTGGGCGGCATCGCGCATCTTGCGGCGATTAAGGGGCGAGTGCCGTTTTTGCACTTTTTCGACGGATTTCGCACGAGCCATGAAATTCAAAAGATCGAGGTGATGGACTATGCCGAGTTTGATCGCTTGCTCGATCGCGAGGCGGTGCGTAAATTTAGAGCGGACGCGCTAAGCTCCGAGCATCCTAAAACTCGCGGCACGGCGCAAAACGACGACGTGTATTTTCAGACGCGCGAGCTAACCAATAAATTTTATGACGCGCTTCCTGACATCGTCGCGGAGTATATGAGCGAAATTTCAAAGATCACGGGGCGGTCGTACGCGCCTTTCGTCTATTACGGCGCAAGTGAGCCGCAGCGCGTGATCGTCGCGATGGGCTCGGTCAATCAAGCGCTCGAAGAAGTGGTCGATCATCTAAACGCGAAAGGCGAGAAGGTAGGCGTGCTAAAAGTGCATCTCTACAGGCCTTTCAGCCTCAAATATCTCTTTGCCGCGATGCCTAAAAGCGTGCGCAAAATCGCCGTGCTCGACCGCACGAAGGAACCCGGCAGCCTCGGCGAGCCGCTCTATCTGGACATAAAGGCCGCGTTTTACGGGCGCGAGGACGCTCCGCTCATCGTGGGCGGCAGGTATGGCTTAAGCTCCAAGGACGTTGATCCCGCGCAGCTAATCGCCGTGTATGAAAATTTAAAGGCGGACGAGCCTAAAAACGGCTTTACGATCGGCATCGACGACGATGTGACTCATCTATCTCTACCCGTGGGAGATAAAATTTCGCTCGGCTACGAGGATGAGACCGAGTGCTTATTTTACGGTCTGGGCGCGGACGGCACCGTGGGCGCGAATAAAAATTCCGTCAAAATCATCGGCGATAAAACCGATCTTTATGCGCAGGCGTATTTTGCCTACGACAGCAAAAAATCGGGCGGCTACACGCGCTCGCACCTACGCTTCGGCAAAAGACCGATCCGCTCGACCTATCTCGTCTCAAATCCGCATTTTGTCGCCTGCTCAGTCGCTGCGTATCTAGACATCTACGACGTCATCGGGGGCATCCGCGAAGGCGGTACCTTCCTTTTAAATTCCATCTGGGATGCCGAGCAAACGGTGGCAAAGCTTCCGAACAAGGTCAAAAAAATTCTAGCCCAAAGACGGGTAAAATTTTACATTCTAAACGCCACCAAACTAGCACGCGATATAGGGCTCGGAGGCCGCACTAATACGATCATGCAATCGGCGTTTTTCAAGCTTAGCGGCATCATACCATTTGAGCAGGCGCAGAGCTATATGAAGGAATATGCCAAGAAAACCTACGCTAAAAAGGGCGAGGCGGTCGTGGCGATGAACTGCGACGCGATCGATAGGGGAGCGGACGCTTTAGTGCAAGTAGCGATCGATCCTGCGTGGGCAAATTTAAAAGATGACGCAGTGGGCGCGGACGACAAATACAAGGGCGACGAATTTATAGAAAAGATCGTAAAACCGATGAACGCGGCGCGCGGCGATAGCTTGCCGGTGTCGGCGTTTTTAGGACACGAGGACGGCGGGTTTGACGCGGGCACGACGCGATTTGAAAAGCGCGGCGTAGGCGTCACGGTGCCTAAATGGATCGAGCAAAACTGCATCCAGTGCAACCAGTGTACCTTCGTCTGCCCGCACGCCGTAATCAGAGCGTTTTTGCTAGACGAAAAGGACGAGGCCGCCGCGCCTTTAAATTTAAAAGATCATCTGCTAGAAGCCAAGGGCAAGGAGCTAAAGGGGCTAAAATATAAGATCCAAGTAAGCCCGCTTGATTGCACTGGTTGCGCGCTTTGTGCCGAAAACTGCCCGAGCAAGGAAAAATCGCTCGTCATGGTGCCGCTTGAAGAAGAACTCGCGAAGGGCGAGCAAGAGAGCGCGGACTTTTTATTCGAGCACGTAAGGTACAAAGACGATTTGATGGATAGATCAAGCGTCAAGGGCGTGGGTTTTGCGCGCCCGTATTTTGAATTTCACGGCGCATGCCCTGGATGCGGCGAGACGCCGTACATCACGCTGATCACGCGACTTTTCGGCGATCATATGATCGTAGCCAACGCCACGGGCTGTAGCTCGATCTACGGCGGATCGGCGCCTTCGATGCCGTACCGCAAGGACGAGAACGGCCGCGGCGTCGCGTGGGCAAACTCGCTTTTTGAGGATAACGCCGAGTTTGGGCTGGGAATGAAGATCGCAAGCGAGACGCTGCGCCATAAGATCGAGGACCTGATGCTAGGCTCGCTCTCAAGCGTGCCAAACGCGCTAAAGGCGCTTTATCACGACTGGATCGAAAACAAAAACGATACGCTAAAATCCGCTCAGATCAGAGATAGGCTAGTGCCGCTGCTAGAACAAAATTTAGACGCGCCCGGGGTTCGTGAAATTTTAGAACTGAAGCAGTATCTAAACAAAAAATCGCAGTGGATCATCGGCGGCGACGGCTGGGCCTACGACATCGGCTACGGCGGGCTCGATCACGTGCTGGCTACCGGCGAAGACGTGAACGTGCTGGTGCTAGATACGGAGGTTTACTCAAACACGGGCGGGCAGAGCTCTAAAGCTAGCCGCCGCGGCTCGATCGCGCAGTTTACCGCAGGCGGCAAGGCGGTGCAGAAAAAAGACCTCGGCCAGATCGCGATGACCTACGGCAACATCTTCGTCGCACAGGTAAATTCCAACGCAAACCAAGCCGCAACGCTAAAAGCGATCATGGCGGCGGAGGCTTACCCGGGACCTAGTCTCATCATCGCGTATTCGCCGTGTATCGCGCACGGTATCAAAGGCGGCATGGGCAACTCCGGCGATCAAGCCGAGCTTGCGAGCAAATGCGGCTATTGGCCGACCTACACCTTCGATCCGCGACTTGCGGCTGAGGGCAAAAATCCGCTTAAAATTTCATCCAAAGAGCCGGACTGGAGCCTTTATGAGGAATTTTTGCTAAACGAAGTGCGCTACAACGCGCTTAAAAAGATCGATCCGGAGCACGCGGGCAAGCTTTATGAAGCAAACAAAGCCGACGCGATGAGGCGCTATCGCCAGCTCAAGCGGCTTGCGAATGCCGATTTCGGCGATGAGGTTGTCTCTGCGGACGCCGCGAGCGAGAATGCTTAAGCTTTGCGGCTATTTGTTGAAATTCCGGCTCTGCGAATTTTGCAATCCGGAATTTTATTAAATTTCGCGGGACTACATAAAATTCCGTATAAATTTTAAAAGAGAAATCCATGAAAAAAATCGGACTAATCGGCGGCATGAGTTACGAATCTACGATTACCTATTATGATGGGATCAATCGCAAAATTAACGAGCGTCTAGGCGGGCTAAGTAGCGGCGAAATTCTGCTAAGTAGTCTAAATTTTGACGAGATCGAGCGGTGCCAAAGAGATAATGAGTGGGGCAGGGCAGGTGAAATTTTAGCTCGTCACGCGCGAGTTTTGCAAAGCGGCGGCGCGGATTATATTTTTCTTTGCACCAATACGATGCATAAGTGCTACGAGGCGATAAATGCCGCTATATCCGTGCCTTTCGTGCATATCGCGGACGCCACGTTAAGTGAGCTGCGAAAACGTGGCGTGCAAAAAGTAGGGCTGCTCGGCACGATCTACACGATGACGCAGGATTTTTACAAACAGCGCTTGATAGATGGCGGCGTGGAGGTACTCGTGCCAAATGCAGACGAAATGGAAGCGGTAAACGAAGTAATTTTTGGCGAGCTTTGCTTTGGTAAAATCTTACCGCACTCCAAAGAGAAATTTTTACGGATCATTGAAGGGCTTAGAGCTCGCGGCGCGCAGGGCGTGATACTGGGCTGCACGGAGATCGGACTGCTCGTATCGCAAGCAGATACTGCCGCGCGGCTATTTGACACTACACAGATACACATCGATGCGGCAGTAAGTCTAGCTTTAAGCGAATAAATATCAAATATGAGTCGGTAAAATTCCGGCTTATAATTTCAAATTTTTATATACATTATCAGTTAAATTTAATCTTTCTCTGTTATAATAACGACTATCAATCATAGAAGGGGATGAAATGAACGTTTTAGTTATAGGAGCAGATGAGATTACACCCATTAAGGCGGTTTTAAAAGACCTTGGCGCGAGCAATATCGAGCACTGGGATGCACGAAACGAAAATCGCGTAAATCGTAAGCCGATCCCGCAAGATACCGAGTGTGTCGTGATGCTTACGAGCTTTTTAAACCACAACACGATGAAAAAAATCAAAGGCGAAGTAAAAAAGCGCAAAATCCCGCTAGTATGTGCTAAACGAAGCGTCAGCTGCGTATTTTGCGAATACTGTAAGGTTTTCAATTTAAATCAAGAATTCGGTTGCAGACCTTGCGAAGATGATTAAAATCCCAAGGAATTTAAGTAATGCCGGCAAGCCCAGGCAAGCGGTTAAAAAATCGCGCACTACGCCGCAATCAAATGCTTACGACGATGAAACAGGCGAGCTAAATTCCAAGGATTTTTTAAATTCTAGCAAATTTAACGCTACTTGCCTTGCACACGCCGAAAGCAAGAAATTTAACGGCAAATTTAAAAAGTTTTCAAGTGGTAAATCGGACGCGCTTAATTGTAATGCCTCTAAGCCGTGCGTTGCAAAGAGTGCGCAAAAAGGCGGCGCAAATAGGAATTTTACAGCAAGGGCTTTTTACGACACTAGCTCCGCGCAAAAGAATTTTTTCTGCGCTAAGCGCTCGGACGAAAAATCAGCTTTATTACAAGATATTGCTGCATCAAAACGAGATATCGCGGCGCGCGAAAAACGCCAAAAAGCGGATCTGCGGCGCGATAATGAGCTTATTGATGATGAAATTTTAAATGCCGAAGCTTTCAATAAAAGATTCTTTGGTGGCGAGATTTTTGGCTTTGATGCGAACGGGCGCGAGATTGTGTCAGAGGCGCTGCGGGATTATGATGCGGCTTCGCGAGCGCGAGCGATGCTAGCTCTATATAATTTTAACGTTAATGCGGATTATAGAATTTTGCCTGCAAATTTAAAGGGCGCTTCGCAGTTCCGAGCGGCATTTTTAAATTTTATCGCTTCCGAGCTTAGGCGCGGGGCTCCTAAAATTTACCGTTTCAAGCCCGCCGTAAAATTTTGCGCAGCGGATAATGCGATAATCTTTTCTTATCTGTGTGGCATGCCGCTGCCCGTATTTGTCGCCAAGCCCGCTTATAAGCTAACTCGCGCAATCGTGAGCCTGCGTAGCGGATTGCTGCTAAATGGAGACGATGCGTTTCGCAACTTCGTATTTTGCAAAATCGCGCTTCGCAATGCAGGCGCAGAAATCGAGCTTAAAAACGAGCTCATCATCGTGCGAAAAAACGGATTTTCGCTCGGAGTGATAGCAAATTTCAGATCGATGCTCGTTTCAAATCCTATGCTTTATGATAATGATATAAAAAAAGCGCTAGAGCTTTGCCGCGGAGCAAACCTCGATGCTTTGTATCTCGTATATCCTAAAAACGAGAATTTCACACGTCATATCGAGATAAAAAGCGAATGCTTTAAGGGAAATTTCATTATGAAATTAGTACCATACAAGCTTACCGACAAAATTTATTAAAAGGATACCAAATGGTTGGAATTATTTTTGGAAGCTCGATGGGCAATACCGAGGACGCCGCGAAGCTGATCTCCGAAAAGCTAGGCATAGAAAACGAGCTAAAAAACGTTGCGGACATCGCGCCTGCAGATCTAAATAAATACACTGCGCTCATCATTGGCAGCTCTACATGGAACGACGGCGAGCTACAAGACGACTGGGCGGGCTTTGATTTCTCAGCCCTTGATGTCGCGGGCAAGACTGTCGCGATTTTTGGCATGGGCGATAGCTCAAGCTACAGCGACGCCTACTGCAACGCAATGCGCGAGCTATACGACAACTTCAAAAAAGCTGGTGCAAATATCGTAGGTGCAGTGCCTACCGATGGATATGAATTTGACGAGAGCAAGGCCGTAGTGGACGGCAAATTCGTTGGCCTCGCGCTAGACAACGACAATCAAAGCGACCTCACCGAGAGCCGCATCGAAGCGTGGGTAGCGCAGATCGCTCCATCTTTTAAATAGTCCTCCTTTAAATTTGCCGCGGAGCGTGCGCTTCGCGGCACTTTCATCTTTTTTAAAATCATTAAAGCTTAGACCTTTTTAAAATTTAGCTCTGCCGACTTCGGTTAAATTTAAACAGATTGGGCTTTGAAATTTTAAAATTTTAATCTGCACGAATGAAATTTATCTTTTAAATTTAGAGCTGCTGGATACTTTTGCGCTCATGTAAATACAGACCTGCTTGGAGGCGCACGTAGCGTGATTAGAAAAAATTTAGCCTCTGTGACGGCGGAAGGACGAAGCTGGGAGTTTGCGTCGCGGTTTATAAACCTCGTCGGCATAATAATCGGCGAACGTTCGGGAAATAAAATTTGCAAATTTTATAAGCGGCGAAGCGGGAATCGATGTCGCTAAAATTTCTCTCCGCACATACGCCATTGAAATTTCTTTCCGCACGCACGCCGTTAAAACTCTTCCCGCAGCTCTGCCGTGAAATTTCGCCGGGCATCTGATTCAAGAATTTTGTCTATCTGCGTAGCGAGCGGCTGCCGTCTGTCCGTAAAATTTAGCATAAATTTGGCGCTGCAACCGCACGCGGCTGTCGCCCCAAATAAAGCCGCCGCCATAACTGCGAGATCGCCCGCCGCTAGGAGCGAAAACCGCAAAGCCCTGCGGCGCGACAAAGCATAGATTTAAAAGAGAAATTTTGCTCTTTACACTACTTCGCGCAAATAGCGCAGCAAGGCGTAAATTTAAAATTTTAGGGCGTAAATTTAAGGCTTTGAAATTTACAGCCCGAGCTCTATCGCCAGATCCTTTACCGCTTTGAGATTTACCTTGCCGCTGCCGAGCACCGGGATTTGCTCGACCTTTTTCACGACGCTTGGCTGCATTATCGGCGCCAGTGCGGAGTCCTTTAGGCGGCGCGAAATTTCATCCTCGCTCGTCTCGCCCACGTAAAGCAGAGCGATCTTTTCGCCCTTTTTTTCGTCTTTTAGGTTCACGCACGAATAGATCGCGCTCTCGCCTAAAATTTCGCCCACGGCGCTTTCTACCGCGCCCAGGCTAATCATCTCACCGCCGATTTTGGCAAAGCGCGAAAGGCGGTCGGTGATAAATAAAAACCCGTCGTCGTCGATATAGCCGATGTCGCCGCTCTTGTAGTAGCGCACGTCGTTTATTTGCGCGATCGCCTCGGCGGTTTTTGCCGGCTCATCGTAGTATTCTTTCATAACCTGATGTCCGCCGATTAAGATAAGCCCCTCCTGCCCGTTTGATAGCGGCTGCAGCGAGGCGGGATCGGTGATTTTTATGACCGTGCCTGCAAGCGGCAAGCCGACGCTTTTTTCACGGTTGAAGTGAAGCTCTTTGAAAAAATCGGGCTCGAGGACGTTCGGCGTATTTACGCTCACCACCGGCGCAGTTTCGGTCGTGCCGTAGCCCTCGTAAATTTCGATGCCGAATTTTATCTTAAATTCCTTGCGGACGTTTTCGTTTAGCTTCTCCGCGCCCGCAATCGCTAGGCGAATGCTTGCCAGCATAAGCGGATTGAGCCTTTTGTTTTTGGTGTAGAGCCTAAAAAACGTAGAAGTGCCGAACATTATCGTAGCGCCGTATTTTGCGCTCATCTTGCCGACGCTAAAGGCGTCCGTAGGATCGGGCACGTGGATGCTTAAAATTCCGTCGTTTAGCGGAAAGAGCGTCGTTACGGTAAGCCCGAAGCAGTGAAAGATCGGTAGCGACGCTAAAATCGCGTCGTGCTCAGTGGCATTTATGAGCTCCGAAATTTGACGGACGTTCGCCATTATATTTTTGTGCGTCAAAACCACGCCTTTGGGCTTTCCTTCGCTGCCGCTGCTAAATAAAATGGTCGCTACGTCCTCTATCGCGTGCGGCTTAAAATACAGCGCGCGGAATAAAATTTTAGGTATCAGCAGCGATTTTAGCGCGCAGGCTATGCGCTCGTTTTTAGAGGTGCCCTCGCTCAGATCCTCAAGATACACGAGCCGATCGCCGATCGAACTCTCCAGCTCAAAGCCCTTTGATTTGAGTTTTTCTATGAATTTGCGCGAGCTGATGATCGTGCGGATATTTGCTTTATCCGCGCAATATATTAAATTTTCCTCGCTTAGCGTGTAGTTTAAATTTACGCTCGTTTTGCCCATCGCAAAAAGCGTTAAATTTACGGCGCTTGCGATGACCGAGCTGGGCAAAACGATACCTACGTTTTCCTCGCTGCTAATGCGGCTCTTTAGCCTTTTGCGAAGTATCAAAACGGCGCTCATCATCGTTAAATTTGTTAGACTTGCTCCCGTGCTATCGACCGCCACGCGCTTAAAAGGCGATCTTTTGGCCTGATTTAGCCAGTTGTAGGCGAGCGGCTTTAGGCTTGCGAGGTATTTGCCCCAGCTGAAAAACGACAGCTCCGTTACCGCGCGTTTTACCTCGTGCGCCTTGGAATTTGCCTCGATCGGCGCGCCGAAGCTTACGCGAAGCGCGTTTTTGCCGCTTTGCGAAATCGTTCTTTTATAATGCTCGCTGGCGCGCGAAAACGTCGATCCCCAAAGCCCTCTGATATAAAAAGGCACGATGACGGAGTTCGTATCGTGCGCGGCTAGCTCAAATCCGCCCTGAAACTCGTCTATGCGGCCGTTGTAGCTGATGTGACCCTCGGGGAAGAGCCCGACCACTTCGCCTGCATTCAGCGCCTCGCGGATGCTTTCGATCGCGCTTTTGCTCACGCCCGCTCCGATCGGAATGACGCGGAAAATTTTAAAAAACCACTTCAAATACCACAGATCGTAGTAGCTGCGATGCATCACGAAGCGTACCCCGCGCGGGCAGGCAAGCTGTACCACCGCCCAATCGATCCAGCTGATGTGGTTACCCAAAAGCAGTACGCCGCCTTTTTGCGGGATATTTTCGACGCCGTCTACGTGGACTTGGTAGCCGAATTTCATAAACGGAATGAGTAAAATTCTAACGAAAAGCTGCGGCAGATATTTTGCGCCGAAGATCCCGCAGATAAGTACGCACAGCGCCGCCATAACGAAAATTTCGCCGCTGGCGACCGCAAAATGCACCAAGATGATGGCGATGAGCAAAAACAGCACCATAAAGATATTTTGGATGAAATTTGATCCCGCGAGCACCCGCCCCATGCGCTCATCGGCGGTGAAAAACTGAATGACGGCGTTGAGCGGCACGATGAAAATTCCGCCGCTAAATCCGAAGAAAAACGACGCCGTACCGAGCCAAAATACCGAGTGCGCGTTGGCTAGTACCATTAGCGCGAGCGCCAGGCCAAATGCGCCGAACGGCACGATACCGAGCTCGATATGTTTTTTGCAGTAGCTGCCCGCAAAGATCGAGCCTAGCGCGATTCCGATCGCACTAAGCGCCAAGATCACCTGGATCACCATTACATTGTCGCTGCCGCTAAGGCTCTTGTAGTGAGCCGGAAAGGTCGCGATCACGAGCTGCGAGACCGCCCAAAACATCGAAAGTCCCAGCGTACAGAGCAGGACGTTTTTATCTTTGATTACAAATTTTAAATTTTGCTTCAGATAGCGCAGGCGGAGATATTCTTTCGTGTCAAATTCCGCCTGCGGTTGCGCGGCGTCGAAGAATGGAATTTTATACGAGTAGTATGTTTCAAGCGCAGAGCCTGCGACCAAAAGCACGCCGATGAACCAAACCGAGCTCATTAGCTCGCCCGCGTCGCTGCTGTGGGCTGCAAAGAGCTCGAAAATCACCGAAAAAACAAGCGATGAAAGCAGAATCGCGATGATCGTAAGAGCCTGCACGATGCCGTTTGCCGCGCCTAAATTTTTCGCGCCGACGATCTTTTTAATCAGACCGTATTTGGCGGGCGAATAGATTGCGCTTTGCGCCGCAAGCAGGATCGTCATAAAAAACGCGAAATAAAACCACCCGCACAGATAACCTAGCGTAATGAGCGCGGTAAGCGCGACGCCGAGTTTCGCGCAGATCCGCGTGATGCGGGTACGCGAGAATTTATCGTTGAGATAGCCGCTGGCGCTAAAAAGAAATACGTAAGGCAGCAAAATTAGCAAATTTACAAGCGACGTCAGGGCGATGAGAGTGCCCGAATCGGCGCTTTTAACAAGGACGTTTTGGATCGTGATCTTATGGCCCAGATCGACGCTTGCGTTGATAAACATAATCGCCAAAAACGGCAAAAATCCGTTGATTTTTAATAAAGATTTCAAGCTATCTCCTTTAAAAACGGGATTTTATCTCACGGAAGTTAATAGACGCAAATTTAAGGCAGCTTCGCTACAATTACGCAAAAATTAAAGGAAAAATATGAAAGTACGTATCACAAATCATGACGTCGATAACCTCAATAAATTTATGCTGCTTTACAGCAAAAAGGCGCGCAAGCAGCGCCTAGTAAGCACCTACGCCATACCGTTTGAGTTTTTGCTTATGGGCATCATCATCGACGGGCTTTTAAAGACGGCGCCGATTGCGAGCGTGGCGTCGGTTATTTTGGGTGCGGCGTGGCTTATTTTTTATCCGAAATTTTACCGCCGCATGCTAAGAAAACATCTCTCTGCCGCTAAGCTCGCGCAAGACTCGAGCACGGAGATGAGCTTCGTCGCGGACGACGAGACGATCTCGTTTTCAAAAGGCGAGCCACGCGCAAGCGAGAAATTTGCCGTGCGCTCGCTAAATCGAATCGCTGCGGGCGGGGAGAATTTTTTCTTGGCGTTTGATCGCGGCTTTCACATCGTCCTTCCCAAAAATGCCGAGACGGACGCCGCGGTGCAGCAGCTCGCGGATCTGCGCGGCTTGCAGATCGAATCCGTGGATATGGATGTTGAAATTTAGAGCTTTGCTTTTAAATTTAAGACTAGTAAAATTCGTGATATAAATTTAAAATTCTAGAATTCTGCCTTTGGAATTCGGGTTGCAGCGGCGTTTATTTGTAAAATTCCATTTAAATTTTTGTTCGTGATATCGTAATCTTGGGGCGGGAAGGGGGCTTGAATTGCGAGGTCGCTCCCCTTCCCGCCCCAAACCCCGCCCATCCCCCGACGACGCTATCGGTGCAGGCTGCGCCTGAGTTAAATTTAAGCTGCGGCTGGCGGCAAAATTTTGGCTAAAATTCTGCATTCAGCTTGCCGTTACGCCTCGCGCATCTCCTCTGCTAGGAGCTTTTTGTAGGTGCGCTTGAAATGAAACGCCCAAATTAGAGGAAAGATTATCTCCAACCCTTTCCAAAATACATATCCACCATACCAAAAAAAACATTTGCAAACCGCATAGCAAGCGACTACATAGCTTGTCCCAAAGACGGCACCCCAAGCTACTATTTCAGAGTCGGTCGTAACAACCCAGATCGCAATCAAATATATGAAAGCGCTTAATAACGCAGTCGGGAAAAACCAATTCAGAACTCCTAATTTCTGGTGATTTATATCCGCGCTAAGATAGCCCGCCACGCACGCGATGATGCATAGGGCGCATAAGATAGTGCGCAGCACGGCTAAATAGCGCAGCCCACGGGGTTGCATCGCGCCTTCGTGGTCGCTGTTTTCGCAGCTACTACTTTGGCTGTTTTTGCTGCCACGCCCCGCCACATAGACAAGATGTGCGCCCAGCGCTATGAAACACGCGCATGCTGCAAGGTCCCAAAATATGAAGTTACCGAAGATTGTCCCGCCCGAGCCATCATCGCCCGTAGGTCCTATTAAATAAGGCCACGAAATTTTCACTATGCAAAACATCGCCGCGAGCAAAATCGGATGCAGCGCAAGCCTGCCGCTTCGCAAATCAGAGAGTAAATTTTTAAAATATCCCATGCTTTCCCCTTAAAATTCCGCGGAATTTTACTAGCTTTCCATTATTTTAAGGCGCAGTTCAGAGCTGAAATTTTAAAGCCACTTTGCTCGCTCATTGCTAGGGTCCGTTTCGTTGCCGATCGCTTCGTAGCGCGAGTAGTAAAACTCCACAAACTCCCGCACCTGCGCCTCGCGCGGCAGATACACGCCGCCGCTAAGCTCCGCAAAGCGCGATAAAAATTCCACCGCGTCCTTTTTGTCGCAATAAAGCCGCGCCAGCTCCTCATAGTTTTGCAAGTACGCGGCTTTGAAGCTCTCATAGCCTGCGCTGTCAAATTTAACCGCCAGCCGCATGCCGTCAAATTTCAAAACGCCCGATGCGAAAAGCAAGCTCAGATGTATCAACGCCTCGCAGTAGTAGGGCTTGAGTTCCTCCACCTGCTGCCACGCGATGAGCCCCACGGCGCGGCGGATCAGCTCATCTAGCGCCGGCAGGCAAAACTCCGCCTCCTCGTGGAAAAAGAAGTTCACGAGCCCGCCAGTGGTCGCCTTGTACTCCTCGATGAGCTTGAAAAGCCCCGAGCGGTTCATGCGCGCCTCAGTGTCCGCGTCGATGAAAAATATATGCCCGAACTCATGCCCGATCGTCGATATTTCGTAGACGCGGCGCCAAATTTGCGGCTTTTTAAATAAAATTTCGCGTCCGAAATTTAGATACTCAAGGTCGAAAATTTCGCTGCTTAGCCGCATAAAAGGTCTAGCCTTGGCGCTTTCATAGACGAAATTTACGAAGGCGAAAATTTTCTTGCCGCAGTTGGTGCTTACGAATTCGTCGTTGGGCACGACCTGCGCCGAAAAGAGCCCGTTAAGATCGGCTCCGTAGTAGATCAGCGGCGCACAGACGTAAAGTTGGGTTTTGGCGATGTTTGAGAGCACGAGCGAGTGCATGACGGCGCCCTTTGCGCCGATTTTTTCATACGCACGCTCAAAACTCTCGCTTACGCGCGCTTTAAATTCCTCCGCGCTAAACTCATACGCGCCTGCAAGCCTGACGTCCCATTCCAGCGCGACTGCGTGCGTATAGGCGTCCTCGTAGTACTCAAGCGGATGCCCGATTTGAAGCGGCGTTTTTATATCCATCCACGCGATCTCCGCATCCCGCCACGCGCCGATCACCGCGCTGGCGTCCCTCTCGCAAAAGGCCTGCTTGAGCTTGCCTAGATACGCGACGTAAGCTAGCTCACTCTCATCTTCTGCAAGCGTCACCAAACGCTCCAAAAGATCGCCAAATTCGCTCTGCAGCTTCGCCGTCTCATCCGCAAAGGCCACGGCGTAGGGCACCATTTGGGATTTGCCCTCGCGCTGCACTATCGCGCCGTAGCAGCGCTCGCAGATCTCGCCGTGAGGCGTGCGCATAAACAGCTCCTCTTGCAGTAAAAATTCCTTCGCCTGCGCAAGCGAGCTAAATTCCTGCTGTAAGCGCTTGTTCGTGCCTTCGATAATTAGGGCTTGCCAGCTTTTTTGCATATCGCTTAGCACGAGCCCGATGCGGTGCACGCCCTTTAAAAGCTCCAGATAAAACGGCTGCAAAATCCCCTGCGCGCCGGCCTCGGCGATAAGAGCTGCGTGCATGCTCTCGTGTATTTCGCGCGTGAAATCATACATTTTGCTCTTTAGCTCGCGCTGGCGCGCCTCATCGTAGCCCAAGCGGCGAAATTCTTGCAGTAGCGGATCCTCTTTGAGACCCACGATTCGGCGTAGTACGGCTATGCGCGCAGTATCGCCAGACTCAAAGCCGCAGATCTCCAGCCCACGCGCGATCAGCTCGGCGTGCGGCTCGTCGTAGAGGGCGTTTAGTCGCGCCTTAGCGCTCGCTGCCATCTCGCTAAGTTTTACAAAATCGTTCATCGCGTATCCTTTTTGTCGTTTTATCGTCTTTTTACGAGCGGAATGTGTCTGCTTCGCGAGCAAAATTCCATCCTCGCATCCGCTTAAAATTTTAAAATTTCGACATAGATTTTTGCCGATTGTATCGAAAAAGTGTTAAATTTGCGCGGTTAAAATGCGAGATTTTTAAATTTAAGGAGTAAAAATGAGCGATTTAAACTTAGACGATTTCGGCGAGCCGCGCATCAAGGTCGTAGCGCTGCCTAAGGATACGAATAGCTCGGGCAATATTTTCGGCGGCTGGATACTAGCGCAGATCGATTTAGCGGGCGCGACGGCGGCGCGCGAGATAGCGCCCGAGCGGGTCGTGACGATCTCGATGCAGGAGGTAACTTTCAAGCAGCCCGTATTTATCGGCGATGTCATCAGCTGCTACGCAAAAGTATTAAGCGTAGGAAATACCTCTATCCGCGTGCAGATCGAGGTCGCAGCGCTACGACTGGGCGAGGATGGATTTCGCGAGTGTCTGCACGTAACCAGCGCGATCGCAACCTACGTAAGCGTGACCAAATTAGGCCAAAAAAAGCCGATCAGCGCAGAGATCAAGCGGCTGCACGGATTTTAAAATTTTTCAGACTTTAGTTTTAGCTCAAGGAATTTTAGCGTCAAGCTTATAACGCGAAAATTCTTATGTGGGATAAGCTTAGTGCACAGAATTTGCTGCGTAAAATTTTATAATTTTAAGCGCGGAATTTTGCTGTGCAGTATTTTGGCGGAAAATCTCGCAGGCGGAATTTTGGAATTTTGGAATTTTGGAATTTTGGAATTTTGGAATTTTGGAATTTTGCGGCGCGCAGATTAATAGACAAATTAAAACGCACCGCAGCAAGTGATGCTAGCAGCTAGTTTGTAGCGTCTTGGAGCTCTTCTTCGATCTCGGAGTTGCTTTTTACGACCATGCCTGAGCCGTGGATGACGCTAGGCATGCAGGATGTGCAGATATGCACCGTCTCGCCGTTTTTATGCGCCTTGATAAAGACCGCATTTTCATCGTCGCTACTTTTTAGCGAACAAATATTGCAAATGTAAATATCACCTGATTTCATAGAAATCCTTTCTTAAAAAATTTCGCACTATTTTATGAAAATTTCAAAATTTTTCATTGATTTTAGTTAATCTTTAGCGATTTTTATTGCGGGCGCTTTCGTCTATCAGCACTACGTGCGTCAAAAAGATGATGAAAAATAGCTGGAAAAATAATCCTACCAGCGGGATCAAACACAGCAGATAAAAAATAAAAGCGCTTAGGGCAAATTTATATCCGCCACCCATTTTATAAGAGCGCTCGAAGCTTTTCGCGCTTAACGCATTTGAAGCGACGTCGATTAGAACCAGCTTGTAATAGATATAAAAAAACGGCACGTTGATTATGAATAAATTTATTACCGGCACAAACAAAAGCACCGAACAGATAAATAAAATCACTAAAAATTTTAAAATTTCAAGAGCCGTTAGTTTCAACACTCGCGCCGTGCTCGCTTCATCCGCGCGGATTAGGTGGTAGTGGCGCGTGTTGATCTCTTTAGTAACTGCGGGCGTCAGAAAGGCTGCGATGATAAGCGCACAAAACACGCTAAGCATCAGCACCGCAAAGCTGGCAAACACCGAAAAAATCGCGCCGATAATCCACTTCGTAGCAGCAAAGCTTAGAATTTTTGCAATTACCGGGAAGCGCTGTTCGTCCAAGAAGCTAAAATCGCCGCTTTGCGCGCCCTGCGAAAGTGCGTCAAAAAGCTCTTTACCACCGAAAAACGCGAGCGTGCCTAAGATTATGAGCGAGCACATAAGCGGCAATAGCGAGAGCAAAATGAACTTTCGCGTAAAAAAATCCTGCTTTGCCAAATTAAAAATTCTACCCATGTATGCTCCTATTTGCGTTATTTTAGCGACTTTTGCGACGGAATTTGAGCTGAGCAATTTGGCTACCGCACGAAAGCGCCTCATTAATCCGCCCGCTTGGCTCATTCGCTTGCTTTAGCCGGCTCATCTTGCATTATAATACGAAATTTATGCTTTGATCGCTTGCCTGCGTTTAATCTGCTCATTTATAGTGTGTAAAGGGAGGCTAGATCTAGCTATGTTTTTACCTGTTGCGAATATTTATTTGCTTGCTGCGCGGAATTTTGCCACTTATAGATAAGCTGACATTGCGTAAAATTTTAGGTACAAAACTGCAGAATTCCAAATCAAAGCCCTTTTTTAAAATTTCAAAGGGAAATCTCGCGCGCAAACCCACGACTTCACTTCGTCGCGTCGTAGATCTTTTGCAATTGCTCGTAAATTTCGTTTGCGCTTACTGTGCCTTTTGATAGCACCTCGATTAGCACCTCGTTATCTTCAAGGTCTCCCCAGATTTTACGGTAGCTGCCCTCTTTGTAGCCGTGGTCTTGACGGAATTTATTCAGCACGTTTTTGCCGATATATTTTTCAAATAAAATATCGAGACTCACGCCGCATTTTAGCGCCACGCGGAAAAAATCGGTCAAAAGCTCGCCGATTTGCAGCTCAAATCCGCTTGTTTCGTGGATTATGAGCTCGATGTCGTTTACGATTTCGTAGATGCTGTATTCGCGCACATCGTAGGCGTAGGAGCTAAACTCCGCAAATCCGCTTACTGCCGTGACGTCGCTTACGATGTGGTCGATGTCTTTGCCGCCGTAATATTGCTCTAAAATATAGCTCATCACGAAGTGCCAAATATCAACGATCTCGATGACGATATTATTCACGTCCGGCGCTGCAGAGATATTTTTCCAATGCTTCCACGCAAAGCTATCGATAAGCTCTGCGCATTCCATGTAAATGCAGCGCTTCCAGTTGATAAGTTTGCCGTTTTTTGTATAGCCGTCCTCCCAGCCCACGCCGTTTGTTTCGTCGTTTAGGGCTTGCTGCATCAAAAACATCTCTTTTACTTTTTTATAATTTTCCATAAAAATTCTCCTAATTTTGGCTCGCGATTATAGCTAATAAAAGAAAATCATTGTATAATTTAGCAAAAAGGAGGCTTAAAATGTGTGCCGCTCAGGATAAATTCGACGAGTTTTTAGGCAGGATGAAACTTCTATCTCTCGGAGTTTTGCGCAATAATCTGCCATATTGTTGCAGTGCATTTTATGCCTACGATCCGCAAAATAAGGAGCTCATCATCGCAAGCGCGAGCGACTCCGAGCATATCAAAGCAGTCTTTGCCAACCGCGGAGTTGCGGCCACAGTTGCACTGGATACGAAATTTGTAGGTAGGATCAAAGGCGTGCAGATTTGCGGTCATATCCGTAGCGCGGATGAGCGCGAAACCTCGCTATATCTTAAGCGCTTCCCGTTTGCGCGCGCGATGGAGACTGATTTTTTTACTATCAGAATCGATTGGATGAAAATGACCGATAATACCCTAACTTTCGGCAAAAAACTAATTTGGGAGCGCTAGCTCGCTAAGAATATTGTCTATTTATATTTTGCGAAATTTTAAACTTTGCGAGGCTTAAATTTTATCTAGTAAGATTTTAAAACTTGCATAAATTCTATCTTGCCGGTTTTTTCAAAGAATTTCACCATTAGATCCGCTTTAAAATTTTCGCTCGGTTGGTTTTTTGGAATTTTGCAGCATAGAATTTAGCGTAAAATTTCATTTTGCAAGCGGGGATTATCGCAAATTTTATTCCCTTAAAAGCGGAGCCTGCCGCGTAGAATTTTGCATGAAAATTTTAAAATTCTAAAATTTAACTTTTCAAAGTTAGCTTGACGCGCGAGCTTAGCTCTGCCGCTCCCTGATTTCGCTTACTAGCCGCCCGCCAATCGCGTAGTCGTCAGTGGATATTTCGTCTATCGTCACGACCGTGGTTTTCTCGCCCCTGCCTAACACGGCTACCAGGGCATCGGTTAGGTCTTTTACGAGCTTTGCTTTTTGTTCGCGACTTAAGCCGCCACGTTCTTTGGTGATTTTGACGTTTATGTAGGGCATTAATTCTCCTTAAAATAAACGCAATTGTAGCCAAAATTTCGTCTGTGCGCCTGAAAGTGCGAAATTTTATGTTAAAATCGCCACGATCTGAATTTAAGGAGAAAATATGCCATTGTTAGATAGTTTTAAGGTCGATCATACCCGCATGAATGCCCCTGGCGTGCGGCTTGCAAAGAGCATGCGCACCAAAAGCGGCGATAAAATCAGCGTCTATGATCTGCGGTTTTGCCGCCCGAATTTAGAGATTATGAGTGAGCGCGGCACCCACACGCTGGAGCATCTTTTCGCGGGCTTCATGCGCGAGCATCTAAATAGCGCGGATGTCGAGATCATCGACATCTCGCCGATGGGGTGCCGCACGGGCTTTTATATGAGCGTGATCGGCGCGCCTAGCGAGAGTGCCGTCGCGGCGGCGTGGGGCGCGAGTATGAAGGATATTTTGGGCGTGGGCTCTCAAAAAGATATCCCCGAGCTGAATAAATTTCAGTGCGGCACCTTCGCGATGCACTCGCTAGCAGAAGCTAAACAGATCGCGCAAAACGTGCTAAATAAGGGTATCGGCGTAATCAAAAATGACGAGATCGCGCTGGATCCAAGCAAGATAAAATAGTTTTGAAATTTAAGAGATAGTGCAAAATTCTAACGCTATCTCTTTGAACTCCCGCTCGGCTCGTGATCAGTATGTTACGCGCTATAAAAACATTATCGTAAAATGTGCAAAAATTCGAGGTGCAAAAATGCGTATCTGCTAAAACAAGCCGGAGGTAGTAGCATCTATTTATAAGCCGATTTAGCTTTATAAACCGACTTGGCGCTTGCCGTAAAGTCTACGCCACGCGAGGTTTTTGATAAAAGCTACGATTTGGCTTTAAGCTGGGTGGTAAAAGCGCGCAAGCAAAGCTCATATCAAATTCAATAAATTTATCTCGTAGGCCGGCTTTAAATTTATAAGAATTTTTAAAATTTCGTCTTAAATTAAAGCCGAAATTCTATCCACAAATACCATGCTTATGCGTCTTCTTACTTTTAGATGCGATCTTCAATCCTCCAAAAAAATCGCACAGTGAAATGTGAATTTAAAATTTTTATTTAAGGTTATGTTGCGAGTTTGGCGCTTGAAATTTCACTTTCGCTGCACGAAAAGAATGCTAAAATTCCGCCGAAACCGCGCCGGATGCGGTGAACTTAAAGGAGCGAAAATGCAAAGAATTTTTCATATAAAAGATGCTATTTGTAGCGACGAGCGAGCCGTAAAAACGACATTTTTTACTACGAAGGCCACTTGCGGCGCGGTTTGGATCGTCAAACGCGGCCAGGTCGTAGCGCCGCATATTCACCCAGACGGCGATGACGTGTGGATCTGCTTAAGCGGACGCGGCGTGTTTTATCCGAGCAAGGGCGAGGAGGTGCCGATCTGTGCGGGTGATCTAATCATTTCCAAAAGCGGAGAGTGCCACGGTATGAAAAATACGGGCGATGAGGACTTTGTGTTTGCAAGCGTTACGGCACCGATTCCGTGCGGCTACGAAGCGATTTGAATTAAAATTCGCCAGAGATTTTGTGGCGTTCGTAAAATAAATTAGCGCCGCAAAGAGTTGAATCAGAATTTGCCCGTAGCGTTAAATTTCATAAATTTAGCCGCGCTTTTGTACAATTTCAAGTGCCGCGCAATCTGCGGCGAGATTAAATTTGAGGCAAAAGATGTATGAGGATTTTACGCAAGAGCCAAAGGATGAGCGCGCACAAAAGAAGCACAAAGCTAGGGCGCGCAAGGCGGAAGCAGATCGTAAACCGGTGCAAGACGGGCCTAGAGGCATGCCGCTTTGGCGTAAGATCATGCTTGGCGCGACATTTGCATTTGCGGCTTTTAGCGCGCTCGCTCTGTTTGCGGTTATAAATTCCGCAGACGACTACTCGCCGCGGGACGACGAGCAGATCAAATACAGCGATTTTTACAAAAAAGGAGATGAAATTTACGCCCTCGTGGTGGGTGCGGGCTATTTTGCGATGCAGGGCGCGGATGCGGCGAGCTTTCGGGTTTTGGATTTCGGCTCCGGCTATCGCTCTAACGTCGCGGCGGATAAAAACGCCGTATATTGCGGCAATATCGCGATGAGCGAGCTAGAGCCCGCGCGCACGAAAGCCGTGGCGTTCGGATACGTAAGCGACGGACGGATCAGCTATTTTTGCGACGGCGAGGCGGTGTGGAACGACGCGCTGGGAGCTCTTAAGCTTACTTATGAAACCTTGGCGCATATCTTTTGGGATGCACCCAAGCCGCAAAGCTACGTTTATAAATTTAAGCGAATCGACGCTACGGATCTGCGCCAAATCGTGGGCGTGTATTACGCTGCGCAGGGCTCTCGCGCGTTTTATAAAGGAGAAGTTTTGCCGGGCGCGGATGCCGCGAGCCTGCGCCAGATAGAGGGAAGCGATGGGCGCGCTAGCGACGTTTATGCCGCGGACGGCGCGAACGTGTATTTTAAAAACCTGCGCCTAGATGCGCGGGATAACGGCGGGCATTACGAACTTTTGAGGCAGTGGTTGGACTATTTTTTGTGGGATGCGAAAGGCGGCGACGTTTTTGCGAACGATTTAAAATTTGACCCAGCTGCCGCGCCCTATACTCCGCTAAATAGGCAGCTTGCGCATTCAAACCATCTGCTTTTTGCCTCCCTTGGCGGCATCTATTATTTCGACGAGAATGACGGAAAGCAAAAGCGCGCGGCAGACAATCCCTTTGCGGGCGAAGTTCGCGCGCTTAGTGGCAGCGTGTTTCAAAGCGGCGAGCGAATATATTTTTTAGAAGGCACCGAAGTTTGGGGCGGCGGCCGCAGCACTCGCAGGCTGGTCGCTCGCAAAAGCGGGCTTTTCGCGCTCGAGCTGCCGCACGAGTGGCGCAGAGTCGGCGGCGTGCACGGCGGGCTATACGGCTGGGTCTATTCAAACGGCGGGCGATTTTTCTACTTCGACGATCTGGGCTCTTCGCAGTTGATAGATCGCTGCATTTATGAGATCAGGAATCTAGACTTGGTTGAAATTTTGCTTCAAAAAAGCAGCTTTGGCACGAGTAAAATTCGCGAGATGATAAAGAGCGGCGGGCTTAAGGCGGTGGACGGCGAGCTGCTTTTTGAGGTAAAGACGCGAGTGGAATTTTAGGGCGATTTGAGCACAATTCGAGCGCAGAAAGCGCTGCTAAATTTTAAAATTTGATTTTATTTCGGCATAAATTTTTAAAATTTAAATGTAGTCGTGGGCTCTAGCGCAGGTTTAGAAATTTCATCGCAAATTCCTTTAGAGGGAGCGCGCAAATTTCGTTTCGCGCCGTCGCGACGACGCGCGAAATATTTTATATCGGTCGCGATTTTTGCGTCACGGCGCGCTTTGATAAGACGTCGCCGTAAATTTTATTTTAGCGCCGCAACTTTCGTAAATTTCGCTAGCAGTGCAGGTAACACAGCGACAGAGCGTAAATTTAAAAGCCTCAATCGTAAAGCTACGCGCATAAAATTTGCGCGCCGAGCTTGCGAGATGAAATTTAAAATCGTGGACTCAAAAGCGCAAATTTCTTTTTCTATATAAAATTTAGCAGAGCAAGTGCAGATCAAGCGGCGCGATTAAAGCGCTATTTTGCGAGCAGACGAGCCCCAAGCGGCGCCAAAAGCGAGCATAGGATACGAGAAACGTTATTTTATAAATCCGCTTGCTACTACGCGGTCGCGCTCGTCGTAGAAAACCGCGAGCTGTGCTGGAGCGATGCCCGCTGCGGGCGCAGACAGCACGGCATGTACCCCGCCCCCTTCGCGAGGCGAAATTTTAACGGGGAGTTTGGCGCTGCGGTAGCGGATCTTAACGCCGAGGCCCGCCATATTTAAAATTTCATCCCTGCTTAAAAAGGCGTTAAAATTTTCGGTGTCGAACTCGTAGGTCGCCAGCTCCTCCTTGCCGCCCACGACGATCTCGTTTTTATGCGGGTCGATGCTTAGCACGAAGTGCGGCTCATGCGCGCCGTGCACCGTAAAACCGCGGCGCTTGCCGATCGTGTAGTGCATATAGCCCTCGTGAGTGCCGATGGCGTTGCCCGCGCGGTCGCGCACGATGCCAGGCATTTTGGTGCCCGTATGACGGTTCAAAACGTCGATGTAGGTGGTGTCCACAAAGCAGATCTCGCTACTTTCGCTCGCAGAGGCGATCTGTGAAAGCTCCGTATAGGCGCGCGCAGCCTCTTTGACATCCTTTTTATACATCCCTCCAAGCGGAAAGAGCATAAATTTAAGCGCGACAGGATCGATGTTTGCTAAAAAATAGCTCTGATCTTTGCTAAGATCTACAGCGGCTTTTAAAAGCCCGTCCTCGATACGGACGTAATGCCCCGTAGCTAGGCGCTCAAAGCCCTGCTCGCGTGCAAATTCCAAGAGCTTACCGAGCTTTATGCGGCGGTTACACAGCGCGCACGGATTTGGCGTAAGACCGCCGATATAGGCCTGCACGAAGGGCTCGTAAACGTCGCGATTAAAATCCTTCTGCAGATCCAAAATGTGGATTTTAATACCTAAAAACTCGCCCACCTTGCGGACTTTGGCGATGTTTGCCTCGTGATAGCCCGGCTTTGCGTGCAGCTTCATATAGCAGCCCTCTATCTCGTGGCCCGCGTCTTGTAGCAGCTTCGCGCACATAGAGCTATCCACGCCGCCGCTCATCGCGACTAAAATTTTCATTCGTTCTCCTTACGTCGCACGTCCGTTAAAATTTCATCCACGCTGTCACAGAGCTTAAAATTTTGCAGATCGCTTTCGTTTATCGCGCCAGATTTTAGCAGCGAAGTGCGGAAAAACTCCATCAAAGGCGCGTAAAATTCCTCGTCGTAAAGATAGATCTGTGCGCGCTTAAAGCCCGTCTGCACCAGCACTAAAATTTCAAAAAACTCATCCAGCGTCCCAAATCCGCCCGGAAAGATGACGAAAATTTCGCTGTTTTCGATGAGAGCGCCTTTGCGTGGTGCAAATGCTGAAAATTTCGCCCCCTGCGTCAAAAAGCCGTTGCTTTTTTGCTCAAACGGCAGCATGATGTTAAAGCCCACGCTGTGCGTCCTTGCCCTCGCAAATGCGCCTCGGTTGGCGCCTTGCATAATGCCGCCACCGCCTCCGGTGATGATCGAGTATCCTAAATCAGCGAGTCCCTCGCAGAGCTTTTGCGCGTCTTTTACGTAGCGATTATCCTCGCTAAAGCGTGCCGAGCCGAAGATCGTGGCGCTTTTGCCCACGTTTTTGAGATTGTCGCGGGCGATTTTGATGTCTTTTAAAATTTCTTTTATCTGCATGATTAATCTATCTTTTTCATATATATTTTAAAATTTTGGCTTTTAGCTTAGCATTAAATTTTTAAATTTAGCCTTAAAATAGCGGATTGTAGCTATTTTAAAATTTCATTGTAAATCATACTAGGTTGCTAAGCTTTCGTAAAAATCCGCCGACGCCGCGGTAAGCGCTCATATCGATAGGCTCGCAGCCCTGCTTGCCCAAAAATCGCGAGACGCTCTGTCTAAGCGCGATGGTAGCGGGCGAAAACGGATAGTGTGAGTTAAAAAGCGCGCGATTTTGTGAGCAGACGGCTACTTGTTTGCAAAACGGCACAAAGCCTAGCAGTTTAAAGCCCAACTCGCTTATATTGCGGTGCGCGACCGACTTTAGATTGTCGTAGATCATCACGGCATCATCCTCGCTCGCGGTGAAATTTAGCAAAAACAAAACCTCTTTTTTGCTCGCCCCAAGCGTCTTTAAAAGCGCGTAGGTGTTGCTGATCGAGCAGGGTTCGTTCGCGCACAGCACGATATTTTCGTCGCCGATGCTCAAAAAATCTCCGAGATACTCAAGCCCCGCATCGATCAAAATAAAATCGAAGATTCCCGCCTCTTTCAGCTCGCTTGCGAAGCGAGCGGGGCTTTCGTGAGCTTTTGCGTTTGCGGAATTTCCGGCTTTTTCGGGATTTGATGAGCGGGCGGAATTTTTCTTTTCATCTTCACTTGCGGAATTTTGAGAATTCTCGTCAGGGATTGAATTTTGCTTGGTGAAATCGTCACTTTTAAAATTTTCTAGACTTTCTGATTCTGCAAAATTCCATCTATCTTCGCAATTTTGCGGCTTTTTGGCTGCACAATTCGTAGAATTTTTTGCAGCGTTTGTCATTGAATTTGCAGCGGCGGAATTTTCTGAGTTGTTTTTGCCATCAGAGCTCGTGAGTTTTTGCGCGTAATTGTGCGAGCCGCCACTTTCGTCGCCTCCCCGATTTTGTGCGCTATCCGTAGAATTTTGCATGACGCAATCGTCCGCGCTAGAGCTTGCGTTTTTGATAGAATTTTGCGAGGACGCGGGATTTTGTGAAGCAAGCGCGGGCGAGACGAGAGTTAAATTTTGAGAAATTTTTACCGCGACGGCGCTTGGCAGCGAAATCCTCTTTCTTTGCAAAGCGTTTAAGATGATCTCTTGATTGTTTAAATTCGGAGCTTCGATGATCGCCGTGCGGTAGCCCTGCTCGCTTAGAATTTCGGCGAAATTTGCTGCAATCACGCTCTTGCCGACTCCGCCCTTGGCGCTTAAAAAATTTACGATTTTAGTTTGCATATCAGTCCTCTTTTAAATTTCATCTCTCCAAGTGGCAAAATCACGCTTATGCGCTCGCAAACACCAGGATGCGGCAGCGCGAGCCGTTCGCAGGCACGCACCTTTGCGCTTGCATATAAAATATCCACGTCCAGCGTGCGCGGCGCGTTTTTGAAGCTCCGTTTACGCCCAAATCGTAGCTCCGCGCGCTGCATGATTTTAAGCAATGTAAGCGGTGGCAGAGAGCTTTGCACGAGCATCACGGCGTTTAAAAAATTTTCCTGTCGCAAAAAGCCGAACGGCTTGTTTTTTAAGATTGGAGAATTTTGCGCTACGAAAAAGCGCGCATCGCTTTGTAAAGTGCGATAAAATCGCTCGAAGCGTCGCCTGACATCTCCTAAATTCCCGCCGAGTCCAAGTAGGTATAAATTTTTAAAATTTCCGCGCTCGCGGCGCCTCATCGGAAAAACGGCGCTTTTTACGACGCACAGCGCGTCCGCGCACTCGTAAAATTCGTTTTTCTTAAGTTGCATGTTCACCCGAGCTACTCTCATAAAATTTCAGCCCCGTTTTCGCGCACGACCACGACGTCCTCGATGCGCACGCCAAATTCGCCGGGCAAGTAAATCCCGGGTTCCACGCTAAAGACCATGCCCTCTTTTAGCACGGTATCTCCGCGCTTTGAGATGAACGGAAGCTCGTGGATATCGACTCCGACGCCGTGTCCGGTGCTGTGAAAAAATGCTTCGCCAAAGCCCTGAGCGGCGATAAAATCCCTAGCCGCCGCATCGATCTCGCTCGCCTTTTTACCGGGCATAACCGCCGCGATCGCCAGAGCTTGCGCTTCTTTTACGATCTCGTAAATTTCTTGCCGTTTGCCGTTTTTAAAATTTTGCTCCTTGCTGAAGTTAAAATTTTCGTCAAAGTACGCCGTGCGCGTCCTATCGGAGCAGTAACGGTTAAATTTAATCCCCGCGTCAAGCAGGAGTAAATCGCCCTGTCGCAAACGTTTTTTACCGGGCAGAGCGTGCGCCTTTGCGGCGTTTTCGTTGATCGCGACGATAGGCGAAAAGCTAAGCGCGAGCTCGCCTTTTTTCTTAAAGATGAGCTCGGCGTTAAAAAACAGCTCTTCTTCGCTCATGCCTTCGCCCTCGGCGCGCACGAACGCGGCAAATTCGTCAAATCTTTCCGCGCCCAGCTGCGCCGCTTGCTTTAAAATTTTTATCTCATCTTCGGTTTTAATTATGCGCGAAATTTGCGAAAAATTCGCCCGCGCCTTAAATCTTATCCCAAGCCCTTTGCTAAGCGCCTCCCACTCGCCCGCGCTAAAATCGTACGGGTTGTAGCCAAGCTCCTTTACGCCCGCCTTTCGCAAAAACAGCCGCGCGTCTTTTATCAAATTTCGCTCGACCTCGATCACTTCGGTATCTTTGCAAAGCTCGCACGCCTCGATGCTATAACGCGCATCGGTGAGGAAAAATTTGCGCCCACCAAGACTTAGAAATATCGCGTTGTCGCAGCTGTATCCGCACTCGTGGTAAACAGCGTTTTCGTCCTTTAGGATAAAATTTTTCAAATTTAATCCCAAACTTATTTGGCTTTCTGTTCGGCTCTGGCAGCTTTGATCTGCTCAAAAATTTGAATCATTCCGATCATCGCCAGATGGTATCCCACGGGACCGAAACCGATGATCTGACCCGCAGTCACGGGTGCTATTAGACTTTTTTGTCTAAGTTCCTCCCTGCGAGCGATGTTTGAGATATGCACCTCGATCACGGGCAGACTGACTGCGGCAAGCGCATCGCGGATAGCGAGCGAAGTGTGCGTGTAGGCGGCGGGATTGATGATGATGCCGTCGCAAGTGCCGAAGCACTCTTGGATCTTATCGACGATCTCGCCTTCGAAATTACTCTGGAAAAACTCGATCTCGTTGCCGCTCTGATCGGCGACCGCCTTCATCTGTTTGTGGATGTCCTCCATCTTCATAACCCCGTAAATAGCGGGCTCGCGCATACCGAGCATATTGATATTCGGTCCTTGAATTACCATAATTTTCATTTTTACGTCCTTAGTTTTGAAATTTAAGCGAAAATTATAACCAAAGCGAGCTTATTTTTTACTATGACGCCAAATTTGCCCGCTCAAGCCCAAGCGATAAAATTTTATCTCTAAATTTAGCGCGGAAGAGAATTTTATGCTAAAATCACGCGCTGTTTTAGATAAGGAAAACGATGAGAATTTTAAGGGCGAAGTGGGTTCTTGTCTGCGATGAGAATTTTAAAATTTTAAAAGAGGGCGCGATCGTCTTTGACGAGAAAATAATCGAGGTCTGCGCCTTTGCGAGTGCGGCGCGCAAATATCCGCAAGCCGAAATTTTAGACTTTAGCGGCGACATAGCGATGCCTGCGTTTATAAATCCGCACGTGCATTTGGAATTTAGCGCAAACAAAGGCACGCTGCGCTACGGCGATTTTTTGGATTGGCTAGGCAGCGTCATCGCCTCAAGGCAGCAGCTGGACGCTGCAGCGCGCGGACGGCTGATCTTGGAGCAGATCGCCGCGATGATGCGAAGCGGCGTGGGTACGATCGGCGAAATTTCAAGCTTCGGCGGCGAGGCTGAAGCTTGCGCGCAAAGCGGCATTAGAACCGTGTTTTTCAATGAAATTTTAGGCGCGAGCAAGGACGCTGCGGCGGAGAATATTTTGAAATTTAAGCAGCATTTTGAGCGCGCAAAGGAGCTTGCGAGCTCGCTTTTTATCCCTGCCGTGTCGGTGCACTCGCCGTATTCGACGCACCCGCAGATTACGGAGTTTGCGACCAGGCTTGCCCGCGAAAACGGGTTTGCTATAAGCACGCATTTTATGGAGAGCGCTTACGAGCGGCAGTGGCTGCGCACGGGCAGCGGTAAGCTTAAAACCTGGCTTTCTAAATTTAATCCTGCGCCCGCGCCTTTTTACTCGCCGCAGAGCTTCGTAGCGCATTTCAGCGGGCTGCGCACGCTTTTTACGCATTGCGTTTGGGTGGATGATTTTAGCATCTTTGATCCGAAGCTCCACTCGATCACGCACTGCGCGCGCTCCAACCGCCTGCTTAGTAAAAGGCGGCTAAGCTTTAAAAAGCTTCTCGCAAGCGGGCTTAATTACAACATCGCTACCGACGGGCTTAGCTCGAATTTCAGTCTAAGCTTTTTAGACGAGCTGCGTGCAAATTCAATGATGCACGACGAGCTGGATTTGGCAGAGCTGGCGCGA
>NZ_CAKZTI010000052.1 GCF_937921625.1 uncultured Campylobacter sp. | reverse complement strand
ACCCGTATCTGGGCGAGCTTTTTAAATTGCAGCCGAACGAGAGCGCGTATTATGCGGAGTATCCGTGGCGCGGGCTTAGTTACGAGAGCTCGCAAATCTGGCGCGAGAGGCTTGCGGATCCGCAGACGAGCAAAGACGATAAGCAAAAAATTTTTAGCTGCCTGCTGCAAACCCGCGAGCCGCGAAACGTGAAATTTGCCTGCGAGTTCGCGCTTGCGGAGGATTTTTTCGACCGTCCGTGCGATCTGCTTGAGTATATCGGCTATTGGCTGGAGGCTGTCGGATTTACCTTTGAGCGGACTAAATTTGACGCAGATGGTGCGGCTCAAATGGCAGCGGATGAAATTTTAAAAATGGATGCGGACGAATGTGTCGGCGTCAAACAAACCCAAACGAGCGAGCGCAACGTATCGCGAGCTAACGTAAATTTAAATGAAACGTGCAATGTGGCAAGCGTCGTTAAATTTAACGCGGACGAAACCGACTCCGATAAATCACAAAAAGCGCCGAACGATGAAATTTGCTTTGGCGGTGAGAAATTCAGGCTCAAAAGATACTGCAGTCAGCGCGTGTATCACATAATCTTTCCGCGTGGCTATTTTGGCGCGCCCTACGCGCCGCATCTGGCGAAGTACCATCCAACCTGGCGGTTTGAGGGCGGCAAGGCAGGCTATAATCTCGGCGGAGTCTTGGACGAGTCGGACTGCGATGCGCAAAATCCGCTATTTCATCTCATCACGCTTGATCCGCTGCCTCGTGACTTGCCCGTGCGATCGCTGCCGCGCCTAATCCTCGCCGCTCACGTTAGAGAGGTAAACGAAGGCGAGATAGTCTTTTACGAGCACGACGCGCAGGGTATGCCACGACGTATCGGCGAAAGGACGCAGGTGGAATACGCGCAGGACGAACCGATAAAGGAGTGCGAAGTAGTGCTTGCGCCCACGCCGGCGCGCTGGGCGGCTCAGGACTTGGGGATGTCAAACAGCAGGCAAAACCTCGCGCGCATCGGCGGCGAGCCTTCGTGGATACAGGGCGCCTCGGTGCCGCGCTGTCCGATATGCGGCGAGAAGATGGAGTTTTTGATGCAGCTTGACAGCGAGCTTCCAAGCTGCGAGCAAGGCGGCGAGGTGATGTTCGGCAGCGGCGGGATCTTGTACGTGTTTTGGTGCGAGCGGACGCGGGTGAGCGGGTTTTTTCATGCAGTGCACGTGAGTAAAATTTAAGAAAAACGCGTAAATGAATGGACGGGTGATCACGGCGAAAATAAAAAGAAAGGGCGGTATTTGGTATCTTGATGATTATTTTAAGTCGCTTCGCAAGAATGAAAACGAAATAGCAAAGCCTATCAGGCAGTTCGTTTCGGATCCGAAAAGGTATCTATTTAATACAAAAGAAACCCTTCACGACGCCGTTTTGACTGAATTTAAATTCGCTATTTTAAAAAACGAAGATAAATTAACGATGAAATTTTTATCGCCCTACCGAGATAGAAATTTTAAATTTGTTTTCAAAAACGTCCTAGCCGTCCGCTTTAAAACGGACGATAAGAGCTTTAAAAATAACGATCTGATAGTTCATCAATTTTCGCTAAAGCGGGAAGGCATTTGCGAGTATGATTTTATCTTTGTGAGCGGACAGAGGATAACCGTAAAATTTAAACAGCTCGAAATCATTGAGGAATTCTTATAAGCGCGCTGCCTTGCTGATGGCGGAGGGATTTTGCGTATTTTGGTGCGAATGGACGCGGGTGAGCGCGTTTTTATGCGGTGCGTGAGCTAAAATTTTGCAAAATCCTAAACGAAAATCGCAAAATTTTAAGTAAAATTTATTCTAAGATAATAAAGCGGCAAAATTTGCCGAGCATTTCAGCGCGTAAATTTAAACTTCTTTGACGAGAATATATAAATTTACGCGGGCGCAAGGCCTAGGCGTAAATTCCATCCACCAGCGTCTCTACGAACTGATCCGAGTTAAATTCCGCCAAATCCTCCATTCGCTCGCCCACGCCGACGAAAAGTATCGGCAGCCGCAGTTCGCGCGCTATGGCGAAAAGTGCGCCGCCTTTGGGCGTGCCGTCAAGCTTCGTGATGATGATGCCGTCAAGCCTTACGATCTCGTTGAACGCCCTGGCTTGCGCGACGCTGTGATTGCCCTGAGTGGCGTCGAGCACGATGATCTTGCGGTGCGGTGCGCCGCTTTTTGCGCGGTCGCATATTCGCACGATCTTTTCTAGCTCCGCGGCTAAATTTTTCTGGTTTTGCAGGCGCCCTGCGGTGTCGATCAGGACGCGATCAATGTTTTTGGCACTTGCCGAACTAACGGTGTCAAACGCCACGGCTGCGGGATCGTGCCCTTGCGCGGTCGCCACGATCGGTAGATTTAGGATCTGCGCCCATTTGCGCAGCTGCTCGACCGCGCCCGCGCGAAAGGTGTCGCATGCGCCTAAAATCACGCTTTGGCCACTATTTTTATATAAATTTGCAAGCTTTGCGGTTGTTGTAGTTTTGCCCGCGCCGTTTACGCCCAAAATTAGCTCGACGAAAGGCTTTTCATCCGCAGGACGGGCAATCTCGTAATTAAAATAGCTCTTCAAAACGCCTTTAAGATCATCTTTAGCGACTAGCTTTTTTGCGGGCAGCTTTTCTAAAATTTCCTCCACGAGTTCGTAGCTTACGTCGGCTTCAAGCAGCATCTCTTCTAAAATTTCTTTTGAAATTTTATCTTCGCTTTTCGCGCCTCGCATCGCGTCTATGGTCTTGCTAAGCCCTTTTTTAAAAAATTCGAACATCAGAAAATTTTCTCCAATTCGGTCATTAAAATTTCTTCCGGCATCAGCCCGAAATATTGCGCGCTAAACTCGCCCTTTTCGTCGTATATCGCCATATACGGCACTTCGCTTATGCCGCCTAGCGCCTTTGTAAAAAAGTCCGTTCCTTCGCCGTAAGCGATCGCGTAATTTACCTCGTGCGCGCTTGCGTAATTTTTTGCATCGTCTAAATTTGCATCACCGATCATCACGCCGATTATGTCAAGCTTGCCGGAGTAGGCTTGTTTGGCGGCATTTAGCGCGCTTACCTGCACTGCGCAGGCGTCGCACCACGGCGTAAAAAATGCAAATAGCGTCACGGTGGAGTTATTATCGATACGAAAGCCTTGCTTCGTCTTTTGCATATTTAAAATTTTTCCGTTACTTAGCTGAAGTGTAAAAGGAGCGGTATAATCGACCTGGATTACGGCTTCGGTTTCGGACTGCGGCTGCGTGGCGTTGGCCTCGGTCGGGGTATCGCTTGATTTTTTATCCTCATCATCGCCGCAACCTGCAAGAAAGAAAAAAGCCGTAAAAAGCGCTAGAAAAAAACGAAATTTCATAATAAACCTTAAAATTTAATCGCAAAATTATACAAAAAATAGCTAAAATAAGCGTTAATATTTTATTCGAAAGATCAAACGATGCAAAAGAATGAATTTAGAAAAATCTGCAAATCGCGTCTAAAATCTCACGCCGCGCGTGCGGCTAGATGCAAGCATTATGAGCTATTATGGCGGCTTGAGCGGCTGATAAAATTTTTAAAAGCGCGTAAAATTTTGATATTTTTGCCGATGAGTTACGAGCCGAACGTTTTGATTTTAAGAAAAAAGCTATCAAAAAGCTGCGAATTTTACGTTCCGTTTATGGTGGATATTAGTTTAAAAATGGTAAGATTGCGTTTACCTTTTAAAATTTCGCGCTTTGGGCTGCGGCAGACGCTTCCGCAAAACGGGTATTTTAAGAAGGTCGATCTAGCCGTGGTTCCAGCTATCGGAGTGGATGGCGCAATGGCTAGAATAGGACATGGGAAAGGATTTTACGATATGTTTTTTTCAGGTCTTAAGTTTAAGCCCGCAATCGCATTCGTGAGTATAAAAGACTGCTTTTGCAGTGAAATTTTATCGTTTGATCACGACGCAAAGGGTGATTTTTACATAACTCCGAGCCAAAATTACCTAAAAAGAGGAAAATATGATAGAGATTTTAATCGCCTTGTGCGCTCTTGCGGTGGGCGCTGGCATAGGATACTTAGTAGCTAGAAAGATCAATAACGCCAATTACGATTTTTTCGTAGAACAAGCTAAAGCTAAAGCCAAAGCTATAGAATTTGAAGCCGAGGGCATCTTGCGAAATTCTAAAATTTCGGTACAGGAAGCTGAGTTTGAAGCTAAGAAAAAATACGAAGATAAGGCAAGCAAACTGCAGAAGGAATTTAACGTTAAATTTGACGAGCTCGGTAAAAAGGAGCACGCACTTCTAACCGAGCAAGAAATTTTAAAAGACAGCAAAAAAGAGCTCGAAAGCGCCAAAAAAGAGGCGAAATTCCTCTACGAAGAGGGCTCAAATTTAAAGAAAAGCTATGAAGAGAAGCTAGCCGAAGCGCTTAAAGTGCTTGAGCGCGTGGCGGGCTTTACGCAGGATGAGGCGCGCGCGCAGGTGCTTAAGAAGGTCGAGGAGCAAAGCCGCACCGACATCGCTCACATCGTGCGAAAATATGAAGAGGAAGCCAAAAAAGAGGCGCGAAAAAAAGCGAACTATATTTTGGCGCAGGCTACGTCGCGCTTTGCGGGCGAGTTTGCCGCTGAGAGACTTATCAATGTCGTAAATATCAAAAATGACGAGCTTAAAGGCCGCATCATCGGCAAGGAGGGGCGCAACATAAAGGCGCTTGAGATGACTCTGGGCGTGGACGTTATCATCGACGATACCCCAAATGCGATCATCGTAAGCTCACACAATCTATACCGTCGCGCCATCGCCGTTCGCGTCATCGAAACGCTTATCGAGGACGGCAGAATTCAGCCTGCGCGCATCGAGGATATCTACAAAAAAGTGAGCGATGAATTTGAAGCTAGCATCGCTGAAGAGGGCGAAAATATCGTAATGGATCTAGGTCTTAGCAAAATTCACCCCGAAATTTTAAAACTTATCGGGAAGCTTAAATTTCGCGCCAGCTACGGACAGAACGCCCTTGCGCATAGCCTTGAGGTCGCACATCTCGCGGGCATCATTGCCGCAGAAACGGGCGGAGATCAAAAGCTGGCCAAGCGAGCAGGCCTGCTTCACGACATCGGCAAGGCGCTAACTCACGAGTATGAGGGCTCGCACGTAGATCTGGGCGCCGAGGTTTGCCGCCGCTACAAAGAGCATCCGGTAGTGATAAACGCGATCTACGCCCACCATGGCCACGAGGAGGCTACCAGCGTGGAAAGTGCCGCAGTCTGTGCCGCAGACGCGCTAAGCGCCGCGCGTCCGGGCGCTAGACGAGAGGTGCTAGAGAGCTATCTAAAACGCGTTAGCGACATCGAAGCGATCGCGATGAGTAAAACCGGCGTCAAGCAAGCCTACGCGATCAACGCAGGTCGCGAGATTCGCGTCATCGCAAACGCCAAGCTTATGAACGACGATGAGGCGGTTTTGGTCGCTAAAGAGATCGCCTCTGATATCCAAGACAAGGTTCAATTCCCAGGTGAGATCAAGGTCAATGTCATACGCGAGCTTCGCGCGGTCGAGATAGCCAAATAAGGAGTATGAAATGAAAAAATTTATAATCGCTTTATTTTTGCTTTTTAGCGCGGCATTTGCTGAGGATGAGCTCATCATTGATAGCGCGAGCGCCTATTCGTCGGTGATGCGCACGAACACGCAGTATAAATACCTAGCGCAGCAAGCTCGCGCGATAGTGATATTTCCGAGCGTCAAGAAGCTGGGTTTCATCATAGGCGGAATGTATGGCGAGGGGATCATTATCTATAATAACGACGGCGCGCATAGCGTTAGCGGCGCTGAGATCAGCAGCGCCAGCGTAGGACTTCAGATCGGGTATGAGGATAATTATCTAGTCATTTTCGTAATGCATGACGATGTAATCCAAAAAATGCGAAATTCACAAATCACGCTTTCGGGCGACGCTACGGCAGTTGCAGGTAACTACAGCGCCGATTCTGGCTCTTTAGATGTGCTAAATCAAGATATGTACGTCTTTACGAATAAAGGCGGGCTGTTTGCGGGCGTGAGTCTGGGCGGTTCGGTGCTAGAGACCAAAAACGACCGCGCTTTTGATCCAAATACCGAGGGCTATGCGCTTTTGATGCGAGTAATTGGCGCAGATGAGTAAAATTTAGCTAAAGATGCTAAGGCGCATAGCTTAGCGAAAAATTTTGCTTTATGGGCGTTTTATTAGCAGCTTGGAATTTTGCTCGCGTGATTTCTGCAGAATAATAGACTTAGGTGCGCAATTTTATTGCAATTCGCGGGGTGGGAGGCATTTGAGGATATCGCGTAAATCCTGCGTAATTCGCGAGTTACTTTGAATTCTAAAGAAGTCCAAATTTTGTAATTAAATTTAGAATTGCAAAATTTTATCGCTAAATTTTGCGGTAATTTTACTTGATGCCTAGAAATTTTATTTTAAAATTTCGCTTGATATTTTGCGGCGAAATTTTATATTTCGCGACAGCCGTGCGGAATTTTAAATTTAATGTCGCAGCAAAATCAAGTAGCGCAGGACGTTGGAGTGAAGTTTTTGCACCGAATTTCAAAGCTGCTTTAGTCAAAAATTATAGAATTTTATACGATCTAATGAAAGGATTTGATGGAGTCGATGTTTGCAAACCTCCATACGTGGGGGTATCTGATACTGTTTTTATATTCGCTGGGCGGAGGATTTTTGGCGCTTGCGGCGGCGGGCGTGCTAAGCTCGGCCGGCGAGCTCAATATCGTCTTATGCATCGTAATCGCCTGCATATCGAACTTCATAGGCGATTCGGGGCTGTTTTTAGTAAGCCGCTACAATAAAAAAGAGATCATGCCATATCTGCGCAAACAGCGCCGAAACCTCGCTCTGGCGCAGATTTTGTTTCGTAAATACGGCGACCGCATCATTTTGATTAAAAAATTTATCTACGGCCTCAAAACCCTCGTGCCGATCGCGATCGGCATCACAAAATATTCATTTTTAAAATTTAGCGTCATCAATGCCGTAAGCTCGCTCATTTGGGCGCTTGTGGTGGGGTTACTGAGCTACTACGCGGGCGATTTCGTGCGCGGGCTCTATGCGCATGTCAAGGACGCACCGTGGATTGCTCCGCTGGCTCTAGGCGCGATAGTAGCGGCGATCGTGCTTTATTTTCGCTTCGCGACCCGCAAAAGAGGCTAGCGGTGGCAAAAAAGCTGATCCCGCTAGCAATTTTCGCAGCACTTCTTTTGGCGCTAAATTTTATCTCCAATTCGCACGGTTCCGCGGCTAAAGATGAACGGGTTTTTACCTCAAAAACCCTGGATATCGCTTTTCGTAAAAGCGGCGCGCAAGATATCAAAAGCAGCACCGATCGTAAAATTTCAAGCCCCGAAAATCCAGAAAGCAGCGACGGCGCAAAAGATGAGAGCGACGCAAGAAGTGCAGACGGCGGAGCAGGGCGCGGAGCAGACCTAGGAGATTTAAAATCTCATCCGCAAGTAAACGAGCCCGCCGCGGCAAATCCCAAAGATGAGGCGGACGCTCACAGGCGACGCAGCGCAGATTATGAAGCTTCGCACTCGCAAAATCCCGCCGTAAATTCTAAAAATCAGCCCTCAGACGAGCCCTGCATAAGCAGGGAGTGTGTGAGCGCTCATATCCGCCGTACGGGCGCTTTGCCGCAAAATTTTATCACGAAAAAGCAGGCGGGCGAGCTTGGCTGGCAGGGCGGCGATCTGTGGCGATACGCGCGCGGCAAGAGCATCGGCGGCGATCGCTTCGGCAATTTCGAGCGCAGATTGCCTGATAAAAAGGGGCGGATCTGGCGCGAATGCGACATCGAGTATCGCGGCGGCCCGCGCGACGCAAAGCGGCTGATATTTTCAAACGACGGGCTGATCTTTTACACCGCCGATCATTACGAAAGCTTCGAGCGAGTGCAATGAGCTTAAATTTTAAAACGCGCAGCGCCGCAAAGATCATCATCGACGGCGCAAAGATTAGGCGCAAAGATCAAATTTTCGCGCTATTTGCCGCAGCGCTAAATTTCAAGCCCGAATACGTCGCAAATTTAGACGCGCTCTACGACGTGCTTGGCGAGCGGGGCGAGCGGGTCTTCGTGATCATCAAAAGGGGCGGAATTTTAAAGCTAAGACTGGGTAAATTTTATGATATTTTGCTCGAGGTTTTGCGAAGCGGCAAAGCGAAAATTTTAATCTTATGAACTTGCGCGGCAGCCATTCCGCTTTAAAGCTAAATTTTGCCGAGGAAAAGGTAGGTTTGTTTCGGCGTAGTTTCGAGAGCGCCGTTAAAATTTATTGAATTTTAGAGCTTATTAAAAGAGGCGATTTTAGAAATTTCGCTCACAAAGCTCACGCGGTCAAATTTAAACTCAAGCCTATACCGCTAATCTTTGCGGCGCGGGTTTGTAAAGTCGCTAAATCTGATCGTATCCGCTTCAAATTTAACCCTAAGCGCGAGATACCAGCAACTCCAGATCCCGCACGGACAGCCCAGTAGCACGACGCTTCGCTCGCTGCTAGCCGCAAGCTGTCCGTTAGGCAAGAGCGCGTCCAAAAAGAGCTTTTTAAAATCAATTAGGCTCAAATAGGCGTAGTCTCCCGCGATGCTAGCTTGCCCGTCCTTTGCCGCAAAGCTTTGCTCGCGCCGCCTAATCAGCTCAAGCAGAGGCTCGCTGTTTATTGCAACGGCGACTTCGGTAAGGCTCCGGCCGTCCACCTCGTAATCGTTTAGGTAAAATTTAATGCTATCCATGCGGTAATCTCGCTAAATTATATGTTTGCGACGTATTTGCACCGACCTATTAAAATTTCGGTGCAGTTTATCGAATTTGAAGTGAAATTCGGTTTAAAACTAAAAATTCGTAGGTAGAGCGCAAATTAAATGGAGATTTTTAAAATTTGAGGATTTCGGGCTTGCGGAGCTTGCTTTCGGTGAGCGCGAGCTCAAATTTACAAAAAAAGCTCAATTTGCGTAGACGAAAGAAGCGAAAACAAAAGATTAAATTTCATCGCAGATCAAAGAGGTTGAAACGAGAGTTAAATTTTACGGATAAAGAAGTCGAAATTAGAAACGAGGGGTTAAATTTAATTCGCTTTTTGGGGCGCTTAAATTTAACCCCGCCGCGGCTACATCATTTCGCCGCTTTTGTGCTCGTGCTCGGTGTAGGTTACCGGAATATCCTTCTTGCCTTTTCCCGGTGTATACACTCCCTCTCCACGTTTGAAAAGAAGCTCGATGCCTTCGGCGTTCGTAAGCATTATACCGCTTGCGGAAGCCGCGCGTTTAAGATTATGCTTTTTGCCTTTTTCGTCGGTTAACACGCCCGTTGCGAACATATCGTTCGAGCTAAGGCTGATGCGCTTATCTCCGGTCTCTCCGAGTAGAAATACGATCGTGTGCGCTACAGACTCTTGCTTTTGCTGCGGAGCCGTATCGGCCTTAGGTTGGTTGCATCCGCTTAAAATCGCGATTGCCGCTAATGACGAGAATACAATTCGTCTCATTTTTTCTCCTTTAAAAAAAGTTCGCGAATTATATAGCCAAAAAGTAAATCCTAGATTTCGCGACTTTTTATTTAATCAAAGATTAACCCAAATTTAGTAAAATTCTCTCCGAAAATCCGAAAAAAAGGAGAACTTATGGCAGTAAAAATCGCAATTAACGGCTTTGGAAGGATCGGTAGGTGCGCGGCTAGAATTGCGCTAAGCAGGGACGATGTAGAGCTTGTGGCGATCAACGATACCGCTAAGCGCGAGCTTACGAGATACCTGCTTCAATACGACACCGTTCACGGCGAGTTTCGTAAAAAAGTAGAAATTCTAAGCGACGAATGCATAGCCGTAGACGGCAAAAAGATCCGCGTCTATTCCACCAGAGAGCCTGCGGAGCTTGATTTTGCGGGCGATGGTGCAGAAGCTGTGCTTGAATGTACTGGTGTATTTTTAACGAGCGAAAAATGCAAGCCATTCATAGATAACGGTATCGGTGTAGTCGTAATGAGCGCGCCTGCCAAGGATGATACGCCTACTTTTGTAATCGGCGTTAATGAGGGCGCTTATGCAGGACAACGCGTCATCTCAAACGCTAGCTGCACCACTAACGGCCTGGCTCCGATTGCAAAAATTCTAGACGATGAGCTTGGTATCGAAAAGGGTCTGATGACGACTATTCATGCCTATACGCACGGACAGAGCCTAGTCGATGTAAAAGCCAAGGACTTTCGCCGTTCACGCGCCGCAGCTCTTAATATCGCTCCGACCACGACGGGTGCGGCAAAAGCGATTAGTAAGGTACTTCCACAGCTAAGCGGTAAGATGCACGGACAATCGGTGCGCGTGCCGGTGGCTAACGTTTCGATGGTTGATCTAACAGTGCTAACGCGCAAGCAGACGAGCGCTGAGGAGCTAAATGAAATTTTCCGCCGCTATGCCGCTAAAGAGATGAAAGGAATTTTGCTCGTAGACGACGATAGCCGCGTCAGCAGCGATTTTTGTACTTCAGAATACTCCAGCATCGTAGCTAGCGACTGCACGCAGGTAATTGACGGCAATCTGATAAAAGTGATGAGCTGGTATGACAACGAGTGGGGATATAGCGAGCGCCTCATCGATTTAGCCTTATATGCGGCAAAAAGAAGGAAATAAGATGGGCGAAATTCTTTCGATTAAAGATTTGAAATTTAAAGATGGCGCGCGCGTTTTTATCAGGTGCGATTTTAACGTGCCGATGGATGAGTTTTGCAATATTACGGACGATCGTCGCATCCGTTCGTCTATCCCTACGATTAAATATTGCTTAGACGAGGGCTGTGCGGTAATTTTAGCCAGTCACTTAGGGCGCCCGAAAAACGGATACGAAGAAAGACTTAGCCTAAAGCCTGTGGTAAAGAGGCTATCTAGGCTTTTGGAGCGCGAGATAAAATTTGTCTCCGACGTCGCGGGCGAGGAGGCAGGAGCTGCGGTAAATTCGCTTAAAAAGGGCGAAGTGCTTCTGCTGGATAATCTGCGCTTTGAAAAGGGCGAGAGCAAAAACGACGAGGCGCTAGCTAAGAGGCTCGCAAGCTACGCGGAATTTTATATCAACGATGCTTTTGGCGTATGCCACCGCGCGCATGCTTCGGTAGAGGCGATTACGAAATTCTACGATGAGGCGCATAAGGCGGCGGGATTTTTGCTACTAAAAGAGATAAAATTTGCTAAAGACCTTATTAAAGATCCTGCGCGTCCTTTCGTAGCCGTAACGGGCGGCAGCAAAGTAAGCGGCAAGCTTCAGGCGCTTAAAAATTTACTTCCTAAAGTCGATAAGCTCATCATCGGAGGCGGCATGGCGTTTACGTTTTTAAAAGCCGTTGGATATGACATCGGCAAATCTTTACTCGAAGAGGATCTAATCGAGGAAGCAAAAAATATTCTCCGCAATGCTCGCGAGCTTGGGGTTAAAATTTATATCCCCGTCGATGCTGTTGCAGCTCCACAATGCTCGCAAGACGCCGTTACAAAAAAGGTTACCGTCCAAGAAATTCCAAGCGATTGGATGGGGCTAGATATCGGACCTGCGACCGTAGCGCTTTTTAAAGAAGCCCTAGACGATGCACAAACGATCTGGTGGAACGGACCGATGGGGGTTTTTGAGATCGATAAATTCGCTCGTGGCAGCCTGCATATATCGCACGCGATCGCAGATAGCGACGCCACGACCGTAGTGGGCGGCGGCGATACCGCAGATGTCGTCGAACGCGCTGGCAACGCCGACGATATGACTTTTATTTCTACCGGAGGCGGCGCGAGCTTAGAACTCATCGAGGGCAAGGAGCTGCCGGGCGTGCGAGTGCTTACTGCTAAAACGGAGCTGCGATGATACTGGCAGCGAATCTTAAATGCAACCATACCCGAGCTAGCTTTGAGCAGTACGCTAAAACTTTAGATGAAGGCTTAGCGGGTGGAATTTCGCGCGAGGATGAAATTTTGGTTTTTCCTCCTGCTAGCGCATTTTGCGCGAAGGTAAAAAATTTCACCCAAGGCGCGCAGAATTTCTATCCTGCCGCGCACGGCAGCTTTACGGGCGAGATCGGTGGCGATATGCTTGCGGAATTTGACATCAAAACCGTTCTTATCGGACATAGTGAGCGGCGCGCTATTTTGGGTGAGAGCGCGGAGCTGATAAGAGAGAAATTCAGTTTTGCCGCAGCGCAGGGCTGGCGCATCGTCTTTTGCGTCGGCGAGGATGAGGCGGCATTTGCGCAAAACCGCAGCGAGGAGTTTGTAGCGACACAGCTTGAGGGTATCGATCTGAAATATTCGAGCTTAGTACTAGCCTACGAGCCCGTCTGGGCGATCGGCACGGGCAGAAGTGCGCAGTGCGAGCAGATCGAAAGAATGCTGAAGCTCTTGCGCACCAAAAGCCCCGCGCCGCTACTTTACGGCGGCAGCGTGAATGCTGAAAATATCGCAAAAATTTGCGCGATAAGAGGTTGCGACGGGGTGTTAGTGGGCACAGCAAGCTGGGACGCCTCGAAGTTTTTGGAGCTTATATGCGTCGTCTCGTGAGCGTCTTTTAATGAGTTTGAAATTTTAAGTCCGCGACAGGCTATGCGCCTAGTCTTGATTTAAAATCTCTGCACAACATTAAAATCCATATCACGATACTGCCGCTATCAAATTTGGTTTCAAATTTGGGTTGCAAAATTTTTAAGTCAAATTGCGCAGGATTTTTCGCTTAGTCAAGGCAAAATTTAAAAAATAAGCGGAGCGAACATATGGTTCGTGA
>NZ_CAKZTI010000051.1 GCF_937921625.1 uncultured Campylobacter sp. | reverse complement strand
GGCATTCGCGATCTGAAGGATCTAGCGGAACCCGGCGTGCGGGTGATGTTGCCGCTAAGGGCTTCGCCTCCGGGTAGCGGACCGGTAAAGGGAATTTTGAAAAATTCCGGCCTTACTGAGCCGGTCATGAAAAATATGGTCGCCAACGGAGCGTGCGTTATTACCATGATGTGCGATCTCGTAGATGGCAAGGGCGATGCGTCCATCATCGAAAAGCGCCTAACGACGCACGATAGGTTTAAAGACAAGATCGAATATATGCCTATCGACGAAAAACTAATTCCGCCCGGGCCGCTTACCTTTACGCTAAATATAATGAAATACGTAAAAGACGAGAAGCTAGCCGATGACTTTGCGGACTTCGTTTGCTCCGTGGAGGGGCAGGAAATTTTCGAGCGACACGGCTTTACCTCCATCCATTCGGCGCGCGGGCTTGAACTCATAGAAAGGTTTGGTGTAAAAGATGTTTAGTATCGTAAATATGGCAAAGATGAAAAAAGTCTCTAGGCTAACTAAAATTCGTCGCTTGGTGCAGCTGATTTTTATCGGCGCGATCGGGCAATGGGCGTATTACGGGATTTTTAGATGCCCTTTTATCGTGCCTTTCGTAAACTGCCAATCCTGTCCGATCGTTACGTGCTGGGGGCGGATCGCGACCGTATTTTTCGGCTTTTGGCTGTTTATCCCCGTGCTGGTTATTTTCCTCGGGCGCGCCTTTTGCGGCTGGCTTTGCCCGGGCGGATTCATAAATCAAATGCTCGGCAAATTTGCCGCCTTTAAGCTCAAGCTAAAAAATAACAGGAAGCTACGATATGCGCAAATAGGCATGGTTCTAACCGTTTTGCTTAGCGCGGGCGTGTACTTTATCTACGGCAATCCTCGCGTTATGATCCCTATCCGCACCAGCGACGAGTATCTCAACGCCGTTATCATGTCCTTTAAATTTTCAGATTGGTACTGGGCGGTTCGCACTGCCGTCGTCGTAGCTCTTATCGCCGCGTCGTTGATCGTAGCAAATTTATGGTGTCGCTTTGCCTGTCCTAGCGGCGGCATAATGGAGCTGTTGCGTAAAATTTCAATATTTCGTGTTTATAAAACGAGCGCCTGCGATAACTGCAACGCTTGTTTGCGCAAATGCGAAATGGGCACTAGACCCGACGAGATGAACTGCACGAACTGCGGCGATTGTATGGACGTTTGCCACGCGGACGCCATCAAATTCGGAAGGAAAAAAGATTGATGAATTTTTTTGCCAAACCCTCCTTCGACAACCACCCCTGCTTTAGCAAAAAAGCGTCCGCGAGCTACGGGCGCGTGCACCTTCCCGTGGCGCCGCATTGCAATATCCAATGCAATTTTTGCAACCGCATCTACGACTGCGCAAACGAAAATCGCCCCGGCGTAACGGCAAAGGTGCAGAGCCCGGACGAGGCCGCGCTATACGTGGAAAATCTATTTAAATTTAGACAAGATATCTCGGTCATCGGTATCGCAGGGCCTGGAGATCCTATGTGCGATGCCGATAAGACCCTAGCGACCTTTGAAAAATGCAAAGCCCGCTTCCCTCACGCCCTACTTTGCCTATCTACAAACGGCCTGTCCCTGCCCGAGCACGTGGATGATATCGTGCGGATCGGCGTAAGCCACGTGACGGTGACCGTTAATGCCGTAACGCCGGGCGTAGGCGGCAAAATTTATGCGTGGGTGCGCCACAAAAACAAAATTTA
>NZ_CAKZTI010000050.1 GCF_937921625.1 uncultured Campylobacter sp. | reverse complement strand
TCGCGATAGTATCTGCCGGCACCGCCGACGGCGCGGTCGTGGAGGAGGCGTACGAAACGGCGCGATTTTTAGGCAACGACGCGCGCAAATTTAGCGACGCGGGCGTGGCGGGGCTGCACAGGCTGATCGCAAATTTAGAGCAGATACGCGGCGCAAAGGTCGTGATCGCGGTGGCGGGCATGGAGGGCGCGCTAGCTAGCGTACTGGCGGGCCTCGTGAGCGTGCCCGTGATCGCGGTACCTACCAGCGTGGGGTACGGCGCGAGTTTCGGCGGGCTGGCGGCGCTGCTAGCGATGCTAAACAGCTGCGCAAACGGCGTTAGCGTCGTAAATATCGACAACGGATTCGGCGCCGCGTATAACGCGAGCCTGATAAATCATCTCTAAAATTTTAGAAAAAATTTGTAAGGGGCAAAGTTGCGAGAGGATACGAAAAAAGCAGTACTTCCGCCTACGGACGCATCTAGAAGTGAGTATTGTTGGGATGCTAGAATGAACTGGGCGATGATGGGTATTGCTATTTTAGCATTTGAAATTTTTATCGCAATTTACGTCAAAAGCGGCTTCATACGCTACTATCTAGGCGATGTGCTAGCCGCAGCGATGCTTTATGCATTTGGGCGAGCCGCGTTCAGACTACCGCCTAAAATTTTAGCGCTCGCGGTCTTTGCTCTCTCGCTAGTTATCGAAATCGCACAATATTTTAAAGTGTTTGAAATTTTAGGCGTCCAAAATTCTATATTGCGGATAATTTTTGGTGGAACATTCGATTGGACGGACATCATCTGCTACGCGATAGGCTGCGCTTTAGCTTACGTATCTGAAAGTATCATTTATGATAAGGCGCGACTATGGAGGCGTAAAAGGTTGCCTAAAAATTTTAATGAAATTTTGCAAAGCGGCGATGAAGAAAAGATCAAAGCGGTATTTCAAGCCCTCGATATAAATGCGACTGACAAAGACGGCAACACGATACTTCATATGCTACATGCGGACAAAGATATCAAGAAAAAAGACCCAAACTCACCCTATGTGTATATGGGCGCAAATTTAATCGAATGGATCATCATGCAAGGCGGCGACATAAACGCTAAAAATAAAAAGGGCGAGACGCCCCTTAGAAATTTTATGTGGTATGTATATAAAAATTTACAACCGTATCAAAAGTTAATAATCGTAGGCAATCAAGGTTATGCTTCTTCGGTATATGTAGAACAAGTAAATGAAGTCGTTAATATCGATTTTGGAATAATGTATAACTATATATACAATCTTCTACCTAAAAAATCGCAAATTTATATTTGGCGGCGCTTCGGCAAAAAATTAGAATATCTATATGTGCCCGAGTATCCAACGGATATGGAAAAATACGATCCGCAAGAATACAGTAAATTTACCTATGATTTTTGGATGAAATTCTTAAGGCAAAAAGATAGCGTGCAGTATAAAATGATACATGCGGTTACTAATTTATATTGGCATTGGGACTATAACGGGGAATACGGAAGTTGGATTTTATGGGATGACGATTATACCGATGAAGCTGCCGTCGAAATCAAAAAATATTTTAAGCTAGGCAATAGGCTAGATGAGCTAAATGACGGCGTGCTTGATAAGATGTTTTATGATCTAAGAAAGAGCTGGCGTGCCGAAGATGTAGGTAAGCTTAGATATCTGTTCGTGCTTTGGTTGCTTAAAAATCCCGAGCCGTTTTTAGAGGACGAAATTTAAAAGGAGAAGCGATGGATAAAGAAAAAGCCGTGCAAAAGATGACCGAGGTCATGGCGAAATT
>NZ_CAKZTI010000049.1 GCF_937921625.1 uncultured Campylobacter sp. | reverse complement strand
CAAAGCGGAAGGACGGTAGAGATGAAATTTTTTGCTACTTTAATTTTGTGCGCGAGCGCTCTTTTGGGCGAGACGATCAGCGCGAAATATGAGATTTCGTTCGGCGTTTTCGGCGCGGTCGGCAGCGCAAATACGCGGCTCGTGCGGCAGGGCGATCGCTACGAGATCGTCATGGACGCCGTTGCGCAGGGCGTCGCGGGGAGCCTAAGCGGGCAAAGGCGCGAGAGCTTCTGCTCAAAGGGGCGCGTCGTGGCGGGGCTTTTGATGCCCGATCTCTACGTCCACGAGGTCTCGCGCAAAAAGGGCAAAACGACGAAAAACGAGCGCAAAACCTACGCCTTCGACTACGCGCGCAAAACGATAAAATTTCAAAAGTTCAAAGGTTCGGGCGGCGAGCTGCAGCTCGTAAGCGACGAAATTTTGCCCTATTTTGCGACGAACGACCTGCTGAGTTTGTTTTTCAATTTCTCTAAAATTCCGCACTCGGGCGATAAATTTTTCGTCCGAGCCGCAGGCGCAAAAAGTGCCGATGGAAGGATCGACATTCAAATACCGCGCGGAAGCGCCGCCGCAAATATCGCGAGTGAGCTTGGCGTCGCGCCGCCTAGCGATGCGGACACAAACTCCGGCGCAGCGGCAAGCACAAGCTCTAGCGGAGCAGATACGAAAACCGGCACAACGGACGTAAATTTTAAAGGGCGCGGCGCGGGCGCGGATAAGCAGGCTGCGGCGATCTACGTGGTTTTCATCAACCAGCCGATATTTTCGAGCAGCCGAGGCGAGCTGCACCTGAGCCTAAACGAGCGCGGTTACGCCGATCGCGCCGTTTTGAAGGACGTGCTGCTCTTCGGCGACATCCGCGCGCGGCTTGTGGAATGAGACTTCGTAAATTCGAAAAATGCCTGAGTTAAAAATTTTTAACTCTTAAAAGATAATTTGGCGCGTCTAGGTCTTTATTAAATTTTAGTTCCATATATTTTTTCAGCTCGTTATATTCTTTATTAGTGGGTATAAATATAAAAAATTTATTGTAAAGCGCGTCTATAATTAAAGCATCGACAAACCTACATGAAAATAAGCCGCCCTTAAATAGATGAAAAATCATTTGCGGTATAAAAAGAAAGATAATCGCTCCCATGCAGCAAAATAACATTATAAAGACTATCATAGGGTCATCAAATATCGCGCCATAAATATAAGCGATTACGTATATGGTAAGGCAGGTTTTTCCTATAATTCTTTCCGTTTCCGTGTATTTTCGTGTTTCGCTTTCATAAACAAGTGCGAAAGTCTTTTTAAAATATAAAATATCATCAAATTTCATTACAAACTGCTCGCCTGATTTTATACATTTTATGCTTGAGTTTAAAAATATAAATTTCCTTCCGTAATGCTGTGAAAAACCCTTAAGAGCCCTAGCAGCCAAAGGTGCGGTGAGCAGGATATTCGCAACTTTTCTATCATAAGGGATGTTGGACACTAAATTTATAAACATAGCAAAACAAAGCAACGCTACTATAGCTATAATATTTACGATCGGCATATAGTCTTTGATGACCAACGGCTCTTTGTCGTAATCACGAGTTTTAGCGCCCCGCGATGAAATACCACCCGGGTTTAAATTTTGAAATTTTATCTCATCTTTTGAGTTTAAATTCATGTCGTTTAAATTTCTATCTCGGAAATTTGCGCCGCAAAGATGATCGGGTTGCGATTCGGGATCTGTTTGATTAAAATTCACATTTTTAAAGCTTTTGCTACTCAAATTTGCATCGTTTAAATTTAATGATCTGCGATCCGTTGCATCGCTTAAATCCGCATCGTCAAAGATGTCAGCGCTAGCGCCTTTTCGAAGCTTTTGCTTGAAAGTCCGACGTCGTTCGTTTAGAGGCTTTTTAGATTCCTCAAACAGCACTTTATCCAAAAAATATCCTTAAGCTTAAATCGCTCGTATTTTATAACTTTGGGCTTAAATCGCAATAAATCGCGTTCATTTCGCGCGTTTTTGATTTTATTGAAATATATGTTTTTGCGTCGCGCCGCATGCAGCGCAATGACGGCAGCAAGGGCGCGACAACGGAAACAAACCGCATTTTTGGATCGATTTATTTCTTAAATTTTCTTATGAAATCGCTCGCGTCCCGCACTGCCATCGCCGAGCTCATAACGGCGATCCTATCGGCTCCCGCGCGTAAGACGGAGGCGAAATTGTGCGGCGTGATGCCGCCTAGCGCGTAGATTTCGCCCGCGAAAAACTCCCGCACGGCGCGGATCAAATTTAGCCCCTTCGGCGCTAGCCCCGCCTTGCAATCAGTCGCGAAGATGTGGCTTAGGCAGATCGCGCTCGCGCCCAGCTCCAGCGCCTCGCGTGCCTCCGCCTCGCTGTGGCAGGAAGCGACCAATTTTTTAAAATTTGCGCGCAAAAACTCCGCCCCTCGCGCCGCGCTAAAGCTCCGCAAAACCCCGAGCGGCAGCCATAAATTTCTCGCGCTCGCGTTCAGCGCAAAATCTGCAAAATTATGCACAAAGATCGTAGACTGGCGATTAGAACTCTTTGCATTCTGCGCACCCTCTACACTCTGCGAGTTTTCCGCCTTTTTCACGCTCTGTGAATTTTCTACGCCCCCTATACTTTCCGCATCTCCTGCGCTCTGCGAGTTACCCGCATTTACTACGCTCTGTGCGATCTGCGCCGCGGGTTTTGCTTCGCATACGGCGCCGCGAAGCGAAATCTCGCCCGGCGCGCTATCATTCGCGCAGTTTGCAGCGCCTGTAAAATTTTCAGACAAAATTTCATCTAAAACGCAAGCGGAATTTTTAGGCCGTATTTCATCTGTAGCGGCACCGTGCTTGCGAGCCCCATCCGCGCAAAGCTCGCTCCTACCGCCGCCTGAATGGAGCTTTTTTCGAGAAACTTCATCTGCGTTGCGCTCGTAGAGCGAAATTTTATCCGCGTAGGCCGCGCTCGCGTTCGATCCGCTCGCGAAAGCTTGGGTTTCGCTAAATTTAACGACACGAGCTTCATCTGCAAAAATCCCGTCCGCACGGGCTGTATCCGCGCAAAACCCACTCTTGCGAGCGAGTAAAATTTTACTAAACAGCGCCGCATAGGCCGCTTCGTCTAAATCCTTCTCGCGCACGACGATCTCGCCTACGCCCGCCGCGGCAAAATCCGCTATGCGCGCGAGCAGCGCCGCCTCGCCGCCGCAGAGCGCGCGATTTGTGATGATCGTAATGCGCGAAGCAAGCTCTAAATCTAGCATCTGCCCGCTCCTTTAAACCCAAAATCCGTGCGCGGCGCCGCACTCAAATTTAAAATTTTGCCTGCGATGCTAGGGATTAAAATTTTACTTGCTAGGGCGAGTGCCGAAATCCCCATCGTCACGCCATATTTCAAAATTTCGCCCGCCGAAACAAGGGCCGAAATTCCCACCGCAGCGCTAAAACTCAAAGCGTTCGCCCAGCTCCTCGATTTTAGCGACCTCGCGTTACCGCTACATAAGAACCCGAATCTCGCGCCGTTTTTAAATTTAAAATTTATGTCGCCCGCGGGCTCGGAATTTGCGTCGCCTTTAAATTTTAAATCCGCGTATGTGTTCCTAGGTCTTAAATTTACGCACGCATTTTGTATCTCAAAATTTCCCGCGCCAGCTGACACGACATCGAAAATTTTATCATCTGCAATAGCGCCATAAATTTTATCGCCGTGCGCGGCGCTGCAAAATTTGGCGTCGTATTTTGCGCTATAAATTTTACTTCTGCGCCGGGTGGCACTAAATCCGCCCTCGAGCCCGACGCTGAAAATCTCGCGTCTAACGCCGTAAATTTCATCCACGCACGCGGTAAAATTTCGCGCCTCACACATAGATATACTCGCTCATCAGCGGCTGCAGCCCGCCGTCGCGGATCGCCTCGCAGACCTCGCTTACGCTGCGCGCGTCGCTGATCTCGAACTGCTCGTCGCCCCTCTGCTCGCTGTGCCCGCCGATACCCACGCTCACGCCTGCCGAAATTTTGCTCGCCGCGATCCTGATCGCATTGTCGCGGAAGCCCGCCCTCTCGCGCGTGGAGATCGTGATCTGCGCACTTGGCAGCAGCAGCCGATACGCGCACATCACCTGCAGCAACTCGCGCTCGCCGACGTCTTTCGGGTTTATTTTGTCGTTGTTGATGATCGGGCGCAGGCGCGGCACCGAAAAGGCAATCTCGGCGCGCGGGTACTTGCGCTGAAGCAGCCACGCGTGCACGCCCGTAGCAAAGGCATCGCGGCGGAAGTCCCCGAGCCCCAAAAGCGCCGCAAAGCCCACGCCACGCATACCGCCTCTGATCGCGCGCTCTTGAGCTGCGAAGCGATACGCAAAAACGCGCTTGTTGCCCGCAAGATGCAGCTGCGCGTAGCACGCGAGATCGTAGGTTTCTTGAAAAACGGTGACGAAATCGACGCCGCAAGCGTGCAGATAGGCGTAATCGGCGGAATTTAGCGGATAAATTTCAACGCCGATTACCTTAAAATACTGCCGCGCGAGCTCGCAGGCGCGCCCGATGTAGCGTACGGGGCTGTTTTTCTCGCTCTCGCCCGTGAGGATTAAAATTTCTTCTAGTCCGCTCGCCGCGATCGCTTCAAACTCCGCCTTTAGCTGCGTCTCATCGAGCTTTGCGCGCGCGATTTTGTTTTTGCAGTTAAAGCCGCAGTAAACGCACAGATTGTCGCAGTAGTTTGAGATGTAAATCGGCGTGAAAACGGCGATGTTGCTACCAAAATGCGCCGCCTTTTCGCGCGCCGCGGCTTGCGCGATCTGTTCCAAATGCTCGCCTGCGCGCACGCTTAGTAGCGCGGCAAAATCGCGCAGACTTCTATTTTTCGCACCGATCGCCCTTTGCACGTCAGCCTCGCTCGCCTCCTCGCAAAAGCCCTCGCGCAGGGCAAGCGTGCTCTGCATTATCTCGCTTCCAATATCCTCCATGCCCGCTAGATAGCCGGTTTTATTCATCTTTAAAATTTTCCTTTTAAATTTTCATTTAAATTCCACGCGGCACGCTTTTGCGTGTAAATTTAGGCGCCGCAAAGTTTCTTTTCGTTTGGTTTAGAAGCGCATTTTAGCAGGATTTCGGTAAAAAAATTTTAAAACGGAGCGCCCCGTTCGCATTTTAAATTTTAGTGATTATTAAAAGACGAAAGAATATACTTTCGTAAAATTTTAAGGAGAAGCGATGAAAAAAATCATTTTAGGTTTAGCCCTGTTGGGCTCTTTGGCTTTCGGCGAAACGCAATTTCAATCGCAAAGAAAACAATTTGAGCAAAAGTGCGAAGCGGGTGATTCTCAGGCTTGCGGCTATGCCGGCGCTCTTTATAAAAATCCGACCGAATTTGGAGGAAACGCATCCGATAGGGACTATAAAAAAACGCTCTATTTTTACAAAAAAGCTTGTGACGTAAATGATTATATGGCTTACTCGGATTTGGGAGCAATGTACTTCGACGGCAAAGGGGTAAAAAAAGATTATAAAAAGGCTGTCGAACTATATAATAAAGCTTGCGACGGTAAGTTTGCGGATGGCTGCAACAATTTAGGTTATATGTATGCAAATGGTAAAGGGGTAAAAAGAGATGTAACGCGGGCTATGGGATATGGTAGAAGAGCCTGCGATGCGGGGAGCTGGGTAGCGTGCGGGAATTTCGCTTCAGTCCTTGAAGCAGGTAGTGACAGAGCAAGAGCGGCGCAATACTATCAAAAAGCCTGCGAAATGGGTAAAAATGACCCAGGGCTATTCGGCTACCTTAAAGACTATTTACAAGAATTCTGCGACAAATACGACATACTAAAATAGCCCGCTGATTAATCGAGTTTCTCTCGATCGGGTTACTTGGTGCGATGAAATTTTAAAATTTCATCGCCTTGTACGCTAAATTTAATGCGCCCGCTTTGCCTAAAAAGCACGGGTGTGCGGATCGCACCGAAAATTTATTCGCGTGCTAAACGCGCCGAAGCTACGATGAGCTTGCGCTATAATAAATTTCATCTGCGTAAAATTTAAAATTCTTCGCTAATTGCGGTGGCGCTTTTGCGCCAAGAGCGGGCGCGATTTCAAGCTCGTTCAAGCTCGCGAGCTCTACGTTACCGCCTTTCGTGCAAAACGGCGCGCTGCGTATCTTGCGACGACGCGCTACATTGCAAGCGGGATTTGTAAAATCTACGCGCTACTCGTAGCGGTATCGCAAGCCGCGCAGCACGCTCTACATGCCTTTTGTACGCAAATTTGCACGACGTGAAATTTTAAAATTTCACGTCGTGTCTATCAGCTGTCACGCCGAGCTTGCGCGATATGTATTTATGGCTCAAGAAAGGCAAATTGGGCGCAAAAAACACGGCTCGCGCAACCAAGCGCGCTTAAAATTCTAACCGCTACCTCAAAAATCCCGTTAGCGGCGAGCTTGCGCTGGCCGTCTTAGAAACGGCGCCGAGCCCCGCCAGATAGGCATCGCGCCCCGCTTGCACGCCGAGCGCAAACGCCCGCGCCATCAGTGCCAGATCCCCGCTCGTGGCGATCGCCGTATTTACCATCACGGCGGCACACCCCATCTGCATCGCCTCGCAGGCCTCACTAGGCGCGCCGAGCCCCGCATCTACGATGATCGGCACGTCGATTTCGCCAAGCAAAATTTCGATCATCCCGCGCATCATCAGCCCGCGGTTGGAGCCGATCGGCGCAGCTAGAGGCATCACGGCGGCAGCCCCCGCGTTTACTAGATCGCGCGCGACGCACAGATCGGCGTGCATGTAGGCAAGCGGCACGAAGCCCTCGCGTGCCAGGGCCTCGCAGGCCTTGATCGTCTCGGAGTTGTCGGGCAGAAGGTATTTGCTGTCGCCTATAATCTCGATCTTTACGAAGTCGCCGCAGCCCAGCTCACGCGCGAGCCGTGCGATCCGCAGCGCTTCCTCTGCGTTTCGCGCGCCGCTGGTATTCGGCAGCAGCGTGACGCCGCGGGGTATGAAATCCAAGATATTGCGACTCTTGCTTTCGTTTACGCGGCGCAGCGCAAGCGTGACGATCTCGCAGCCCGCGTGCCGCACGCAGGCGTCGATCATCGCGTGATCGAACTTGCCAGAGCCCATTATCAGGCGCGAGCTAAACTCCTTGCCGCCTAAAATCAGTTTATCGTCCATTCTATCCTCTTTAGTTTAAATTTTCGTTTTTATGCGCAGCGCAAATGACGCATATCGGCGCACGCACGGGTGCATTATACGCAGCGCGAGATTGCGGCACAGATGTGCGCGTCGTTTGCTTCTATCTGTCGCTTTACACGCTGCACGACGCCGCGCCAGAGCTTTAAAATTTCTCGTAAAATTTTACGCCACGACATAAAATTTTAAAATTTCACGTGCAGACTGCGACCCACTTCGCTACGCGAAATTTTAAATCCTACGTTCAAAAGTAGCTCGCTCGCGCCGAATAAATTTTAAAATTCTACTTACCCGCGAGCTGCACACGGCAAATAGTTTGAATTTCATCGTTTAAATTTAGATCTCGCGACTAAATTTACGCGGCCAAATTTGCACAGCGCGCGGTAAATTTCACGCCGTCTTAAAAACGCGCGCTGTATACCCGCCGAAATGCTCTCTGTTTCTCAAAACAATCGTGCGAAGCCTAAATTTAGCAGCGAAATAAATAAAGGCGCGTAAATTTAAAATGCAGGCGCGCGATTAGCGCCAAACTTAGCTCTCTTCGCCTAAAATCAGCCTAAGCGCGACGTTTGCCTGATGTGCGGCGCAGATCGCCACGCGCGGCGCGAGCAGCCCCACGCCTTGAGCTGCGGCGCTTTTGCGGTCGCCGCAGACGAAGACGTTTTTGCCGAGTCGCGTCGTGCGGATCTCGTTGGCGCCGCCGCTACCCGCCATGCCGCTAGCGCAGATCAAAAAGCGATCCGTGCCGCCGAGCGCGTCGAAAATCATCGCCTTTGCCGCCGCGTCGTCGAAGCACTCGCAAATTATACGCTCGTTTTTTAAAATTTCGGCTACGTTTTGCGCGGTAAGTTGCTCGTTTAAGGTTCGCACGCGCACGAACGGGTTTATGCGCGCGATTTTTTCGCGCAGAGCGGCCGTTTTTGGTTTGTAGAGATCGCTGATCTCGTACTGCTGGCGGTTCAGGTTGGTCGGCTCGACGACGTCGAAGTCGATCAAAAAGAGCTCGCCTACGCCCGCGCGCGCAAGTAGGATCGTGACGTTTGAGCCAAGCCCGCCGAGCCCGCAGATCGCCACGCGCGAGCCTTGCAGCGCCTCGTTTACTGAAGGAGCGTTGCGAGCAAACATCAGCGCGCGAAGCTCCTGCGGCGCCAGATCAGCACCACGGGCAAGCAAAAAGAGCTCGTCGCCCGCCTTTAGCTCGCAATTTTGCGTGCTCGCATAGCCGTTTATCACGGCGATCTCGCCGCTAAATTTAACTTCGCGCTTCAGCCCGTCAAGATCGCTTGCGCCCGTTTCGTAAGCTTTGCCGTTTAATTTTATCTGCATTTTGATCCTAAATTTTATCTTTTTGCGCGCCCGAGCCTCGCCGCGCGAGCTTCGACCCTGTGCCTTTTTTGCGTCACGCAAAGCCGAAAATTTTAACGATTCTACGAGCTGTAGCGCGCAATTGCTCGCTTCGCACCATGGCGATTTATACTTAAGACAAATTTGCGCGGTCTTGATGACCGAAGCTCAGCCCACCGCCATGATTGAGCTCAATTAGCCAACGCACCCGCACTTGAGCCTAACGCAAGTGCGCTTTGTCTTGCGACTAGCGAAACGCTACGATCAATCGCGCGTAAACCCGAAGCAAGCCCAATCGATAAAATTTTGACGCCGTATCGTGCGCTTTGTTTTGACCGGCCTTAAGCTTTTTAAATTTATCGCGCCGCCCAAATTTAATCGGCGCAAGCCGCTTTTTTTACCGTGCGCCGCGCAACAAAGTCGCATTCCCGCTCCTTTTTACGTCGCAGTATTGTAACGCGGCATATCGATAGATCTCCGAATCGATCCGTTAATTTTACGCACTGCGGCGTGCCACCGAACGCGGAATTTTATGTTTAATATAAATAGATCACGCGGCACATACCGTGTTTACGAGCTAATTTAGTGCGCTCGCGGGTAAAATTTGCGCGTCGGGTGCCGTTACCGAGCGCGACGCAGCGAAATTTTAAAGCCGTACGCTCAAACTTTACAATACCGATACAAAATTTTAAAACTCCTGCGCTCAGCCGCCGCGGCCTAGCTCACTTTTAAAAATTTAAAGGCTCGCCGCAGGCGCCAGGTTACCGCGGCTTCCTCATAAATTTAAAAACCCAAACGCCGCTATGTCTCCGCGCCGCCGTATCGCTTAAAATTTTAACGACGCGCGCGCAAATTTTAAGCCCCAGCCGCTGTGTTGCCATACCCACTAAAATTTAGCGGCCTCCGCGCGGATTTAAACCTCGGCTGCCGTAATTTTAAAATAATTCAAAGCTCCGACCTCAGCCGCCGCCTACGAACTCAACGATCTCATATTTTTTGCCGCTTGAGATCTGCGTGCGCTCCCACTCCTGCTTTTTTAAAATTTCGCCGTCGCGCTCGAGCGCTACTAGGCGCAGATCGTGTCCGCGCCGGCGCAAAAACTCGCTCACGCTCATATCCTGCGCCAGCTGCAGAGGCTCGCCGTTTACGCAGATCTCAATCATCACTCGCTCCCAAGCTCTCGCGATACTCCTCGTAAGTGCCCCTAAAATCGACGATTTCGGCGTCTCCTTTGAGATGCAAAATTCTATTTGCAAACGCATCGATTAGCTCGCGGTCGTGGCTCACGCAGATCGCGCAGCCCGCGAAGTTATACAGCGCCTCTCCCAGAGCGATGATCGCCTCAAGATCAAGATGGTTGTTGGGCTCATCGAGCACCAACAGGTTCGGGCGTTGTAGCATTAGCTTGCTTAGCATCACGCGGTGTTTCTCGCCGCCGCTTAAGCTGCCCACGCTTTTCTCCTGCTCCGCACCGCTAAAAAGCATACGTCCAAGGCATTTGCGAATTTCATCCAGATCCCTATTCTGCGGGCTTTGTAGATATTCGTAGAGCTTGAGCTCACCTGAAATTTTATTATTCGTATCCTGCGCGAAGTACCCAGGCTCGATCGTAGCGCCCATGTGCACCTTGCCGCGCTGCGGCGCGAGCTCGCCCATGATGATCTTGCAAAGCGTGCTTTTGCCCACGCCGTTTCGCCCGATGATGCCGATCTTATCGCCGTGAGCGAGCTTGAGGTTAAAATTTTTCAGAATCTGAATCTCGCCGAAGCTCATATCCACGCCGTTTAGCTCCAAAATTTCATTTCCGATCTCGCGCGCGGGCTTAAATAAAATGCTAGGCTCCCTGCGCGAAGAGGTCGCAAGCTCGCTAAGATCGAGCTTGTCGAGCTGTTTTTGACGGCTCGTGGCCTGCTTGGCTTTGCTTGCGTTGGCGCTGAAACGAGCGATAAATTTTTCAAGCTCCGCCTTCTCTTTGAGCTTTTTCTCGCGCTCGAACTGCGCCTGCTTGGCGATGAGATTGGATGCGATGAACCAGTCGTCATAATTGCCGCTAAATTCGCGCACTCGCCTAAAATCCACGTCGAGGATGTCCGTGCAGACGCGGTTTAAAAAGTGGCGGTCGTGGCTGATGACTAAGAGCGTGCCCGTGTGGCGATTTAGCTCAAACTCAAGCCAGGAAATGGCGTCGATATCGAGGTTATTGGTCGGCTCGTCCAAAAACAGCACGTCGGGGCGCGGGAAGAGCACCTGCGCGAGCAGAACCTTAAATTTATCGCTCGTCTCGATCTCGCTCATCTTTTTATCGAAATCGTTAATGCCCAACGAGCTTAAAATTTTCTCGATCCGCGTTTCGTATTCGTAGGCGGGGTCCTCCTCCGCACAGATCATCTCAAGCTCGCCGAGGCGCTCGTTTATCTCATCGTTAAACTCGCCCGCTTCGTAAAGCTGCGTCTTTTCGCGCACGGCGTCATAGAGGCGCTTGTTGCCGTAAAGCACGGCGTCTTTGACGCTGAAGCTTTCGAAGGCGAATTGATCCTGCCCCAAAACGCCGATTTTAAGCCCGCTTTCGATCAGAATTTCGCCGCTGCTTGCTTCAATCTGCCCGCTTAAAATTTTAAGTAGCGTCGATTTACCCGCGCCGTTTGCGCCGATGAGACCGTAGCGCCTGCCCTTATCGAGGCTTAAATTTACGTTTTCAAAAAGCAGCTGTTTACCGAAGCGCATCGTTAGATCTTTGATTTCAACCATATTTTTCCTTTTAAATTTCTCTTTGCGTTGCCTTGCGCGCGGGCTTCTGCTAAGTTTTGCGCACAAATTTCATCTCGCGGTTTATTGCATCTTTTACGCCGCGGCAAACCGCGATAAATTTCTCCTATTGTAGCTTAAAATTCTGAAATTTCGCCGAAGAGGTGCGAGCCGGCGCGATTAAATTTAAACCGCTAGAGCAATTTAAAATTTTAACCGCTGTAGTCGCTATCGCGAGTGATGATGAGCGTGTAGTTCGGATACGCGGCGCGTACCTGCTTGCAGACCGCGCGAAACGTCGCCTCCATGTCGGGCGCTGCGAAATCGACGATAACGTCGAAGCTGATCGAGTGTTTTGGCTCGTCGAGATAAAATCCATGTATCTGCGAGACGAACTCATGCGAAAACGCCATCTGCTTGATATGCTCGTAGATCTCGGCAGCGCGCGGATCGTTTTTGTTAAACGCGTAAATTCCTACGGTGTCTAGGATGATATTAAATTTCGCAAAAACGGCGTTTTGGATGCGGCGCGTAAGAGCGTCGATCTGCGCCGCGGTCGTGTCACTCGCGACCTCGATATGCACCGAACCTACCATTTTATCGGGCCCGTAGTCATGAAACATCAGATCGTATGCGCCGATGACGCCCTCAAAGCCGCGCACGACGTCGTAAATTTCATTCGTAAGCTCCAAGCTCGGGCGCGAGCCCAAAAGCTTGCTGATCGTATCGCGTAGAATTTCATACGCCGTTTTGATTAGAAGCGCCGAAATTATCGCGCCCAGATACGCCTCCAAGCTCAGCCCGAAAATAAGCGAAATTAAAGCCGCTACGAGGGTGGCTAGCGATACGAGCGCATCGTATTTGGCGTCCACGCCGCTAGCGATGAGCGAGTCGGAGTTTACGCGCTCGCCCGTCTTTTGCGTATAAAGCCCTAGGCTAAATTTCGCCGCGACCGCCACGGCGATGATGACGAGCGAAACCGCATTATAATTCGCCGCTTGCGGATGAATGATCTTTTTGATCGATTCGACGAGCGAGACGCCGCCGGTGTAGAGGATGATGACGGCGATTACGATCGCGCTTAGATACTCAATCCTGCCGTGCCCGAAGGGGTGCGCGCGATCGGGCTGCTTGCTAGCAAGATGTACGCCCACGATCGTAATGACGGATGAAAGTGCGTCGCTTAGGTTGTTTACGGCATCAAGCACGATCGCGATCGAGCCCGAAATCAGCCCCACGACGCCCTTAAATGCCGCTAAAATTACATTTGAAATGATACCGATCGCACCGGTGCGAATGATGATTTTATCCCTGCTATACGCCGCTTGAGGCACTTCCATTATCTCTCCTTTGAAATTTTACTCTAAGCCGCAATCGCTGCGCGTGTAGGTCAGATCGGCGATTTTTTCGCCGCTTTGCAGAAATTGTCGCACGCCTATGCGTTTTAGACCGCCCGCTTTCATCGTCGCGCAAACGTCCTTTTGCCTATCGGCGCGCAAAACTCTCTCAAAATTTTGCTTGATCTTGGGATCTACTTTATCCCAAATTACGTTTTTTAGGGTCATGGAAACTATAAATTTATCGCCCTCGCACGTAGCCGTGCCCAACTTTATATCTTCAGTCTCTGGGTGGCTGCGCCCATTTACGGCATCCGCCAAAACCTTGCAGCGCTCGGCATCGGCATCTCCCGCAAGCGCCGCGCTGCAGATAAATATGCCGAACAGGACGAGTATAAATTTTTCCATTTTAACCTCCTTATTTTATTTGAAATCTATCATATTCAAATTTTAAATTCAATCTATTTTTTGAAATTTAAAGACCTATTTGCGCGGCGCAAATCCGCGAGCCGCCAAAATTACTTACGTTAAAATAGCGGCGTAAATTCCATAAATCACCGCTAGAAATTTTCTAAATCGCGGCAAAAATTCTTTAAATTTTGCGCGAAATTCTATGAGCGGAAATTTCGCGGCGGATCGCATATACTCGCTCGAAGCGGCGCGCAGCGAGATCGTCCGTATCTTTTTCAAACTCGCCGTTTAAGTTATAGATTTAACACAGCTTTGAAAAGCTCCAGCCAATCCGCGCCCGCCGTTTAAATTTATAAATTTAATGCAGTTCCGCGTTGAGTTTGATCGCGCGCTTGCTAACGCTTGCCGTAATCTGCCCGCTTTGGCTGTTTTGTCGGAAGTGCAGTCCGCTAAGCCTGGCAAGCTCAAGCCCTTTATAAATTTCACGATCGAACGCAAAGCCTGGATTTAGCGCTGCTAGCGCCTCGCGATCCTTTTGCGCGATGAAAACTTTCGTGCCCTCAAGTATCGCGATGCCGGCATCCACGATGCAGCGGTCGCCTAGCGGAATGCCTGTGACGGAGTTTGCGCCCAGCAAGCAGTGCTTGCCGATGCTCACGGCATTGCCGTTGGTGCCGCTTAACACGCCCAAAATCGATGCGCCGCCGCCTATGTCGCTGCCCTCGCCCACGACGACCGAGCTGCTGACACGCCCCTCGATCATAACACTGCCGATCGTGCCTGCGTTGAAATTCACATACGCAGCGCCCGGCATCACGGTCGTACCCGCGGAGATATGCGCACCCAAACGCACCTTCGCGTCATCTAAAATCCGCACGTTTTGCGGCGGTACGACGTGACTTAGATAGCGCGGAAATTTATCGACGCTGATTATGCGTGGATAGCGGCCTTGCATTTTTAAATGGATTTCGTTTTCACGCAGCCACCAAAGCTCGATCGGGCGAGCGTTTTCATCCCACGCGACGTTCGGAAGCACACTAAATGCGCCGTCTAGATTGAGCGTGCGCGGCTCGCAGAGATTTAGCGAAAGCGCATAAAGCTTAAGATAGACGCTCTCGACGCTTTTTGGCGCGGCATCCTCAAAGATAAAACTAGCGCAAAAGCTCGCGTGCTCGTCCGATTTCATCGCCTCTTTAACCGCAAGCAGCACCTGCAGATTTTTGTGCGCGCCCTCTTTGGCGTCTGGCTGTAGAAATTTTAAAGTCTCGATCGCCTTTTTTAGGGCTTTATGCGTTAGCGGAAGGACGCACTCACTACCGCTAAAATCCACGACATCGCCACACTCGGCTAGAGCATGGATTAGCACTGCTGCGCTTGTTAGCCCATCTTTAAAATTTACGTGCGCGTAATTTACGCTTAGGCTTTTGTGCCCCTCTGCACACCCCTTAAATACGCGCCCGACCGCCCACATGATCGGATCGCGATAGCCCTTTTTGGCGCGAACTTTATCCGCAAAAGCCTGAAGCTCGCTTAGGCTTTTAATCTCTTTCATATTTAATCCTTAATCGCAAAATTGCGCGGGAGTATATCTAAATTTAATTTAAAAGGGGATTTGAAAAGGCGCATGAATGGAATTTAAAAGCGAAAACACGCGTTTTTAAATTCTTGATTATTTTGCTTTAGATTGTTTGGTTTCTTGTAGTTTTATTTCGGAACACTTGCTTTAGTATCTTTTTTAACTCTGGTAATAATCCTAACATCTTCGCTAGGGACTTTCTTTCTTATAGTTTTAATGCAAGAATCGCCGACATCGCCGCAATTTCTATCCGTGCGATTAAATTCTACATAAGCATATTTGCCGTCATCGAAAATTAGTTTACCAGGAACGGATCCGTTTTTATCTTTTAGATAAATTTCAACATGATCGGAAGCTAAATCTATAGATTTAAAAAATTCCTTATATATATCAATCCATATGATAGGGAATATTAGCATAGAAATAAGCAAGATTAGAAATACAACCATACTAATTGCTATAAAAAGTCTTTTTATACTTATAGCTTGGCATACAATGAGAAATATCCCCACCCCTAATCCTGTAAAGGAAAGGCTTAACTCCACAAAAGAAATATTTAGTCTACGATAACAAAAATACCCAAATAATAATGTACATATAATTGCCGATACCATAAAAAGTATTTTTATATCTTTACAATCTTTAAGTACTGATGATATATACATAACATAAAATATTATTGCAAGTATCGCAAAGAAAGTCGTAAAAGAATTGTCATTATGCCCAAAATAACAACCTATAAAAAATACAACAATTACAAGAAATATATTTATAAAGATGTAGAGGGAACCACTATCGTGCCACTTATATAAAAGACACCTATCAACATTAGGGTTGGATTGCGTTATGCGCATACAAGCACCCAAAATAAAGAATCCGTATGCACATATTAAAATTATAACTGCATAAATACCTGCAAGTAAAAAAATCCATATATTACTTACATTAAAAATTTCGTAACTAAAAAATCTGTTACCCCTCATATAAGTAATCACAAAAGTAAAGCCTGCAATAATGGAAAGTATAAGTGCTATTGAAAAAATTAATTTTAAAGTAACTGAAATTCCCTCATAAATTTCTTTTAGCTTATCAAAAATGCTTTTAAGACTTTTAGGCATCTACTTCTCCCATAAAATACAAATCAATCAAAAAATTATATAAAATTTTACTCATTTTTTCCTCCAAATTTTAAATTTCATCCTATCTAAACACATCATCCATCGGCGTGCTTTCGCATTTCTTGCGGTCCGCTTCTACAGAGAGCAGGCGAGCTTTGCTTTCGTCTAAAATTTTCGGAGTAATAACAAGCCCCGGCAGATCTAAGGAATTTACGGCGTGCTTGCCGGCAAACGCCCCCAGGCCTCTGCCAAATATCCCGTTTACGCGCCCGTTCATATCATAAATCTCGCTGCCGTCGCAGTGAAAGACATTGCCGGAGATGCACTCGCATTTAAGCCCATCCGCAGCCTCTGTGTATCTGTAGTCCTCGACGTAAAGCGCACCGCTTACGCCACGGACGCTACTTATGGGGTTGTAAATTAACACGGCTAGAATTTCGTTATTTTGAGGATTTGAGATCTCCCACTCCACGGCGCGATATGAGCTAAGCAGCAACACGATAGGCTTATCGGATTTGGCTAAATTTAGCTTGACGCGATTATTCATCTGCGCGCTTTCGTAGATCGCGCCGAGCCACAGATCGTAGTCCTTATCCGCAGGGATCTTGGCTACGGCGTCCTTTTGACGATAAAAGGGCTCTACATCTTTAAAATCCACGAAAAGCTCGCTGGAATGCGCGTCATTTAAAAACCACGCTTCGATCTTGTGCTTGCCCTTGCTAAATTTATACGTAAGCGGGCGCTTTTGATTGCTAGATGTTCCGCCTAGCACGTCCGTGCCATCCACGGCGATGACCAGCGTGGACCAGCCGTAATCTCCTAGCACCATCTTTTCGATATCGGCGTCAAAATTAAACTCGCCGACCCAATACGCCATAAGATTTGGAGACGGGATTTCATGAAAGGAATTTCCTTCATAATTGACGCTGATGCGATCGACATTTTCGGAGAAAACCACTTTCTTAGGCTCATCTTTATTCAGATAAAACGCCAAAAACTTATCCTGCGGGATCTGCGCGTCCGCGGTAATCTCTTTCGCCCATTTTTGCATATTGCTCTCTTGCGCGAACGCCGCAAATGTAAGCACCAAAATAATCAAAAACCTCATTACCGACCTTTCTTATTTCGTATAAAAGTAAAATCCCTAAACCTAAAAGCCCTAGGCTTAGGGATTTTGCCGCCTTGGCTCCACAGCTTATACGAATAAAATTCCAACTGCTTAAATTTCAGCTGCGCGAGAAATTTACTTCCGCGACCGCTACAGATAAAATTCCATCCCAAATAAACTCTACAGAGGCTTTCGCAGATAAGCTCCACCGCCATAAAGCCCAGCGAAATAAAATTTAAACCAGTGCAATGCTGTGGCTACCGCTAAAAAGCTAGGCGCGATAAAATTTCAAGCCTAAAATTCATATTTTAAAGCCCCGCCTTAAAATTTTAAAACAGAGCTTTAGCGATAAAATTTCATGTTTTAAAATTCTGCGGCAAAGCTTTATGCTTAAAATTTTACATTTGAAAACTCCAAAGCGGAATTCTACGGCAAATTTTACCTCGCTGAATTGCGCGTTTAGAATTTAACTTCCGCCGTAAAATTTCACGCTTAGAATTTTATCTAAAATCTCACGCAACGAAGCTTGGGTAAAATTCTAGCTCGAAATTTCAAACTACGAAATTTCGTTTGCCCAAATTTTGCGAGCGCTATAAATTTGCTCAAAATCAAAGCGGAATTTCAAGCTATAAAATTTAGTATGAAATCCCGTGCTACGAAACTTTACACGAAATTCTATACACAAAAATTTTACTGACGCCGTAAAATTACTTCAAAATTTCGTGGCGAAATTTTAACGCAGAATTTCGAGCTACAAAATTCAGCGTGAAATTCCAAGCCGCAAAACCCGCGTGAAATTTTGCCCGCGAAATTTACGGGCAAAATTTTATGACGGATTTGCATACCGAAATTTTACGAGCACTATAAAATTTGCAGCAAAATTAGGCGTGAAATTCCAAAGTATAAAATTCCGCGTTGAATTTCAATCTGCAAAATTCAAGAGAAATTCCGCGCTAAATTTGACGACGCGTCCGCCAAAGTCCTAATTCGAGCAGGCGCTCTTGCCGTCCATCACCGGCTGGATTGCGGAGTTATCCGCCAGCTCCTCGCGGTCGATCTTCTCGATCTTCTCCCACAGCTTGCGCGCGGCATCTTCGTAGCGCTTCGCGCTTAAAGAATCGGGCGCATAGAAGCTTACCGGCTTGCCGCTGTCGCCGCCCTCGCGGATAGCGATCTCGATCGGGATCTCGCCGATTACCTCGGTGTTGTATCGCTGCGCCAGCTTTTGCGCGCCGCCGCGACCGAAGATATCGTACTCCTTGCCGTTATCGGGGCAGACGAAGCCGCTCATATTCTCGATAAGGCCTGCGATCGGGATGTGGAGCTTTTCGAACATATCAAGCCCGCGCGCGCTATCGTCCAGTGCGACCGTCTGCGGCGTCGTGACGCACACGCCCGCCGTCACCGGCACGCTCTGAGCGAGCGTAAGCTGCGCATCGCCCGTGCCTGGAGGCATATCCAAAAACAGCACGTCCAGATCGCTCCACGCCACGTCTTTTAGCAGCTGCTCGATCGCTTTCATTATCATCGAGCCGCGCCAGATGAGGCTCGCGCCCTCTTCCATCAGCACGCCCATGCTCATCATCTCCACGCCGTGGCTTAAGATCGGCTTTAGCTTCTGCCCCACGACGCTTGCTTGCGTCTTATCCTCCCCCAGCATTCGCGGCAAATTCGGTCCGTAAATATCGGCATCCAAAATCCCCACTCTCTTGCCGAGCTTTGCCGTGCTGATGGCTAAATTTAGCGTCGTCGTGCTCTTGCCTACGCCGCCCTTGCCGCTGCTGATCATCACGAAATGCTTGATCTGCGGCGCGATATTTTTGCCGCTGCGAGAGTTGCTCTTTTCCTCGGCGATCTTGGGCTGTTTGATTAAAATTTCGGCATCCGCCCCTAGCGCCTTTTGCACCGCCGATCTGAGCTCTGCTGCGATCTCCGGCTTGGCGCTGGGGATTTCGATCCCTACGAAAATTCTATCGCCGATCTCGACCTCTTTTACAAATCCAAAATCCACGATGCTTTTAGAAAAGCCCGGATAGATCACGCTTTTAAGCAAATTTAAGACTTCGTCTTTACTCATTCTTTCTCCTTATTTTCGGTTAAATTTCTACTGATTTTATATGCGCAAAATTTCGGTCCGCACATCGAGCAAAACTCCGCGCCTTTGTAAATTTCATCGCCCAAGCTCTCGTCGTGCAGTTCGCGCGCATGCGCAGGATCGAAGCTAAGCTCAAACTGCCTGTTCCAATCAAAATTATACCTCGCATCGCTCATCGCGTGATCGCGCTCTATCGCGCCCGCTTTGCCTAGCGCGACGTCCGCGGCGTGAGCGGCGATTTTGTGCGCGATGATGCCCTCTCTGACGTCTTTTGCATTGGGAAGCCCCAGATGCTCCTTCGGCGTTACGTAGCAGAGCATGCTGGCGCCGCAATACGCAGCCATCGTCCCGCCGATAGCCGAACTGATGTGATCGTAGCCCGCGCCGATGTCGGTCGGAAGCGGCCCCAGCACGTAAAACGGCGCGTCGCGGCAGAGCTTGCGCTCTAGCTGCATATTAAGCTCGATCTCATTAAACGGAATGTGTCCCGGACCCTCGATCATCACCTGCACATTTTTTTCATTCGCGCGCAGGGCTAGCTCGCCTAAAATTTCAAGCTCGTTAAGCTGCGCCCTATCGGTCGCGTCGTATAAGCAACCCGGGCGCAAGCCGTCGCCTAGAGATAGCGATACGTCGTAGGCGGCGCAGATATCGCAAATTTCATCAAACGCTTCGTAGAAGGGGTTTTGCTTGTGAAATTTCATCATCCACGACGCTATTAGCGAGCCGCCTCTGCTTACGATGCCCATCTTGCGACGGGATAGCAGCGGCATAAACTCGAGCTTAAAGCCCGCGTGGATCGTGAAATAATCCACTCCCTGCCGCGCCTGCTTCTCGATCGCGTTAAGAATAGCGCTCGTTTTTAAATTTTTAATATCGCCCAGCTCATGGATCATCTGATAGATCGGCACCGTGCCTATGGGTACGGGCGAGCGCTCGATTATCGCGGCGCGGATCTCGTCAAGATCGCCGCCCGTACTCAGATCCATCACCGTATCGGCGCCGTACTTTAAGCAAGCCTCAAGCTTTTCCAGCTCGCCCTCGATATCGCTCGTCGTGCCCGAAGAGCCGATGTTTGCGTTGATCTTGCACCGCAGCGCGCGCCCGATACCGATGGGTTTTAGGCTTTTATGATTAACGTTTGCGGGGATGATCGCTCTTCCTTGCGCGATCAGATCACACAAGGCCCGCACGTCCATGCGCTCGCTTTGCGCGACCTCTCTCATCTGCGGCGTCGGCTCGCCTTTTTTTGCAAAATAGATCTGTGATACGCAGCTTTCGGTCATTTTCGCCTCGCTTCTTAAAAATGCGCGTATAATATAACAAATTTCATTAATCCTTACTTTTCTTTTGCCGTTTATTTTCGTAACGCAGGATGAAATTTTACCGCCGCGCCGTGTAAATTTACGCCTAAGATTAAGATATTTCAGTGCGCAAGCCGCGATTAATTTTGCTTTCATTTTTAATACGTATAATTTCGTAACAAAATTTCAAGGATAAAATTTGAAAGATATATCGCTGATTTTGCTCGCTGCGGGCGATTCGAGCAGGTTTGGTCTCCCCGTCAAAAAGCAGTGGCTGCGCGTAGGCGAGCTGCCGCTTTGGCAATACGTCGCGCAAAATATCGCGCGGGCGCACCCATTTAAAAAAATCATAATCGCCGTAAACGAGGAGGACGTGAGCTATTGCGAGCGCCTTTATGCGTGCAGCTTGGCCTCTGAGCGCAGAGGAAGTGCAGAGTGCGACACGAGCGAGTATAAATTTCAAAGCGAGCAGGACGAGGTCGAATGCGGCGCAGACGATCTAAACGACGCAAGCAAGCCGCGGGGCGCGGAAAATTTTAAAGCTCAAGTCGAATGCGGTGCAGATGAATGCGGCTCTGCAAATTTAAAATTTCACTTCGCCCCCGGCGGCGCAAATCGCCAAAGCTCGCTAAAAAACGCGCTGCGGCTCGTAGAGAGCGAGCTCGTGCTCGTAAGCGACGTAGCCCGCGCGCAAATTTCGCCAGGGCTGATCTCCTCGCTGATACGAAATTTAGGCAGCGCGGACTGTATCAGCCCCTATCTTGGCGTAAACGACACGACCTATCTCGGCGAGCGCATTGTGGAGCGAGAGGAGCTGCGCCTCATCCAAACGCCGCAGCTTTCGCGCACGGCGCTACTTAAAAAGGCGCTTGAAGGAAGCGAAATTTTTACCGACGACAGCGCAGCAGTCGGTAGCGCGGGCGGACGGTTGGAGTTTATAAAAGGCGAAGTGGGCGCGCTTAAGATCACGCGCGCAAGCGATCTGGCGGCGCTAAATTTAAAACCCTGCTCGCACGATATCTTTTGCGGTACGGGTTACGACGTGCATGCGCTTGAAAAAGGCGCGGGCATCGTGCTCGGCGGCGTACAGATCCCGTGCGAATTCGCGCTGATCGCGCACAGCGACGGCGACGTAGCAATCCACGCCCTAATCGACGCTATTTGCGGCGCAGCGATGCTGGGCGACATCGGCGAACTTTTCCCCGATAGCGACGTCAAATTTAAAGGTGCGGATAGCAAGGAACTGTTACGAAAGGTAATGCGGCGCGTCAGAGGCTACGGCTACGAGCTCGTAAACGCCGATATTACGATCATCGCGCAACGCCCGAAGATCGGCGCCTACAAAGCACAGATACAAGAGATTTTAAGCGAAATTTTAAACTGTGCCCGCGTCAATGTCAAAGCGACTACGACCGAAGGGCTGGGATTTACAGGCAGAAGCGAAGGCATCGCCGCGCAGGCTGCGGTGAGTTTGAAATTTTACGACTGGCAAAAGTACGCAGCAAAGGCGCAGGACGTATGAAAATTTTAATAATCGAGAGCGAAAGCTATCTTGCTCAAAGTATCGCAAACAAACTCGGCGCGCTGGGGCATGAATGCACTAACGCGGCGAGTTTGGCGACCGCGGCGGGCCTTACGGAGGAGTTTGAGGCGGTGCTGCTCTCTACGAGCTGGAGCGGCGCGAGCTTTTATCCGCTGATCGAGAAATTTAGGCGCTCGATCATAATTTTGATGGTCGCTTACGTCGATAGCGAAACGGTGCTAAACCCCGTAAAAGCGGGCGCGACGGATTATATCCAAAAGCCTTTTATGATAGAGGAGCTCATCAAAAAGATCGAGCATTACGCGCAGTTTCGCTCGCTAAAATCGCAAAACGAAGCCTACGAGGCGCTGCTTAAAGAGGCCTCCCTTTTGTGCGAGATACCGCCCGCGCGTTTAGCGCAGATAAAATTCCCGCTTCTTTTGCGCGGTGATGCGGCAGCGCGGGCTGCGGCGGTATTTAAGATCGCGCTTGCGCTAAAATCGCGCCTTAAAATTCTATCCGCACAAGGCCCTGAGCTGCTAGAACGCGGCGCGGAGATTTTTTACGCACCAGATTTCGATAGCCTAAGCGGCGCGCAGAAGGAAAAATTTATAAGCAAAACCAAATCCATGCGCCTAATTGCCGGATCCATCGGCGCGCAAAAGGGCTTTAACGACGAAATTACGCTTGGCAGCAGCAAAGAACGCAGTGAAATTTTAAGCATCGAAGAATACGTAAAGCTCACGATCGTAGCGCACCAAGACGAGTATTTCGACTCCGATCTGGCGGCGGCACTTGGGATTTCTCGAAAATCGCTTTGGGAGAAAAGGAAAAAATATGGCATCGCAAGAAAAAAATAGCCGCGCGCGCTCGGCATGGATCGCAGACGGGACAGAAATTTCACGCGATACCGGCAATTTAAACGAAATAAAACCGCTTGAAAGCGAAGGGATTTCAAGCGGCACAAAACCTCTAAACATCGCAAAAGCTTCGAGTGACGCGGCGCAGAATTTAGAAGCGAAGCAAAATTTAAAAGCATCACAGAACTCAAAAGCAAAGCGTGATTTAAAAACAATGCGGAATTTAAAAATGTCAAAAGCTAGTAATGCCAGAAAAGACGAGGCGCGAGCTAAGGACGCGGCAAGAAATTTAAAAGCAGAGCAAGTCGGAAGCGAGAGCAAAGGCACAAATAATGGCGCAACGCAAATCCGCAAGATAGTGATCTCGCGCTCCGACCTAAACGTCTTGAGCCTGCTCGCAAACGGCGCTTTCGGCAAGAGCTGCGAGCTACTGCGCCCAAGCAAGCTTAGCGTATGCGGCATAAATTTCGTTTTTTCTTGCGCGGACGCAAAAAAGGGCGATATTTTAGAGCTTTATCTCCGCAAGGACGGCATAGCCGAACGCGCCAAAAATTCGCTTAGCGGCGAAAGTGGTGCGTATTTGCTAGCTAAAGAATCGCGCAACTTGCAGGATGGAGTTTCTGCCGCGGCGCAAAACGAGCAGAGTTTTGCGAAAAGCGGCACGGATTTTGCGCGCACTGCAAGTGCGCAAAGCGCTATAAACGCCACAAGCGAGGGCTTAGACCATATAGAAAGCCTTGCCGCGTGCCATGATCAAACTTTTACTCGCAGCACAGATGTAAAATCTGCAAACAACGCCGCTTTGGATTCGGAGAAAAGCTCCAGTGAAAAATCTGCGGTAAATTCCGCGCAGAGCTTTGCCGAAAATTCCGCACTCAATCGCGTTTGCAGCACAGATACAAAATCCGTAGCAAATTCGGTGGGAAATTTTATCTCAAATTCCACTGAAAATTTCATCAAAAATCCCGCTTCTTGCGAGCTTGTAGCGCGCATAGACGTTAGCGACGTTTATGCCCCAAGCGCAAGCGAGGTCGCAGACTCGGTGTTTCAAAACGCGTACGCAGAGCAAACTGCGGTGCAGGGGCGCATCACGCTGCTAAAAAATGGTCTTGCAGAGCAAATCGCGCGCATAAAAAAAGTCGCAAGCTCGCTTGCCGCGCCTAAAATTTCAGCGTTTTTTACCTGCGCCGATCCGATCCACCGCGTGCATGAGCGGCTGATTAGGCATATGATCGATAAGGCGGATTTCGTGGTGATTTTTTTAACCGGCACGAGCAGCGCGGATGCCCTGCCCTACGAGCTACGCAAAAAAACGCTAAGCTATTTACTGCAGAATTTTTTGGTCGCGCAACGCGCTATGATGATCGATCTGGGCTCGCTTGCAATTTTTGACGACAAGCCTGCCCTGCAGTGCGCGATCGCGAAAAATTTAGGTATAAACAAAATAATTTTTGGGCAAAATCACGCAAATATGGAGCTATTTTTCGAAGGTGGCGGCGTGCATTCGGTGCTGGACGAGTATCAAAAGCGCGGCGAAATCGAGATTTTGCTTATGCCGGAATACGTCTATTGCGAGAAGTGCAAGGTGCTCGTAAGCACCAAAAACTGCCCTCACGGCGCTCATCATCACGTGCATTACCGCGCGCAAAATCTCAAGGCTCTGCTGCGCGCGGGGATTTTGCCACCCGCAATTTTTATGCGCAAGGAAATCTCGGCGATGATTTTAAGCGAGCTTTTTCCCGCGCGGTTTTCAGATCTGCAAAAGCTCTACGACGAGCTTTTTCCAAACAGCGGGATCTTGCAGAGCCACGGCGAGAGCGAGTTTTACGAACAGCTGATGCAGCTGTACCAAACCAGCGCGCTAAAGACGTAGCGTTTGAGGGCGCAACGCAAAAATGATGTGGAATTTGCGGCATCTAGGCAGAGGGTAAAATTTCGTGGCGTTAGAATTTACGGCGGCTAGACGTAAAGTAAAATTTCATAGTGCGGAAAGAAAGGACTGCACGGAATTTTATAGCATAAAGAGCGGCGAATGCAGATTTGGCGTAAAATTTTGTGGCGCAACGAAGCTAAATTTTTAAAGCATTAACAGCGCGATAAAACGAGCTTTAAATTTTAAAGACTCGGCTTCGTAGCAAATTTATAACGACGCAATAAAATCATGCGACGAAGCGGATTTAAAATTTTAAGGCGCGGCATATGCGTAATTAGCAGTGTAGCGGATCTAAATTTTAAGTTTTCGGCAAGCGAGCTTAAAATTTTAAAATTAAGCGGTTGCTGCGAGTTACAGCGCAAAACTCGGATGCAGCGCAATGACTGCTCGCTCGCGCAAAATGCCGTGCGTTTGCGGACGGGTTTGAAATCTCCACGCAGGCGAGCAAAATTTTAAAATTTTAAAATTCATACGTTAGTGAGCGAAATTTTTGTGACGAGCGGGTAGAACTGATTTCGTGCGGGTGGGCAAATTAATTTTACATGCACGAACGAAATTTAAAATTTCTGTACGTGGGCGAATTTAAAATTTTCGCGCGAGCAGATGCTCTAATTAAAATAAGCGGTAAAATTTTAAAAAGCAAAATTTAAAAGGACAATTATGGATAAAATTTTCGTTACATTTTTCGGCGCGGGGCTGCTAAAGCCCGCGCCCGGCACCTGGGGCAGCATCGCAGGCTGGATAGCGGGGCTGGCGGTCTTGATGCTCGCGGGCGAGGTGACGCTGTTTTTGTGCGCCGGCCTCGTCTTTTTCGTCTCGCTTAAGATCGTAGGCGATTACGAGAAGCGGACCTGCTCGCACGATAACAGCGAGATCGTCATCGACGAAGTCGTGGGGGTGTGGATCGCGATGTGCGTCGCAGCGCCCGTGGGCGAGATCTTTTCGCTGCCGCTGCCGGAGCTGATCGCAGGCTTTGAGAGCAGCAGGATATCGATCGTCGCGATGATTTTGGCACTGCTGTTTTTCAGGGCGTTTGACATCCGCAAGCCATCGATCATCGGGCGCGTGGATCGCGACGTACCAGGCGGGCTCGGCGTGATGCTGGATGACGTGCTGGCGGGCTTTTTCGCGGGGCTTGGGGTTTTGATAGTTATCTCTTTAGGGGTCAAGTTCGGCGCCGCGGGATTGATTTTTTAAGCTTTTTGGATGTGCTCATGGCAAACACAGCGCGATTACGAGCACTATCAAGCACCGAAATTTTAAAAACCGTATCCTGAGCGCGGCTTATGAAATTAGTGCAAATTTTAACTTCTGAGGCGTGAGCCCGCTTGAAATTTAAAATTTAAGCGGTATTTATTCGCGACTCGCGTAACCTGCAGAATTCTAAGACATAAAAATTTAATTGCTCTGCAAGAATCAAAATTATGCCGCTTAAAATTTTGTGCGGCTAAATTTAAAACAAAGCGGCAGGTACAGCTCGCGCGTAAAATTTTAAAATTTATCGCTAATCGCAGGCAGTCTAGCAGGGCGTGCTATTAAATTTTCAGCAATATTTATGGTTTTGCTTGTAGCATTGCCGCAAAATGCGGGTATCGACGCAAAAAATTTAAAGGAACGAAAAATGCAAAAGAGCGCGATTGAGATACGTGGCGTTCCCGCCGCCATTTGGGGGAGCCGCTCGAAAAAGGTTTATATCTACGCTCATGGGCAGTACGGAAGCAAAGATGATGCGGAGTTTTTGGCTTCCGTCGTTTGCGAGCAAGGCCGGCAGGTTATTAGCTTTGACTTGCCCGGACACGGACAGAGGCGGCACGAGCCCGCTTCTTGCGATCCGCGGCGCGCTATTTTGGAATTTCGCGAAATTTTATCGTATGCAAAGAAGCGCTGGGGCGAGGTCGCGCTATTTGCCGTTAGCCTAGGGGCATGGCTCGGCCTGCAAAGCTTCCGCGACGAAAAGCTTAGCGACTGCCTCTTCATCTCGCCGATACTTGATATGAAATACGTTATTTCAAATATTATGCGTAGGGCTGGCGTCAGCGAGGAGCGATTGAAGCAAGAGCGGATGATTTTGACCCCTGTCTGGCAACCGCTTTTTTGGGAATATTGGAGTTTTGTTTTGAACAATCCGATCACAAAATGGGAAACGCCCAGTAGAATTCTATATGCAGAAAACGACGATATGACGCCTCTTTACATCGTCAAAAATTTTGCGCAGAAGTTCGACTGCGACTTAAGCGTTATGAAAAACGGCGAGCATTGGTTCCATACACCGCAGCAGCTAGATTATTTGCGTAGTTGGATCAAATCGGCGGTTGAGAATCGGCGATAAAAATTATGTGAAAAATTTAAAACCCGCGCCGATGAAATTCCGCGCACTTTTAGAGTGCGAATTTCATGAATTTAAGATAATCTTGATATTTTGCTTTAATACGCTTGTTTTATAAGGCACTTTTCGTAAATCTCAGCTCGCATCGCGTCACGCGAGGGGCATAGCTTCAAAGCACCCATTTCATAAATTTAACCGCAATAGCATAAATCATGACCGATATGAATTACAAACTAAAATATGATTAAAATTTAGCCGATAAGCTGTCAATATAAATGTAAAAATGCCAATTTTAAAGCTAAATTTTAAAAAATACCTATAAAGATGAATTCTTGAAATATTAGCATGTTTTTGGCACGAGGTGCGAGCCGCGATGTACGGCTTATCGCACTTCACTAGCACTATCGCGCTCATGCTACACATACGCTTTATGAATCCATAGCAGTCGCGCGATTAAATTTTAAAAATTATTTGCCTATCCTAAAGCCATTTAACTTCATATAGGTCGTATCTTTATGAAATGCTTCGCATCGCTCCCTGTTGCGATTGATATTCGAGGTCTCGAAAAAATATCCATCACTATCTTGACGTAAGGTGATCGTCGCGCAAAAGATCATATCGTTTTTGAGTTTCGGTCCTACGCCGTAATCAAAGGATTGATTTAAAGTGACGGTTTTTTCTAGATCACTATCACTAAACTGTCTGGAGCCCGTCATGCTCTTTAGCTCGCGAAAATTTCCTTGATTTAAGTAGTCGCGTTGTATATCTTTAAATACGCCTTCAAGCTCGACTGCATAAGCTTTCACTAAAACCTCATCCTTAGCACCGCTTAATTTAGGATATATTATTTTTACTATCACGAAGATTATAATAGCTAAAAATATTATCCCGCTTACGCCGCCGCCTACTGCCGCACCTTTTCTCATTTTCATCATTTTACTCCTTCGTCGATGTCTTTTACCAAGGCATCTATTTTTTTATTAAGCATAAAATTTTCATAGCTTTTTTGGATATAGGCTTCAAGTAGTTCGCCCGCATCCAGATGATCGCTGCCGCGAGTTAAAATCCGCCAGTCCCTACCGAAGACCTTCGCAAAGTCATCATCCAGGCTTATCGCGTATTTTTTCGTCAAAGACTTACTCGTCAGCTGAACCGAAATTTCTTTCATTTCTCGCCTAAATTATCGCCTGCCAAAATATCGTCGATCTGCTTACTTAGATCCTCATCGCTCATCTTACGATACGCCAGATCATTTTCTAGCGTGCCAAGCTGCATTCCCAAAGCCTCGTTTTGCGCCTTGACCGTCGCTAGCTCTGTGCGTAGCTTTTCGTTTTCGTCTCTAGCTTCGCTATAGCGTCTAATCAGCTCAGCTACTTTATTGCTTAAGCCCTCGACCTTTTTCTCTTCGTCAAAGATTGATTCCATTATTTCGCCTTTTCTGATATAATTTAAATAAAAATATTACCCAATTTTGGCTTTAAAAAAGGAAAAATTTTGCAAAATTTTAAAATCGAGAGCAAATTCTCTCCGAGCGAGGATCAAGAAAAAGCGATCGAAGGCATCGTCGCGGGCTTTCAAAGCGGCAACAAATACCAAACTCTTCTCGGCGTTACCGGCTCGGGTAAGACTTTCAGCATGGCAAATATCATCAAGCGCCTCGGAATTCCCGCGCTCGTAATGACGCATAATAAATCTCTCGCGGCGCAGCTTTATAGCGAATTTAAGGGCTTTTTCCCGCAAAATCACGTCGAGTATTTCATCAGCTACTACGATTACTATCAGCCCGAGGCCTACATCCCCAGGCAGGATCTTTTCATCGAAAAGGACAGCGACGTAAACCAAGAGCTCGAGCGCTTGCGGCTAAGCGCCACTGCAAGCCTGCTGAGCTTTGATGATGTCATCACCGTAGCGTCGGTTTCGGCAAACTACGGCCTGGGCGATCCCGCCGAATATAAAGGCATGGTGCTGTTTTTTGAGATCGGATCAAAATTTAGCACTAAATTTTTACTTCGCAAGCTCGTCGATATGGGCTACAAACGCAACGACGATTTTTTTGATCGCGGGAATTTTCGCGTAAACGGCGACGTGATCGACATCTATCCCGCGTATTTTAACGACGAGGCATTTAGGATCGAGTTTTTCGGCGACGAGATAGAGGCGATGTATCATCTAGACGTGCTCGAAAACAAAAAGACGCAGAGCGTCAAAAAATTTATCCTTTATCCGACGAGCCAGTTCATCGTGGGCGAGCAGCGCCTGAAATCAACGATTAAAGGGATCGAGGAGGAGCTTGAGCAGAGGTTGAAATTTTTCGAGGACGCGGGCAAGCTCGTAGAGGCGCAGCGGCTGAAAGGGCGAGTGGAGTTTGATCTTGAGATGCTGGGCGCTACGGGGATGTGCAAGGGGATCGAAAACTACGCGCGCTATCTGACCGGCCAAAAGCCGGGCGAGACGCCCTATTCGCTCTTTGATTATTACGAGAGCAAGGGCAAGGACTATCTCGTCATCGTCGACGAAAGCCACGTGAGCCTGCCGCAGTTTCGCGGTATGTTTGCAGGAGATCGCAGCCGTAAGGAGACGCTCGTGCAGTACGGCTTCCGCCTGCCATCAGCACTTGATAACCGTCCGCTGATGTTTGATGAGTTTATCAACAAAAAAGCTAAATTTCTATTCGTCTCCGCAACGCCAAATGATTACGAGCTGGATCTTAGCCGCGGAGCCGTATATGAGCAGATACTGCGCCCGACGGGACTACTCGATCCGCAGATTATCTTAAAAGACAGCGACAACCAGGTCGAAATTTTACACGATATGGCAAAGGAGGTCATCGCGCGCGGCGAGCGGATCTTAGTGACCGTGCTAACCAAAAAGATGGCGGAGGAGCTGAGCAAATACTATCTAGAGCTTGGGCTTAAGGTCAAATATATGCACTCGGACATCGATGCGATTGAGCGCAACGAGCTCATCCGCGGCCTACGCAGCGGCGAATACGATATGCTAATCGGTATAAATTTGCTCCGCGAGGGGCTCGATCTGCCCGAAGTAAGCCTTATCGCGATCATGGATGCCGATAAGGAGGGCTTTTTGCGTTCGCGCACGAGCCTAATTCAGACGATGGGGCGAGCCGCGCGAAACGTGCATGGGCAGGTCGTGATGTTTTGCAAAAAGATCACCGCTTCGATGCAAGAGGCGATCGACATCACCCAAAAGCGCCGTAAATTTCAAGATGAATACAACCGCGCCCACGGCATAACCCCGCATTCTGCGAGCCGCAATATCGAGAATAGCCTAAAGATCGAGGACGGCACCGAAATTTTAAGAAAGGGTGCCAATTTAGAGAAGATGCCTGCCGCCGAGCGCGCCAAGATCGTAAAGGAGCTCCGCAAGCAGATGCTCGAAGCCGCAGCCGCTCTGGAGTTTGAAAAGGCCGCGGCGCTACGCGATGAGATCGCGAAGCTTAGGAAGCTGTAAATCGCGAGACTCGAAACGCCGTGAAATTTCGTCGTGAAATTTGAGCGTTAAATTCCACCTGGCGGAGCATAAAATTTGCGCGCGTACACAGAGCGAAATTCACGCGCCAAATGCCGTCAGACAGAGCATGAAATTTGCGCGATCTGCGCGCTAAATGCTGCGAGATAGAGTGTTAATTTGGGCGTGATGCGAGACGGCGAATTTTGAAATTTAATCATTAAATTTAAATAATTCGCGCAGGAATGCCGCACGGTGAAATTTTAAAATTTACTAGTTTGAAGTGGGATGTTGCGAGAGCGGTTTTAAGATTTGTTCGTTAAATTTAAGATAGTTTGCGCGCGAAATTTATACATCATTTTTCTCGTTTTCTCGCTAAATTTGCGCTCCGCGCCGTTGTCATCGCATACGCCCGATCCACAATTTGCGAGCCAAATTTACCCGCGCTTAAAATTTAAGCTTTCAGCTTGCTTCGATCTCAAATTTTACTCGGCGGCGCTTGCGCGGCGATCTGCTTCATAAATTTCAAAAAAGACCGCCAAGAGCTTTAAAAATTTCACGGGCAAGCTCTGCAAGCAGAATTTTATAGAATTTTAAAAAGTGTAAATTTTGCGGCAAAATTTTATAAAATTTCAAGGAGCGCAAAATTTCGCTGCGCGCCTCTTTGCTTACGGCGCTTTTTGATTCGCGTTCTGCGCGCCAAATCGCTAAATTCGCGGTGCGCGTCCCGTCCTTTCCTAGACGCCCGATCCGTAAATATATGCGCCGAGCTTTTTGCTCTCGTCGACTTCCTTATCCACAAATCCGCGCACCGAGCTTTTTGTTTCAACTCGCTTTCGATCCGCAATTTGCGAGCCCGATTTGCGGCAGCCCGCACTACCCCACTCTATACCGCCGCGCGCCTTTACGCTTTTTTTGTATCTCTCCGCACCTATCTTCGACTTTTCCCCGCGCGCGCCCTGCGTTAAATTCTATAGCTTCGCTCGCTCAATCCGTAGCGGCTATGAGCGGACATGCGCCCAGACGCCAAGTTTGCGCACGCTTTTTACTCGCCGTTGCGCGCGGATACTTTCAAAATTTTACGCAGAATTCCGACAAGCCTGCACCTAAATTTGCGCCGCCGTCATAAACGCTCGCTTTTAAGAGCACGAACGAAGTATTTGCACGGCGCGGGAAATGAAATTTAGACGCTATCTTGTCAAAGCGTATCTTAGCCGCTGCAGTGCGCCACAAAATTTCAAAACGACAACAAGCCGCGATTAAATTTACCTGAGGGAGCGCGCCATTGTGCGCCGATTTGCGCGCTGCGTAAATTTTAAAATCGCCTCTAAATTTAAAATTTTATCCGCGGTTAATACTCTCTGCTAAGCTCTAAATTTTCCACGCGCAGCGGTCTTTCGCCCTCGAAAATCACCCCGATGCCGAAAGGATCGCAAATATCAAGCGCGCCCTCGGCAAACCTCATCAACCACTGCGTATCGCGCGCGTAAAACGTGCATTGCGGAAGCTCAAACGGCAGATCGCAAACGGGCGCGTCAAGCAGCCTAAGCTCATCCTCGCCCAAACGACACTCGCGCCTAAGCTCGTCTCGCAGGAAGGCGAGGGCGTCTTTTACGTACCGATCGATGTCTCGGGCGATGCGCTGCGCGAGCAAGATCGTCTCATCGTCCACATCCGCCGTATCTGCAGACACGAGGCAAAACGGCACCTCACCGAAGCTTTCACTTTTTAGCTTCAGCTCCGCGTACCAAATGAAGCCCTCGTCCGTCGCGACCTTTTCAAGCTCGCCAAATTTCCAAGCCATTTTTTGCATTTTATTTCCGCCTCATATTTTCGCGTCGTCTTTTAAAATTTTGACGCTGCGCCTGTTTTGCGCGCTGTATTTAATCCGCGCCGAAAGAATTTGGCTCGCTTCTTAGGCTGGCAGGCACAAAAGCGCTAAGCGATCTTTTTCATCCGAAGCCACGCGAACAAAAATGCCGCAGGCGCTGCAAAGTCCATCAGCACGGATATGCGCGAGCCGCCCTCAGAGATGACGGACAGTATGCCGCCCGCGAATGAAACCCCCACGGCGATCAGAAATAGCGCGTTTTGCGTGTCTTTATACAGCCTGTAGTATAAGCCTAGCGATGAAAAACAGAACCGCCAGCGCGCCGATAATCGTAAGGGCGCGATTTTGCAATATCGAAGCAACCGCATAGGCAATCGCGGTGATAATTATAAATTTTACGTTGGAAACGGTATCGCTGCCCGCAAGCTCGGAGATACCTTTCGCCGCGCGATAAAGAAGGATGAGCGAGCCCAGGCCCAGGCACGCCCTGATGCTAAATAGCCCCTCGCCGCCCGGTAGGTGCTCCGCAAGCGCAGAAATCAGCATAAGCGCCGCCGATATGATGCCGAAGCGCTTTGCGTCTGCGAGCCTGCCTTGATTGAAGGGGTTTCACATACCGCCGAAGCCTCCGCCCATGCTACCCGAACCGCCTAAACCGCCGCCAGAGCTTTTGAAACCTCCTTGCATTTTGCCTCCTTATTCGCGCGATTGCGCTTAGAAAATACTTACTGCAAATTTTACTGCAAGCATTTTAAATTTCATTTTTTATAAGAAACACATAGTGTCTTTTATATGCTCGAGGACATCTGAACAATAAACATTCATCATTCACATATTCTACATCATAAAACAAAGGCCACAAAAAAACTCAAGCAATTGCTATGATTCGTGCTTTTCAAAATAATTTTTTATTTTCTACTAAAATTTCAAGTAAAGATTTTTTAAAATATTCTACCATTATCTAAATTTTACCGATACTTTATTGACATGATCTTTTTCTTTTTGCTAAAATCATACTTATTAAATTTTAAGCAAAGGGCGAATCGTGGCGTATTTCTTATTAAAAACGTATGATACAGAGAAGGCAAAGTCCCTAAATATTTTAGAACATATATCTTGGCAACAATATCATAGTAAATTTAAGCTAAATGATATCGTATTCATCTACCTGATAGCTGAAGAAAAATTTGACTGTGCTGCTGAAATTGTGAGTATTGAAAAAGAAGCTAAAAAATGCCATTTACTTAAACTTTTTGACATTAAAAACAATGATGTAATTATGGATAATAAATCTAAAATTCCAGCCATGGTTTCTCATAGTTCAAAAATTTTATTGAGAGAAAATAATCAACAGTTAATTAAGCTATTACTAGAAAATAAGGCGTGATATGAAAAAATATCTATTTCCCATATTTATAGCATTTTTCTTTTCCGGTTGTAGCGATACAGATGAAATAGTTAGAGAAGCGAATCAAAGGTCACAAGCGGAAATTGACAGATTGGTCGCTATAAATAAAAGGCAAGAACAAAAGTTAGAACGAATAAAGAAGGCATATTATAAGAAATTTAATCCACCAAACTACTGCCTATTGGTATATACGCTAAAAAATATAAAAACAAATGAAATTTCTACAAAATATATAACAGATCAAAATATAAATGACTATGTTACATTAAGATCAAAAATGATCGGCGATGTTTATGAAGATGAAAAACAAATTTTAGATATTGATTGTATATGTGCTATGGGGTTGTATTTTCTAAAAGATATAAAAGACAATACTATTTGGCCGTATTTGGTTTCTGATGTTAGTAAACCTGAGCTTGGGATGATCACACCAAGCACACCGGTGGCTATAAAACTAATAGAAATGGAAAAATATGACACGATAGAAATACCAGTGCTAGATAAAAAATATCAGTTAATTGATAAAATTTTACAAATACCTAAATTTTAGGTATCAAATTCCTATTTCAAACAAGCACTTTGCACCGTCCATCATTTGGCATACTTTTTATTTTACCACACGATCAAATTTAAGTCCCCATACCCATAGCCCGCCGTAAGTCATCGCAGGCTATGAGAATTTTAATTCTTAAAACTATGAATAGGTGCTGGTATCTGGCCGCCGCGAGCAATGAAGTCCGCCGATGAGTTTTTATTTACGCTCATCACGGGCGCGCTGCCGAGCAGGCCGCCAAATTCCAGCGTATCGCCCTCTTTGCCTTTGGGGATGATGCGCACGGCGGTCGTTTTTTGATTTATCACGCCGATCGCGGCCTCGTCGGCTATGATCGC